>DKQR01000187.1:27003-43026 GCA_002471805.1 Fidelibacterota bacterium UBA7303 | reverse complement strand
TAATACTTCATCAGGATTTTGCAGTATTCCTGTTCCCCAAACTACAAAATTTCCTGGAACTGTGATGTTGACATCAAAATCACCAAAATCATTGTAAAACTCAGCATCGCCCTTGAAATGAAAATCATCCCAGCCATCGATATCATCATAAACGGCAATGTGTGGGAAAAAGTAGGCGATAAAAAATGTTGTGGAATCTACACTCCCTGTACGGCCGTGAGAGCCTTTGTTTATAATATAATGCCACTTGATATTTATCGGAACCTGGGTTTTGGGTGCGATCATTGAATCCAAAATAACTTTGAGATTTGTCGGACCATAGATAATCTTTTCATTCTCTTTCGCAGTATCCACGACAGCTTTATTGATGGAAAGATTCTCGATCGTCAGGCCATCACTTTCATCGCTATATTCTACTACCTCATCGCGAATTTGACCTTTCTTAAAAAAATTGGGAAAAAGATTAATGTACATTTCCCTTAACGTGTCGGGACTGTTATTAAAGTAGGTAATCTTGGCTTTGCCTTCCAAGAGCCTGCTCTTGGGATCGAATTCAACATCAATCTGGTAATTTGCCTGGTTTTGCCAATAATTCGAACCGGGGAAACCAGTCATTGACCGAGTTTGATTTTCATAAGCTTTTTGAAAATTAAGTGAAATGTATAATTCCGAGTCTTGTGCAAAAGTATTAACAGAAGGCATCATGATTATCAGAAAAACAATTTCAGATATGGATAGTTTTTTCAAATTCGAATTCCTTTTTCAATATACTTTTTACGGGCTAACGAATAAACTCACCGGCGGACGACATATCTATTCTCAAAACTTTTTAATAAACTCTCTATTTTCAGCAGATAACAGCAATAACTGCTACCTGTAGAAGCTAACAGCAGCAGCGATAAGGTTCAAGCTAAAGCCCCACATTCGTGGGGTTTTTTGTTTTAATGGTTCATAATATAACTTAAAAGCAGGATCAAATCTGAAAAGTTGGTTTCACCATCCTGATTAATGTCGCTGACATGGTTTAACACAATATCTGGGTTTAAAATTCCAACAAGTATTTCTAGAAGGGTCAGTAAATCAAAAATGTCATAATTCCCATCATAATTCAAATCTCCTATGGGTGGTGTTTGAGATTGAATTTTTACGTTATCGATCGCCCAATACCAATTATTCCCAGCATCAGCCATTTCCCAGTTGAAATAAATTTCACTTTCATCTGTTTCAACAATGAAACTTAACCGCTGGTTTACAACATCACCGCCAGCATTGTCTGCCCCGGCACTGCTTGAATAATGGAGAAGTGTTTCAAGTGTTTCACCCGACCAGTTGGAGACAGTAAGATAAACTTGCTGTGGCGCTTCCTGTCGATAGTGAGAATCAAAAGAAATATTTATAGGATTCCCCATCAATGGAATCAGCGGAGACGTTAAGATGCTATTGTAACTTCCAAAAGATGCAGCGTCTCCACAATCATCCCATTCGTCTGGGTCGACAACGGCAACAGTTCCATCCGCTCTTGTGAACTGGCTTCGTAGTTGATCCTCCGCATCCACCCAAAAGTCCATGGAAGCAAAAGACCAGCCTCGCCATTCGAAGGTGCCCACTTCAGGCATATTCGTATTGTCTATCTCCCAATTTTGGGGAGGGTCATGGGTCCAGCCCAAAATGTCGGGGTCAATTGAATTTCCACAGGCGCCATAAGCTTCATCTACAGCGGGAAATAGCTCAAGACCATCAAAGTTTTCATCCAAAAGGTCAATGCCCAAAGGAATGCCGAGTACCGCTTCAGCATCACACGAAAAATCCGTCAAATTGGATTCCAACAGGAGCAAATAATGAAACGTGGCTTCACCGCTTAATCCTGTGAATGACGGTGCATCAATGTAAGTTGTTTCCTCCCCATCGATTTCTGCTATTAATTCATCATTACGATAGAGCGCGTAGGTGTGGTTTGGTGCCCAGTTTTGATCCCAGGACAAAATAACGTCCATTGTGGACGGATCGACTTCCGCCGTCAATGGGTTTGGGCAGTTCGGACAGATGTCGTAGGGAGGAAACTCCGTTGGGTCTAGCCCCATGGAAACATCGTCTAGCTGCCATTCGCAATTGTTCTCGAGTCCAAAATAATGAAGCAAGGTAGGTACCATATTTGTTAAATAAACTTGTTCGGGGAGAGCCTCTTCATCAATAAGGGGTCCACTTAAAATAATGGGAATTTGTCTTTCTTCAATTGTTTGGCCACCGTGGCTATAATCAATCCCACCATGGTCGCTTGTAATCATTATTAGCCAATCTTCATTTTCAAACATTGGCCTGTTTTCCATGGCATCAATAACCCACCCAATGTATTCGTCAACGTTTTCAATCGCATTAATATATTGGTTTACGTCCGGACTAAAACCATAATTATGACCAGCAATATCTACGTCGTCGAAATCCAGAAAAACTATATCCAGATTTGGCATCCCCATATAATCCGCTGCCCCCTGGGCTACGCTACCATCATAGGTGGAATGCAATTCATTGTAATCCATGGTGCCACCAAATATCTGTGTATGGATTGGTGTCCACATTATAAAAGAAGCTGTATGGTATTCCTGATCCGATTCTTCCATTAAAACATTAAAAGGTGGATACTCATCAAAATTGGAACCGCTAAAGGAATTATCAGATACGCCATGTTTATCAAACCAAACACCCGTAATCATGGTTGACCATCCGGGCCCACTCACTGTCGGCTGCCCATTGATAGAACAAAGTGCGTCGTTGATGTAAACACCACCATTAATCAATTCATCAATGTTGGGTGTTTGTGCTTGCGTTAACGCATCAGGTCGACAACCATCAATACCAATAAATAATAATTTCTTGTTTTGTCCACTCAGTAAAGAAAAAAAAATCAGACCAGATAATATGATTGTTTTCATTTTCAATATAATAATCAATAAAAGTAGATAAACCTAATCAAAACAAGAAAATGATACTGTTGAAATAATTTTACCCTTTTCACAACACCAAGCCCCGGTCAGCCTGTGTTTTTTGTTTATAGTATGGTTATTAGACTTGGATATGATTAAGCGTATCACATTGGTAAAAATTAAAAGATGGACGATTTATGAGTCAATTCGGTGAGCCAAAATATGATATAACTAAGTTTGTTAGAGTAAATAGCATCAATAATATAAGACCAAAGGTGGTGCAGGCACTTAAATCGGTAAAAGCGATGGAAAATTGTTTTAACAAAATAGTGCGACACATTTGAATTAAATCCCACGAATAAAAAATAAAGATGTTTTTTTATTTTATAGGTATTAGAATTCTACTGAATACCTATATAATTATTAGGATCTAAGGGTATAGTAATAGACGAAACTATTGGGAGATAGAACAATGCATCAAAAAAAGATAACATTAACAGAACAGGAAATTCCAAAACAATGGTATAATATTGCCGCAGATATGCCTAATCAACCGCCACCTATTCTTCATCCAGGTACGGGAGAACCCATAGGCCCTGATGATTTGGCTCCACTGTTTCCTATGGGATTAATAATGCAGGAAGTATGTCAAGATAGATTTATAGATATTCCTGAACCAGTATTGGAAGCTTTACAGATTTGGCGTCCATCGCCATTAATCCGCGCCACCGGTTTGGAAAAAAAACTAAAGACTCCAGCAAAAATCTATTATAAATATGAAGGTGTAAGTCCTACAGGAAGCCACAAACCAAACTCTGCAGTAGCGCAGGCATATTATAATAAAGAAGAAGGAATAAATCGTTTAGCAACAGAAACCGGTGCTGGACAATGGGGTAGTAGCCTAGCATTTGCTGGCTCTATTTTTGGTCAGGAAGTGAAAGTATATATGGTCCGGATCAGTTTTGATCAGAAACCATATCGCAAGGCTTTGATGCAGACTTATGGTGCGGAGATTGTGGCGAGCCCTTCACCTGATACAAATGCAGGAAGAACAGTTCTAGAAACTACTCCTGATACACCAGGTAGTCTTGGGATTGCTATTTCTGAAGCAGTGGAAGATGCCGCTACAAGGGATGATACTCGTTATGCTCTTGGTTCAGTACTGAACCATGTTCTGCTTCACCAGACTGTCATTGGCCAAGAAGCCGCGAAACAGATGGAAATTGCTGGGGATTTTCCAGATATCATAATTGGTTGTGTCGGTGGAGGGTGTAATTTTGCTGGATTATCATTTCCATTTGTGAGAGATAAAATAAATGGGAAAGATATTCGTTTTGTCGCTGCAGAACCTGCATCATGCCCAACCCTTACAAAAGGCGAATTCCGTTATGACTTTGGAGATACTGCTCAGCTAACACCTCTATCCCCAATGTATACTCTCGGTCATAAGTTTGTTCCTCCACCAATTCACGCCGGTGGTCTAAGATACCATGGAGATGCGCCTCTGTTATGTCAATTGGTAAAAGATAGCATTATGGAAGCAGAAGCCTATGGCCAAATAGATTGCTTTGAGTCTGCTATTGCTTTTGCAAAAACAGAAGGTATTGTTCCCGCACCGGAATCTAGTCATGCAGTACATGGAGCGGTAAAACATGCAATTGAAGCCCGTGAGTCTGGCGAAGAAAAAGTTATTCTTTTTAACCTTTCTGGGCATGGATATTTTGACATGTCTGCCTATACTCAATTCCTAAGTGGGGGTCTGGAAGATCATGCTATGACAAATGATGAAGTGGCTGAAAGCTTAAAAGCACTGGAAGGATTACCTACAATATAAGCTACAAAACTTTCATGGCGCCGCTATAGTTATCTGACTTTCTTAAGCTTTAGATGCAGTAGAGGATTGCTTATTATTATAAATAGAGTAATGATTACTGAATATTACCCTCACGAAAGTAGTGTTCCCTAATGGGATGAGCTCTTGATATTTATAGATTCAAATTAGACTTAGGTAACATTTTTTTTACTAATTCTCTATCAATCAATTTTCCTGATGGATCTAATTTTAGTAATTCATTAATAATCATAAACTGCTTTTCGCCTCGTTCATATACTTCTGAATAAGGAATTTGATGGAAAGCCACCATAGAATACCTCGGTATAAATTGGCTGGGATACATTCGCTCCAGGTTTAATTCCAAGGTTCTCCTTTTTTTATATTCTATATTATTCACATGATCACGCATTTCTATATAATTCTCAATTGCCATATCTGCAATGGCATGCCCATTCTCTACCTGTGTAGATGAAAAAGCATCAAAAATGGTTTGCCAGTTATTTTCATTTCTGTCTATGAGTCTGGCCAAAATTGAACAGTCTTGAAATGATGCATTCATTCCCTGGCCGAAAAATGGTACAACTGCATGTGCTGCATCCCCTATAAGCAATGCTTTATCCTGGAAATGCCATGGGTTACAATATACAGAAGCAAGGTCACCTGTTGGGTTATTTTGAAAATCTTTAATCAGCGTAGGCATCATTTCTATGGCATCTGGGAATTGTGATTCAAACAAATGTATAATATCATTTTCGGTGTTTAAAGTTTCAAAACTAACATCTCCTTCTACTGGGAAAAATAAAGTGCAGGTAAAAGAATAATCCTTATTGGGTAGAGCAATAAGCATGTAATTCCCCCTAGGCCAAATATGCAGCGCGTTAGATTCAATCTGAAAATCTCCCGATTTCGATGGTGGTATTGTTAATTCTTTATAACCATGACCTAATGGTTTTTTTACATATTTCACAGCAGTTTTTTTTATTATAGCTTCTCTGAGAACTGAGGCTGACCCATCACAGCCGATAACCCTGCTAAATGATAATTCCTTATCAGAATTTGTATCTAATATCTTAAGATAGAGTTTATTTTGGTCAAAATCAGCTGAAACCAGTTTATGGTTAAAAAGGATGGTTACATTTTTTGATTCCTCCGCCAGAGTCATCAATTCCATATTTAACTGTGCTCTAGAAACGGAAAAGATAATCTCATTATCTGTTTGTCCATATGGCAGCAAATGAGTAGTCCCATCCAGGTCATGAATCATCCTTCCTTTCATAGGGATGGTAATAGGTTTAATTCTATCGTAGAGGCCGATCTCTTTGAGAGCATGGATACCCCGGGCTGACAGCGCTAGATTGATAGATCGTCCTGCGGATATAGGTACCTTTCTCCTATCCGGTCGACTTTCAATAATTGTTACAACATAACCTCTCTGTGCCATATAATTTGCCAGGAGCGGTCCTGCCAAACCAGCACCGATTAATGTGATCTTTTCTTTATTCAGCAAGAATCTGCTTTAACATTATAACAAAATCATATACTTCAGTATATCGATTAAACAACGGATGAGGCGCAACTCGTATTACATCTGGATTTCTCCAATCACATACTACGCCCCGATTAGATAGATCATCGAAAATTTTTTTCCCGCCAGGCACTACAAGTGATAACTGGCATCCCCGTTCTGTAGAGTTCTCGGGGGTAATAATTGTTACTTCCGGTAAAATCTTGATGACTAAATATTCTAAAAACCCCGTTAATTTTTCACTTTTTTTACGAATAGCATTCATCCCCACTTCATCAAAAATATCCATTGCCGCCAATAATGGTGCCATACCCATCACAGGCGCATTGCTGACCTGCCAACCTTCAGCTGTTTTAATCGGGTCAAAATCAGGCCCCATATTGAATCGAGTTTCTTTATTCTGACCCCACCACCCTGCAAACCTGTGATTTGTCCAATCATGATGTCTTTTATGAATAAATATACCACCTGGTGCACCTGGTCCGGCACACAAATACTTGTAAGAACACCAGGCGGCAAAATCAACATCCCAGTCATGCAGGTTCATTAACAGATTGCCGGTGCCATGAGCAAGATCAAAACCAACAAATGCCCCCACATCATGGCCAGCATTCGTAATGGCTTGCATATCAAAAACTTGCCCTGTATAGTAGTTCGGGTTACCAAACATAACCGTAGCCAACTCTTGGTTTGCATCCTTTATTGCTAATATGATATCTTCAGTCCTGAGGATAGATTCACCTTCCCTTGGGGTCAATTCAATTAATGTATCTAGGGGGGAAAGACCATGAAATTCTATTTGGGATTTGATGGCATATTGGTCTGATGGGAATGCCCCGTTTTCGATCATAATTTTTTTTCTGGTTTCAGTGGGTTGATAAAATGAGATTAACAGGAAATGAATATTGACTGTTAAAGCATTCATTACCACAACTTCTGATGAATCTCCTCCCACCATCCTGGCAGTGTTTTCCAGGAGTCTTTCATGGAAATTTTTCCACCGGCTATGCTGACCAAGCAATCCCTTTTTTTCCCAGACATCAAGTTCATTTTCAACAAAAGTTCGGACTGATTTAGGCTGGAGCCCAAGGGAATTGCCAGAAAAATAGATTAAGTCATTGTCATTTATATTTTTCGGGTAATGAAATTTTTCCCGATATGCTCCCAATGGATCATCCTGATCCAGAGTTTCCGCAAATATTCTAGAATTTTTATATGTCACAAAAATAGGTTAATCGACAAACCAAGCCATTCCAGAGCATTTCTAAATAGCAATTTATCTCTTTGCTCAGAAGAAAGACTCATAGATTCAATTAATTTCCCTGGTTCAAGTTCGCCAAGGGGAAATGGGTAATCCGTCCCCAATGCAATTCTGTCCGAACCTATTTTATTCAGTAAAAAATCCAATGTGTCCGCATCATGTACTAATGAATCCACCCAAAATCTACCAAGATAGTTCGCTGGATCAACTTGGTTGTCTACCGCACACAGATCAGGGCGAACATTATATCCATGTTGGATACGACCTGAAGTAACCGGAAATGCACCACCTCCATGCGCAAAAGCAACTCGGAGATTTGGTAAACGTTCGAATATACCTCCAAAAATCATGGAGCATATAGCTCGACTGGTTTCTGCTGGCATACCCACCAACCAAGGCAGCCAGTATTTCTTCATATCATTTTCGCCCATCATCTCCCAAGGATGAACAAAGATTGACATGTCAAGATCGGAAGCGGCTTCGAACATCGGAAACAGTTCAGCTTCATTTAAGTTTTTACCATTTACATTGGAGCCGATCTGGACACCAGCCAGATTCATTTTAGAACACCGTTCTAATTCTTTGATTGATTTATTAGGATCCTGAAGGGGAATAGTACCTAGTCCAATAAACCTTTTTGGAGATTCATCTACTACAGACGAAATATGATCATTCAGTAATTTGGATAGATCCAAAGCATCATCGATATTTGCCCAATAACTGAACATGACCGGAACAGTTGATAATACTTGAACATCAACTCCATGATTGTTGCTTTCATTTATTCGAACACTGGAATCCCATAGGTTTGATTCCACTTCCCGAAAAAAATGTTCATCTTTCATCATGCGAGCACAGCCGGTTTTATGATGATCCAAGCTAATCCATCCTCCGTATCCGTATCTTTCTTTCAAATTCGGCCATTCCTTTGGCAGAATATGGGTGTGTATATCTATTTTCAAATGCTGCCTTAATTAGGGGGGGGCTGCTGGATTGCCCCACATTCACCGCAGGTTCTATTCTCTAAATTATTCCAATATTGTTCGAATAAGGGCGGAAGCTGTGAAACGATATCTTCCAAGTCTAATGTTACTTCATGAAGCAAAGACTCACAGTCGTCGCAGTACCATTGGAATGCGTCTAAAGCGCCGTCTTCTCTTTGATATTCCACCACTAGACCGATTGTATGTTCAAACCGCTGCGGAGAATGGGGAATATTTTTTGGGAGTAAAAATATTTCCCCTTCTTTGATTGGGATATCAAGCATTTGCCCATTTTCAATAATTTTAAGGAGCATATCACCCTCAATCTGGTAAAAAAATTCTTCAACCGGGTCCACATGATAATCTTTACGGGAATTTGGGCCGCCTACAACCATAATTAAAAAATCAGTTCCACTATAAACCACCTTGTTTCCTACAGGAGGTTTTAATAAATGTCGATTTTCATCGATCCAATTTTTAAAGTTAAGTGGGGGTGTCAAAGACATAAAAGCCTCCTAAACAATGGTTGCTATACATTTAAGTTCAATTGCGATGGGTGTAGGCAATGATATGACTTCAACTGTAGTTCTGCAGGGTTGATTTTCTTTGAAATAATCGGCATAAATTTGGTTATACCGATCGAAATCTCCCTTCATATCCGTTAAGAATACTGTGACATCAATAAGATTATTCCAGCTGCTCCCTGCTTCTTCCAGGATGATTTTTACATTTTGAAAAACGGAGTGGCATTGTTCTTCAATATCATGGGCTACAATATTCCCCTGGCCATCCATCACCACGCCTGGAATGACATTTGTTCCCGGTTTTCTTGGACCTACACCAGACAGAAATAACAGGTTTCCCACTTTCCTGGCATGTGGGTAATTACCAACTGGTTCTGGGGCTTTTTCCGTTTTGATATTCCCAGTCATAAATTATGTTGCCTGATTTCTTGTAGTTTTTCCCAAGTTTCTTCTGTAGAGACAAGACGCTCTACAACGCTATCATTTATAACAGAAGTTTCAAAAATTTCTTCTACATCATCAATACTAACGTGCGTGTACCAAATATTATTGGGATAAATTACAAGAGTGGCACCCATTTCACAGGCATCCAAACACCCGCTTTTGTTTGCACGTATTTTTCCTTTCAATCCATGTTGATTAATAAGTTGTACAAATTTCATACGGATGTCCATACCGCCACAACGAGTACAGTCCCCCTTAGGATTGGTTTCATCCCGCTCATTAACACAAATAAAAATATGTTTTTTATACTTTGGTTTCATATCAGTGTACATATGTTTTTTGGTTCTGTAAAGAATCTCAGTGCTTCATCACCGCCTTCTCGACCCAAACCTGATTTTTTCATTCCGCCAAAGGGTGTCCGAAGGTCTCGCACAAGCCAACAGTTTACCCAGATGACGCCTGCATCAACCCCTTTTGCAACACGTTGGGCTTTAACCATATCTTCAGTCCAGATGGTTGCCGATAACCCGTATTTTATATTATTGGCGATTCGAATTCCATCTTCTTCCGTATCAAATGGGATTAATGTTACCACTGGCCCAAAAATCTCATCCTGGTTTGTTTGACACGAGTTTTTTAGTCCCTGAAATATGGTTGGCTCTATAAAATACCCATCCTTACAACGGCCATTTATCTTTACTGCATTCCCACCTAAAAGTATTTCTCCACCTTCCTGTTTCCCCAAAATAATATAATCAAGAATTTTATTATAATGAGCTTGAGATGAAATAGCACCAAATTGGGTTTCTTCATCATTTGGGTCACCTACTATCAACCCTGAAACACGGCTAATAAAATCTTTTTTAAACTTATCATATATCGATTTTTCTATTAGTATTCTCGAACTGCATAAACAGACTTGACCCTGATTGGAAAAGGATGATCGAATTACTATTTCCAACATTTTATCATAGTTACAATCAGAAAAAATTATGGCCGGATTCTTACCACCCATTTCTAGCGATAATTTTTTAAAAGAAGATGCGGTCTTTTCAGCAATTAATTTTCCTGTAGCGGTTCCACCCGTGAATGAAACTGCTTTGATTTTAGGATGACTTATCATCGCATCACCAGCAATGCTGCCCTGTCCATGAATAATATTAAGAACACCGGATGGTAATCCTGAATCTTGGCAGATTTCCCCTAATTTATAGGCAGTGTATGGTGTCAACTCTGATGGTTTTGCTAAAACTGTATTTCCAGCTATAAGGGCTGGAGCAATTTTCCATGAAAATAAATATAGAGGAAGGTTCCATGGTGAAATACAACCCACTACACCTAAAGGGGATCGAACAACTTTATTTTTTGATATATCATCTGTTAGGTTAGACTCAAAATCAAAAGAATAAACGTATTCTGAAAAAAACCGAAGATTAGCGATAGCCCTTGGGATATCTACAGTTCGAGCTTGGGTAATGGGTTTTCCAGTGTCTTTCGATTCATAATAAGCAAATTCATCTAACCGCGACTCTATTCCATCAGCAATCCTGTTTAAAATGTCTGCCCTTTCCTTAACGGTTAATTCTGACCATCCAGAGAAAGCATTCTCAGCAAATCGAAAAGCATTCTCCACATCATCAGAATTAGAATCCGCTACTTGTGCGTAAACCTTTCCGATAGCAGGTTCAAATACATCTATATATTGGTTTAAACTTGGCGGGATATATTCACCATTTATAAAATTATATAATTGTTCCACTATTGGAATTCCAATTTGATATACACGGCAAATTTTTGTACACCATCAAAAATATACACTATCACCTGCTCCCAATCTTTATTAATGGATGCATCCTGACAGTAACTAGTTCGTTTTATCATTAGGCACCGAAACGTCCGCCATCCACCGACAAGTTATGTCCGCTGACATATCCGGCTGCATCTGATGCTAAAAATGCTACCGAACTCGCAATTTCGTCTGGTGTCCCCAAACGCTTTAAGGATGTGTTTTTTGCCCAGTCATCTTGAATTTGATCAGGGGTCACACCCATGGATTCAGCTTTATTTTCAGCTAGTTCTTGGAGTCTTGCAGTTGCCGTATATCCCGGCAAAATATTATTCACTGTGATTCCAAATTCGCCCAACTCCAGAGCCAGAGTTTTTGCCCATTGTGCTACTGCACCTCGAATTGTATTAGATACGCCCAAACCAGGAATTACCTGGCGAACCGATGTTGAAATAATATTAATAATTCGTCCTGAACCCTGTGCCTTCATTCCCGGTACGACTGCTTTGGTCATGATATGATTACAAATCAGCAGTCGTTCAAAGGCCACGCGAAATTCATCTTCTTTTGCTTCGATCAGCGGACCCCCATGGGGACCGCCAGAATTATTTACCAGTATGCGGTACGTACAATCACTTTCTTTTAAATGTGCCTGCATCATTTGTATTAATTCATCTGGTTGATTGAAATCTGCACAAATAGTAGAATGACTTTGCCCATATTCTGTGGATAATTCAGTTAAAGTAGTATTTAATTTGTCTTTATTGCGTGCTACCAATGTAATGCTTGCTCCTCTTTCTGCCATCAATAGTGCAGATGCTTTTCCAATTCCATCTGTACTGCCACAAACGATGGCTCTATTTCCTTTAAGGCTTAAATCCATTATTTCTGCTTCACATGATAAAAAAATCCCAGGTTATTTGCTACTTCCTGTGGTAATTGTGGTAAAGCTGACCTGGGTATTAAAAATGTTGTCAATTCACTGATATCACTAAAAATACGGTGTTTTTCGGCTGTTTTATTCAAATAGTCAGATCCAGTGGATCCGCCAGTACCAATTTTCCGTCCTATCATTCTGGAGACCATTAGTGCATGGCGATATCGCCATGCTGTGAATAATTCATCCACATTACAAATTTTGGTTAATAATTGATAGGGATTGTCAAGGATAGGCTGATCTCGATACAGATATATCAATAAGGCAGCCTGAGTCGCTTTATGAGATAAGCGCCATTTCCCTTCTTTTACTAATTTGGCATGCTCTTTTGAATCCAGTACTGCACCAAAAGATGCTTCTGTTTTATTGTATTCTAACAAGTGTTTCTCTTTTTCAGTTTTCGAAAGCTTATCATTGGTTTCTATCAGATTCCGATCACTGCTCAACATCTCCTGAACCGCTGATTCATATTCTTTCCAGAAGGAAGTGGAACCCCAATCAAGAAAAGGTGTTCTTTCCAACCATTTTTCCATTAAATCAAAAAGAGATAGAGTTGATTCAGTCTTGCTTACTTTTTTTTGGTCCGATTGATTAAGATAAGAATGATAGCTGTTATCCCCATAGGAATAACGATCTTCGGGACATAATCCGAGTTTATTTTCAATTATTCTAAACTGTACGCTCTGGAATCCCGATGCAGGGATAAGAAAATCCCGGAAATCTAAAAAATCCATAGGTGTCATTGTTTCCAGAACAGTAATCTGGTCAATCAGTATTTTTTGGATTTCAACAATTCGTTCCAGCCGGGCAGCCCCCCAAGAAATATGAGATTCTTGAATTTCATCCTTATGAAATATCTCAAGCAATGAATCCAGTTCATATAAAATTTGTTTAAACCATAATTCGTATACCTGGTGCACGATAATAAACAACATCTCATCATGCGCAGAATGACCATACTTTTGACTGAGAAGATGTTGGCTGTTTAAGATTTTTTCGAGATTTAAATAGTCTTGATAATATTGCTTTGGATATGGTTTTACTTGATCCATTATTGTTCCTCAAATTTAAATAAGAAAGGCCTAGATGGTGCTGCATCCAGTCTCATTGCCGGGATTTCGATTAGCATGAAGTATGAACCGTCATCAACTGAATCAGGAATATATGCTAATTCGGTTATGGTCTTCTCAAAAGGTGGTACACGTTCAAAATAATGATGGTGGTTGCCCAACTCTCCATTGTCATCTGTGCGATCAATACTTGGAAGGTCAATAACCAGATGTTTTATATTTAATTCGTCCAGATATAAAATAGCTTCAGTTGTGAGAAATGCCGTATTTAACGAATCATATTTACGATTCAATTTTTCCTGATGATTTGGTAACGTACGTAGTACCAATCCATCTACAGGATAATGAAGTTTTTCTATAAGTTTCTTTTTTGTGATTACCTGATCATTATTATCCACAGGACAATGATACGATTCATCGGTTTCCGTCCACTTTTCTGGAGTAATAGAAATTAATTTAGTTTGGATAAATGTTGGGGATAATACATCGTGGATGTAAATGTCCTGGTTTAATATATGGCTAGCGCATTCAGTATGGGTTCCAGTGCAATGAATATTCTGATTAATAACCATCACATTGCATCCTTTATTATTTTTTACTTCCCCAACAAAATTATTTTGTTGAAACGGGGTTGCGCTCCCAGTAGGCGTGTTATAAAAATTTGGCTGAGAGCCATTATATTCGTAAGGAATTGCCAAACAGACGGATGATGCAGGATCAATTTGGAAATTTCTCCGACCTTCGGTAATAGTCAATATCATTTTATAAAAAGAAAATCTCTCAATAGAAATTAGATATATTTATCCTAATTACGAACTGTCCAGCAATGTTTTTGTTAGTGGGTTTTATTGTAGTTTTATAGATAAAATTGGTTTTGAATGTTGAATGTAGAGGCATTTATATCTTTTAATGTCAAATATATAGGAACTGAAGAAACGCATCATCAAACCCCGGTCACCCGGGGTTTTTTGTTTGTGGGAGGATGGGTAGATTTATTCGTATAAGACTTGGAAAAAACTCTGTAAAACTGTTATCATCAATTATATAATGGCACAATCGTTTATTAAATATACACTGTTATTCTTAGTCAATTTATCTTGTGTTTTCGCAAGATCTAATACAATTGATAACTTAAAGATTTCTTCTATTATATCGCAGGATGGTACTGTATCTATTGTAGAAACACGGACATTTAATTTTAAGGGTAGATATAAATTTACATACCTTAAAATCAATAAAAAGTTATTTAAAGAAATCTATGATATACGGGTATCCGAGGGTGCCACAGAATACATTAATTCAAGTAATTCAGAGCCAAATACTTTTCAAATTCAAAATAGAAAAAAATCAATAAGGATAAAGTGGTTCCATTATGCAGAAGATACTGAAAAAGTTTTTACTGTGTCTTATAAATTAAAGGGAGCCTTGAGAATTGGTCATAATGATACTCAGTTTCATTGGACTTACCTAGGTAAGGGTTGGGATGTAAAAACGAAAAAATTAACAATCGAACAAAATTTTGAAGAAGAGTTACAAAAAAATGATATTTGGTACAAGGCTACAGGGTTGGGCAAAGATAGACTTCAAACAACTTTTAATAGGGGTACCATTACTTTAGAAGCAGATAATATTTCAAAGAAAAGTAGAATAAGAATCAATACTATTTTCCCCAGTACATATCTTATAGAACCAATAGTAAATGATAGTTCTTTTTCAATCGAAACAGAACTGGAAAATATTAACATTAAAGAATTGGGATCGAAATTTGGACTTATAATTTCATTTTTATTCATGGCAGTATCTGTAATTGCAGTGATTATTAGGTCTATTAAATATGGGAGAGAACACAGAATTGAAAAATTGACTTTTGAAGGGAAATTACATTTTCCTTCAAGTCATCATCCTGCATTGGTGAGCTATTTTATCACCTATCAAAAATTGACAGGTACTGCGATCCTAGCCACACTTTTTCGACTTGCCAGCAATGGTTACTTTATAATTCAAGAAACTGAAACAATTAAAGAATCTTTCTTCAGAAAAAAGAAAAAGAAAGAAAAGAAAGTTGTAATCCAACTTAAAGATATTTCAACAATTGATTCGTTGGATCAATGGGATTCTCTTCTAGTAAGGTTTGTCAGTTTACAGATTAATAGTGGAGTTAATTACCTTGATGAGATTTTTAAAAAGATTGGAGCTTCTACATCTTTTGTTAGTGATTGGAATAAATACATTGATCAAGAAATTATTAATAATGATTGGTTGGAAAAGGCGCCAAAAAGAAGTACTGCAATATTTTTCATTACTCATTTGGTGATGATTAGTATTTCTATTTATTTGATAAAGTACAATCCTGCTTTATCAATTATTTCAGGAATACTTTTACTCATTATAGGTTTAGTTGGCAGTTTTGCTATGATCAGAATGTCACATAACTGTCGTTTATTAAAAAAGAAATGGGAAAATTTTGGGGATAAAATAAAGTATAAGAAAAATTTGGAAAACTGCGACCTTGATGATAATCTACTATTACAATATTCTGTAGTATCGGGCTTAGATAGTTATCAAATAAAACAGCTGCTTAAAAGTTTTAATTATGATACCGGTGATTTTATTTGGTTTCATGATACAAGTATAAGCAGCATGAATACAGATAGCTTTACCAGCAGTTTTACTAATATGATTGATACAGGTTCAGCTATCAGTGCAGGATTTGGTGGTGATGGTGGTGCCGGCGGTGG
>DKQR01000187.1:12734-26668 GCA_002471805.1 Fidelibacterota bacterium UBA7303 | reverse complement strand
GGCGGTGGAGGTGGTGGCTCTGGCTAATCAGACAATAGAACTTCAAATATCACCTGTTTGGTATTTTTTGCCTCCGCTCAATAGCAGGGTTTTTTATTTGCGGGGGAGAAGGAAGCCTCAGCAGACACTGGGCTCGCCGAGACTACCGCGGAGAGGGCCTTCTCATTTTTTCTGCAAAGTATACTTTTGAAAATACAGACCCAGAAGAATAGATAATAGAAACCCGGGATAAAACGGTTCGATCCCCAGCAAGGGTTCCGATATCGTATAGCTTAAGAAAAGCCAGCCCATGGAAAGCAGAACCGGCAGCAGGATCCATATTTTTCCAGCAGAGCCCCGCAGAATCCTGGCCTGGCCGGAGAGGGTGTAAAGAAAGGGGAAGATGAGTCCCGGTATCAGTACGGAGCCCAGGGTATAGAAAAGCCGCACTACAGAGGGGACAGCAAACGCCAGGAATAGAGCAATGAAGGAAATGATCACCAATCCTT
Organism: Fidelibacterota bacterium UBA7303; assembly: GCA_002471805.1. Lineage (GTDB taxonomy): Bacteria > Fidelibacterota > Marinisomatia > Marinisomatales > UBA1611 > UBA2134. The sequence continues at coordinate 26,180 of DKQR01000187.1, read as the reverse complement.
TTTTTACCAGGGGAATTGAATTTGTTTGCGATTTGGGTTTTTGGATTCGCCACAGGATATCCCGCCCAAATGTGATGGCACTGATCAGGCTGAATGAATCAATTGTGGACATGATTATTGCGAAAATACCTGTGATGAATAAACCCAATATTCCCACCGGTAATACTTTCACACCCAGTAAGGGAAATGCAAAAAGGGCATTGTCCGTCTTGATTGCCATGACGGCATAAAGCCCTGAAAGGACAGTCAAAAAATCGAACAGGCACCAGAACCCGATGGAAATGAATAAACCTTTTCTCGCAATTTCCGGTGACTTTGCTGCGGCACAGCGCTGATAAAATCCGGGGTCGACCATGGTCCAGACAGCAATAAAAAACCATACCAGAACGTATTGGACCGAATTGCCGCCCAGGGGATCCCGGTGCAGTTCAGGAAGCGATTGATACAGGGCTACCGGAGAGCCGAAATCAATCCAGGAGAATATTACCAGCAGGAGAAACCCCAGGAACATGAGCAGGAATTGAATCATATCCGTTTTGATCACTGCCAGAAAACCTCCATTCCAGACATAAATCACGCTGAATACCGTAGAGATCAATAATGAAAGACCGAACTCAATTTGAAACATGGATTGGATAAGTACCCCCATACTTAAAATATAGGGTGCAGGGCTGGTGAGGAAGACCAGGAGCAGTGCACTGATAATTCCGGAACCCTCACCAAAGTGAAAACGAAAATGGTCCGGAATGGTAATCATTTTTGCCTGCTGGACCCTGGGTGCAGCCCAGGAAGCATACCCGGCAGCAAAAACATAGTAGGGCAAACCAAAGATGAACCATGTCTGGATTCCGTTCAAATACGTATTCTCGCCTATCCCCAGTATTGCCCCATACCAGGTTGTGACCAGAGTGGCGATGAATCCAGGCAGGCTTAACTTCCGGCCGGCGAGAATGAATGTTTCTTCTGATGTAGAGTCAACCCGGGATCGAAAAAATCCCACACAGATGATCCCGGTGAAATAAGCGCCGAGAATGAGCCAGTCTATGAAATGAAGATTGATCATTCAGGATGATTCAGTATCACCCATACCGGGCCATTGGTCTGAATCGAGAATCGGGACTCTGTAGCAATGTTGCTGATGCCTTGGGAATCATACTGCAGGTTTTCGTTGTTTAATGGGTACTGCAGACCCGTTGTTTTTATTTTTGTTAGATAATCCTTGGGGATTAAGGAAATGATCTGGTCTGGTGTACATTCAAAATTTCGGGATCCATGGACACAATAAATTGTTGATAAATTGGTCACCATCTCCATTTGTATCTGGTCGGAAAATATGGATAGAAGCAGGAAACTCATTTGGTGATGGTCATCCCGGTAGCCGGAACAGCCTACAAGACTCAATTGTTTTATGCCTCTTTCCACACACCAGGTCAATGATTTTTCAAGATCTGTCCGGGACTGGTCTTCCAGGATAATTTTTTCAGCATGCATCCAATTATCCATATCGGTTATAGAGTCCATATCTCCCAGTATATAATCCGCTTTGAACTCCAGTTTATGCAATTTGTCCGCACCCCCGTCTGTGCATAAGATGGTTCCAGCTTTATTAAGTCTCAGGAATTCATTTGGGTGGACGGGAGGCTGGCCGTTCCCAAATAATACAATCGGTTCATCAATTGGCGAAAACTGCATAGACGTTATGAAAAATTACGACACCGGAATTGTTGGAAGAACCGATTCCATATTTTTAATGATCCAATTTGGTTGTATTTTAACCAAGCCGGATTATTTTTATCTAATATCACTTATTTATGATCAATCAGAATAATAGCTCACTTCTTCTTTTGGCCGTTGCCTTTTCACATGCTGTTTTATGGGCAGGTTTGATCCGACCCGCAAACGGCGACACCCTGTCTTATATCCATGTTTTGTTTGAATGGGAGCAGGTCCCGGAAGCAGAATATTATGAAATTCAAATTGCAGAAGAAGGCAATTTTGATTCTGTGATTTCCCAGGCGGAAGATCATACACTGTTATACATTGAAACAGCAGTTCTGGACTGGGGACGAAATTACCATTGGAGTATTCGTCCGGTATTCCCATCCGGACAGGAAGGTGCCTGGTCTGAATCCTTTGCCTTTTCCACCGGTACACAATTATCTAATGCCAATACCACAATCATCAATGGGGGCCAGATCCAGAGCGGCGTCACAATTTTCGGCGCTTTCTTTAACTATTTTTCGGCTGTGATCGATCAAAATGGCCGCGAAATATGGAATTCAGGTGCGGAGAATATTGTTTACTACAATACTTCTGCATACGGTGATTTATTTGGCTGCTATTTAAACCCGGGGACAGAGAATAACCTGCCTGGAATTGAGTTTTCTTTCGACCGGGGTACATTATGGTGGGAGCCAAATGATGAATTTTTGCACCACGATCTTATCCAGCTGCCAAATGGAAATTATATGGGTATTGTTGAAACGACCTCCATGGGTGTTATTCCTGTTGGACCGTGGACACAGCAATTCCAGGGCTTGGGTTTTCAGGCAGATGGTTTAGCAGTAGAATTCCCCTGGGTAGGAGATAAACTGGTGGAATGGGACCGTGAAACCGGGGCTGTGGTCTGGAGCTGGGATACTTTTGATCATTTTAACATGGCGGATTATGATCAGTATGGAGGTACCTGGAATCAGGCCTACACCGATCTTAGGTACGACTGGACCCACGTGAATGCCCTGGTATTTGATGATGATGCAGAAGCGATTTATATCTCAACCCGGCATCTTTCCAGAATCACCAAAATTAATTATCCTTCTGGAGAAATAATCTGGAATATGGGTCATCAATTGCTTTCCAGTGATGTGGATATGGGTACAGAGCTTGGATTCAGTTTTCAGCACAGCTTGCAAATACTGACCAATGGGAATATCCTTACCTTTGATAATGGAAACCTCAGTCACCTTCCCGAATTTCTGGGCACGGATGAACCCATTTCCAGAGCCATCGAAATTGCAGTGAATGAATCGGGTAGTAACTATACAGCGGAATTGGCCTGGTCTTATGAATTACCATTGGAGCTGTTTGGTTTTGCTTCCGGCAACACCCAGAAACTGAATAATGGTAATGTGCTGGTTACTACGGTTGGCGGCGGTGGCAGGTCCCTGGAGATCAATGAAAATGGCGATATTGTTTGGGAAGCAGAATACAATTTATCATTGCCCAACGGAGCTGTGTATCGTGCTCACCGCATTTCGGGCCTGTATCCAGCCGCCTTCAGTATCCTGATCAATAATTACCAGGAATACGAAGGGATTGAAGGCGTCTATTTGCCCGAGGGAATTTCGAACATCACTTTCACCCTGATCCATGAAGGGGGATACCCGGATACTTTTTTCTATGAGATAATGGATGATGCCGGCTGGTTCAACGCAGCCGCTGAGAGTGTCTTTCTTCAACCGGGACAGGAAACAGGGTTGACTTTTTCGGGTAATGTTGCTGCCAGTGCAAATGGAAATCCCATCACCATCACTGTCACCCCCGCACATCACCCTGAAGAATCAAAAAGTGTAACAGTAACTGGTTTTACAAACCCGCTAACCGGAACCGCACCGGATATTCCTGGTGAGTTTGAACTGAAGCAGCCATTTCCAAACCCATTCAATTCATCTACCACCATCCGGTATTCCTCAGAGACGCCTGGCCCTGTGTCTCTACAAATATTTGATATAACCGGACGGCTAATGGCAACACTGACAGATGGAAATCCCGGGTCAGGTTTTCAGGAAATAAAATGGAATGCCGGGAATCATCCAGCGGGATTGTATTTCGTAAAATTAACGGGCAACGATCAAATTGAAACAAAAAAAATTATTTACCTTAAATAATGAAAAAGATTTTTATATCCCTGATTTCAATATATTTCAGTCAAACTTTGTTTGCCCAGTGTGACAGCGCCTATACCTATTATTCGGGCCTGCCCTCAAATGTGACCATTCTTGTGGGGGATTCCTGCCTATACGATGATGATATTGCTGTACTGGACAGCCTGATCTCTATCAACAGCCTTGATTATGATTCACCATTGGAACTGGGAACCCAGACCTGGTTCAACAACAGGCTGCGTTTCCTTGTAGCAGGTAATTACGGCAACGGCTCCGGCGTGAATGATACGATCTATTCCCTGCCGGAAAATATTGGCAATTGGTCTAACTTGGCATCCCTTTATCTTGAATGGAACAGAATCTCGGAACTCCCAGATTCTTTCAGCGAAATGACAGCTCTGCAATCCTTTTATATTAACAATAACGTTTTGACGTCCCTGGGAGACAGCATCGGAAATCTGGTAAATCTTTATTTTCTTGATCTGGGATATAACGAACTTCCTGCTATCCCCGAATCTATCTGTGATCTTGAAAATTTATCCTATCTATGGTTATTTAATAATAATCTTGAATCATTACCAGGGTGTTTCTGCGATATGGGACTTGATTGGAATAATAATGATATGGGCGGTTATCCTTATTTTGCTATTGGGGCAAATTATCTCTGTGAAGATCTGCCGGCCTGTATTGCAGAAAGCGGACACCTGAACCTGAGCCTGGACCAGTTCTATTATTCCTTTCCAGTTTATGCGCCCCAGGATTGTGATACCACATCCAACCAAGTTGAAGAAGATCTTTTTCCATACCAGTATCGGGTTTCAGCACCTTATCCAAATCCATTCAATCCGACCATGAAAATGGATCTCATTATTCCCTATGATCGCAGAATGGATATTCGAGTGTATGATTTACTGGGGAATGAAATTGATGTGATTTCAAATAAAGAAATTTATAAACAAGGTATTTATACACTTACCTGGTCTGGTGATAATCATCCATCGGGAATTTATTTTATAAAATTTGAGGATAGGACGGATTTAAGAGTCAGGAAAATAATACTTACCAAATGATCAATATATAATCAAAGTGCAAGCTGCTGATAAACCAGCACCAGTCCCAATCAATAGAACTGTATCATCTCGCTGAATTCTTTTATCTTTTACTGCGGTGGTAAAAGCCATTGGAACAGACGCGGCTACACAATTGCCAAATTTTGTTATGATCTGTATCACCCTTTCTTTTTGGAAACCTCCTGTGGATGTATAAGCATCAACAGCTCTACCCGATGCCTGATGGGGGACAACCCAGTCAATATCATCTCGGCTCAATCCGGTAGTTTTCAGGGTCTTGAGCATCATTTTGTAAACTTGTTTTCTAGCGATCTTATATACGGCTGGTCCATCCATGCTAAAGAGATTATCAGCTATAGTCGTTTTTGGATCCTGCGGGTGTTTATTCGTTCCTCCACCACGGACTTCTGTCAGGTTTGCTCCGCTAGGCCAAGTTTGCATATTATAATACAGTAGTTCACTATGGTCTGGTTTCCTTGATGATTCAAGTACAACGGCAGCTGCGCCGTCCCCCAAGAGAGACGCGCTTTCTGGTTCATCAAAATTTCGACCGCAAGTTCCTCGGTCAGATGAAATAATTAGGATCCGTTTATAGACCCCAGATTGGATCAGAGAACTGGCTGTATGAAAAGCAGTAATGAAAGATAGGCAGGTACAGTGGATACTGAAGGAAGGAATACCTTCGAAGCCTAAGGCTTTTTGGAAAAAAGTAGATGTATCTGGGATGGTTTGTTTTGGAACACCGGATGCGTTGATGATCAGATCTGGTGGCCCATCATTTCCAAGTGCTTCATAACCGGCGATAGCACCCATTTCATCCACATCAATGGTTGAAACTCGTCGTTCCAATACTCCCGATTTATCGATGATCCAGTCAACAGGTTTACCAATTCTTAGTGCAATATCTTCAGCAGTTTCTATTTGGGGTGGCAGGTAGATACCAACCCCGGTAACTTTTACTTTCAATGGAATTTTATTATTAGAAAAAATATTTTATTTCAAATCGCACATGAGAAAAATCTCCCATTTTATTAAACTGATAATTCTCACCATCCGGATGGGTATCTGATCCTGTTACTTTTGTTAAGGCAATCAATCCCAGAAGATCCTGAGTCACATTGTATTCGATCTTAAATTCAGTTAAGGACCCAGGAATCCCAGTCACTCCGACATAGGTCTCTAAATCCAGCATGGACATTGCAGAGAGTTTCAGCTGCTCATTCATAAACATCCGGTCCAGGATCAAAATTGCAGCCCTGTTTGTAATTACGGCCAATGGCGCACCAACCCCAGGTGTGAAAAAATAAGATGGAGTCATTTCTTCCGGATCAATATTCAGATTGGGGATACTGATCTCCTGATCGACCGGCAGGCTGCCGGAAGCATAAGAGAGGGTATCGTACTGAAAATATTGTGCAACAAAATTAATTTTCAGGGGCAGCTCTGTTTCTATCTGTATGGTCGTTTCATAGAAATCTGCCTGTTCCTGCAGAGGGTATGAAAAATGAAGCGAATCGTACCAGGCAGGATTATTGGTGCTTTCGCGGCTTGTACTGGAATTGAGGTCCCGGGTTGAAAAATAGCCAATATCTCCGCGCAGAACGAACCAGTCTGAAAGAAAAATACCACCAACCCCCATGACATTTGTTTTCCGATAACCAAACAGTATATCTATATAAGGAAATGACAGGTCAGATCCATGCCCATAGACATTGACACCTGTCAGATTAAAAATCCTGTCATATGTTGAATAATAGGAAAAAGAAATATCACCTTTACCATGGGACAGGGTAGTATAAATTCCGCCTTCAAAGGGCAATTTATTTATTGGGAAAATCTGGTCTTCCTGGGGATAGACGGGCAAAGTGATGGGAAAATCATCGTCGCCCAGCGGTATGCGGTTCGTATGATGCAGTGGCGAAAGAACTACACTTGTTTTGAGATTGCCATAATAATAATCCAGAGCTGCAGACATGGTTGCCATCTTTCGTTCCGTTCCCAGAAAAAATATGTAGTAATAATCAAAAGCACTGGCATTATCCAGTGGGCTGTTTTCATCCACACTGCCCCAGGAATGAATCTGTTTCCCGATCCGGAACTCAAAATTGTTTCCACTGTAAGTGGTGTAAAGTTCGCGCATGTCCAGTCTGAATTCCTGGGGATCCTTTGACCCCAGGAAGTAAGAATCACCCCGGACCTGGTATTCCAAAACAAAATTGCCATTTAAGGACAAATTTCCAGACCCATGTTCGAATTCCAGCGAACCCATCCTGTAGGGAATATCAATCAGCGAATAATCAGACAGCCTGGAAATATGTGCGAAATCTACATAACCGCTGAAAAGAATCGCCGGTTCATCTCCAAGCGATAATGAGATCAATAAGAGGAAAACCGATTTTTTCATGAACTATTCTTTTTAGACAATGCCTGATCCAGCCAATTTAACACTTCTGTCCCCTGAGTTATCCAGGCGCGATGCAGGGCAAAATCGGGGAAATTGCCAAGCAGTTCACCGTTCCAAGCATAGGTGACACTGGTCTTGTTTGCTTCCTGTTCCGTCAGGATCCAAATTCCGGCTGCGTTGGGCAACCTGACATGATTTGGGTCCAGGATCCCCAGGGGATGGTCCACCGCAGAAAATACAAATATCCATTTATTTTCCAATTTTTCTATTTGGTATTTTATAATATAATCCCGGCCGTCAAACGGAAAAGGCATATCCAAAACAATCTGTACAACGTTGGACCCTAATTGTCTCGCTGCGGTAACCCTTTTAAAAATATCCGGATAATGTTTTAGATTCTGGATGACACTGGCAATTTCATTCATGGGATGATGCAACATTGTTTCCGCCCTGCTGATGAGGAAACCTTCATATTCTGTCCACTCTATGGTGATACTGCCGGATTGGAGGATATTCCAATTCTGGATGGATTGGATTGGACGAAGGTCCAATCCAAAAGACAGTGAAACCATGAATAATAAAGTGATAACCTTCTGATTCATCAGTCAGTTCAAGAATGTTTGATAGATGCGGGTACAGTCTTTTTTGATTCTTTCTGCACTCAGGCCAAATTTTTCCAGGTCATATCGATGGCCGCTTTTGTATTGACTTTGGCTTTCAGCCGTTTCTCTGATATTTTGGATCATTTCAGCGGTGGGTTCTGCATCAATGAAGGTAAGTACCTCTTCCATCAGGGATTCAAAGTCAGACATCATTTTATCATAATGGACGACCAGCACCTTTTCCCGATCTATCTTTCCCTGAATCCAGTCATCATGAAAACGATTTAACAATTCGACAAGGGCTGAATATAGTCTTTCAATGAATCGGGATTGAATATTTTCATCCAACGACCAGAAATTAAATTTTTTATCCAAAACACCAGTTACCAGGCTTAATCCCGAAGGAATCACATTCAGCGGGTCGCGGAGCATGTATAAGACCTTTGCATCAGGGAAATGGTTTTGAAATGCGGGAAGATTCCCGCTCAGGCTGAATAATTTACCAATATAGCGACTGCCTCTGTTGGACCGCAGGTTTCGCTTCCAGAGTGATTCAAACCAGGAAAAATCCCTTGCGGATGTATCTCGAATCCGGGGATCCACCCAATCAAACAAGTCCCTTTCATCGAATGTTAAAAAAAACCCGTATAGGAAAAAACCGTCGAAATAGCGGAATAAAAGAGATACATCGTCAGTTTCAATGGATGTTAAACCTGTTTTATGGGCTTCTGTTGAATGGTGTCTGGCAGGGCTGATGACCTCTAAAAGGGGGAGCATGGGTTTTATTATTTTTTGGATTGTGATGGATGGATAAATCATCTGCCATAGCTGGGACCCCGTTCCCAGGTCCTGTTTGATCAGGTAGCGGTGCAAAAAAGTTGTTCCGGACCGGGGATTGCCCACAATCAGAATTGGCTTCTGGATTGGCGTGTGGATCGATGGGAAAAGAAGAAGGTCGAAAATTCTGCCCAGGCTTACAAAGACCCGCAGGATTACCAGTAAAATCCCGGTAAAAACAGGAGAAATCCATTTGCCGAATGTATTACCGACAATTGTGTAAACTTTGAAGATGCGCTTTAGTGCCAAAACCAAATAAATCGTTTGATTGAAAAGGACAGAGTCTAAATTAAATTATGTCATTAATCTAAATAGATATAAGAATATTTAACTAATTGACCTTCCATGGGTCCATTGGTTAAAAAAAATTATTAAGACGGTTTCAAATGAACGCTAAAATTACCATAATAATACATTTCCTTTGTATACCTCTGCTATGGGGACAGGCCTACAATGGTCTTACATTATTTTCCCCGAATCAGGGCGGCCCGGGGGGAACCAACAACCATAGTTACCTGATAGACAATGATTTAAATACCATCCATTCCTGGGAACACCAGCGAGGTGCAGCCAGCATGCCCTACCTGCTTCAGGACAGTACCCTGGTTTATCCTTATCGTGTTGCAAATCCTACCATGACCACCGGTGGTGTCGGTGGAGGTATATCCACTTACAACTGGAATGGGGATCTATTATGGTATAACGAAATAGCCAATGAAATTTATCAGCACCATCATGACATTCAGCCTCTGCCGAATGGTAATATCCTGGTATTGGCCTGGGAAAGGCACCCCGCTGTCCAGGAAAATGGTTCTGCCTATTATGGTGGTGCCGGCAAAGGCTGGGAGGAGATGGGACGGAGCTCTGTTGAAAATAATCTAAATCAAATGTGGAGTGAGGCAATACTGGAAGTGGAACCTGTTGGCGGTGATAGTAATATTGTTTGGGAGTGGCACCTGTGGGACCATCTGATCCAGGATGTTGATTCCAGTTTGTCAAATTATGGTGTTGTGGCTGATCATCCAGAGCTCCAGGATATAAATTTTGGCAATGTTGGCGGAAACCAGGGTCCAGGCGGTCCCAATGCGGACTGGAAACATTTCAATGCCATTGACTACAATGAGGTATTGGATCAAATCGTGCTATCCAGCCGCCACCACGGAGAGATATATATTATTGACCATAGCACAACCACAGAAGAAGCAGCAGGGCATACAGGAGGAAATGCCGGCAAAGGAGGTGATTTTCTTTACCGCTGGGGCAATCCACGGGTTTATGGCAGGGGAACAGCAGCAGATCAAAGGCTGACACACCAGCATGGAGTAAACTGGATCCCCGACGGATATCCCGGCTCGGGAAATTTGATCTTATTCAATAATGATTTTACTGCGAACGCATCGGCAGTGTTTGAAATAGAAACACCTCTGAATGGGGAAGGTACCTATGATCTGGAACCGGGTCAGGCTTACGGCCCGGAAGATATTGTATGGATCCACACTGGCGGTTTCCATTCCAATGTGCAATCCGGTGCCTTTCGACTTCCCAATGGTAATACATTGATCACCGATGCCAACGACTCCCGTATATTTGAAGTCAATGCGGAGCACGCTGTTGTCTGGAATTATAATTTCCCGGGTACCGGACAATCCATGATTGCACGGGCGGAAAAATACACCTATTATTTTCTGCAAGGCGGTTTCCCGGAATACACTGTGGGAGATGTGAACTTCGATGGTGTTCTCGATGTGTTGGACCTGAACTATATTGTTGATATGATTCTGGGTTTTGGGTATGAATCAACACCGCCGGCAGATGTTAATACTGATGGAAACGTTGATATCAATGATACTATTTCTCTGTACCAATCCATTTTGAATTATTAATCGACCCGATTATTAACATCTTTATCCGGGAAACCATTCATGGATTTGTCAATGTTGTGGTCCGTGGAATTTTTACTGATGATGGAATGAAAGCATTAGAAAAATATCATGAACAGAATGCAGACTAATTATTCGAACCATCCCATTCGCAATTGGTTCATTCAACAAAGTCTGGACCATACTAGGCGAACAATCATTATTTCAATAATCGCCACATTAATCATGGGTTCCGGACTGCAATTTTTTGTTATAGATGATGATATGATGAAAATGCTACCTAAAAACCTGGAGTCCCGAATTGCATGGGATATGGTCCAGGAAGAATTTGGCAGTACGGAAGTAATTTTCATTTCCTTTGGCAAAAAGGGACAAACTGTTTTTCACCCCAATACATTCGCAGCTTTATGGGATATTTCAGTGGAATTGGAAGCCTTGCAGGAAATTGAAGAAGTCCAGAGTATTTCCATGACAACACGGATGGATAATTATGATGGTTTTATGGAAATTGATGATTTGCAACCGGATCGGAACCTGACGGAGAACGATATACAGGAGATTAAAGGATACCTGGAAAAAAATCCAAATATTAAAGATCGGTTCGTAAGTCAGAATGAAGATTATTTAGTGGCTATGGTCCAGCCTTTTGAAGGTATTGGCTTAGATCAAGTTAGAAATGAATTGGTGGCCGTTGTTGATCCAATTTTACAGGATTATGATATCCATTATGGCGGGTCTGCTTACATTACTGGAACTATCCCCGGGATAATTCGGGATGATGTCCAATCACTGATGAAAGCAGGTATGCTCATTATGGTTGTAATCCTACTGTTGAATCTGAGAAGTGTTCCTGGTGTGGCCATGGTTATGATGGTGATTGGTTTATCTCTTTTTGCCATGATGGGTTTCTTGGGCTGGGTTTACAGGATCACAGGTTCTGATCGCTATTTATTTACACTGGTGAATACATCCATGCCAATTATTTTATTAACTATTGCCAATTCTGACGGTGTGCATGTAATAACCAAATTTTTCAGGGAAATGCGGCTAAAAGGGGATGTGCGAAATGCAGTGGCAACTACCATGGATTCTTTATTGGTTCCCATATTTTTAACCAGTATCACAACGGTGGCCGCTTTTTTGACTATGATCTTATCTCCGCTGGAACCTATGATCGGTTATGGTATTGCAATCTCCGCAGGCATCACCTGGGCTTGGCTAATAAGTTCTCTCATGCTGCCGGCAGTGATCAGTCTGAAAAAATGGGATTTGGAATCTAAGGCAATCTCAATGGCTAGTACTTTTGAAAAATTAATCGACCGCCTGGGGCGGGTCGTATTGACGCATCCTAAATATATATTTTTATTAGGACTTATCATGGTGATGGTCGGTGTGCTTGGCTTTTTCAAGGTCACCGTGGATGTAAATTTTGCCCACTTTTTTAAACCGGGGACAGAAATCCGTGACAGTATGGATTTTATGGATGAAGAAATGACTGGAACCATGGATGTCCGGGCCCGGGTGGAGGGTGATATGAAAGATCCCAACGCATTAAATGATATGACCGCCCTGCAGGATTTTATGGAAGAAAATGAAAAAATCTCCCTCAGCTATTCCATTGCAGATGTGGTGAAACAAATGCACCGTACAGTGATGGATGATAATCCTGCTTTTGAAACCATCCCGGAAAGCCGGGAAAAAGTAAATAATCTGTTTACCATGTATTCCATGTCAGGTGATCCTGAAGATTTTTCCTCTATGGTAGATTATGATTACAATGCAGGACTCATTACAGCACTGAGTAAAATAATGTCTACCGATGAGATATTTTCCTATGTGGGGAGAGTCAATACCTATATCCATGACAAGCTGAAATCTGATTTGAAGATTCATGTGACCGGAATGATAGTCGTTTTTCGCGACATGGTGCTTATGATTATTAAATCATCGGCGCTAAGTATCGTATTTTCCCTGCTGGTTATTGGGATCATTGCATCTATTTTTTTCAAACGGATTCTTTGGGGTCTGCTGGCTGTTGTACCTCTGTCTTCAGCCGTTATTCTCAATTTCGGGTTAATGGGACATTTTCATATTTCATTGAATCATATTACTGCGATACTGTCCTCTATTATTATAGGTGTGGGTGTTGATTTTGCCGTTCATTACATCGCCCAGTTCAGGAGGTTGTCTCGAACTGTAGATAAAAATAAACTCAGCCGTGAAGTGATGGATGATGTGGGGTATCCCATCATTCTGGATGCCGGTTCTAACATGGGCTTTGGTGCTTTGCTGTTCTCTGCGTTTTTACCAATTCAATATATTGGCGGACTGATGGTTTTCGCCATGTTATCAACTTCGCTGGGTACATTAACAATTTTATCTGCACTGACAGAATTGCTTAAAAAACGCTTAATAGAGAGGTATCGATAAGGTGAGAAAAAGCAAAATTACGGGTATGGGATTTCACCTTCCGGAGCAGGTGGTTACCAATCAGGATTTGACGGCCATCATGGACACGTCGGATGAATGGATTCAGGCTCGTTCAGGAATTCAAGAACGGCGCTGGGTCACGGAAGATGAAGCAGCTTCGGACTTAGCTATTCCTGCGTCTAAAAAAGCAATGAACATGGCAGGTGTTGCACCTGAAGACATTGATCTTGTCATCGTAGCTACTCTGTCGGCAGATTATTTTTTCCCAGGTGTCAGTTCTCAACTTCAAGACAAATTGGGATTGCGGACCGTGGCCGCATTCGACATAAAAGCGGCATG
>DKQR01000187.1:0-12414 GCA_002471805.1 Fidelibacterota bacterium UBA7303 | reverse complement strand
TCGGCCTTCGTTTATGGCTTGTCTATTGCGGATCAATATATTCGGTCAGGCACCTGTCATACGGTGCTGGTTGTTGGAACGGAGGCCCAAACGAAATTCATTAATAAAACCACCGAGGGGAGAGATGTGGCCGTTTTATTTGGTGATGGTGCTGGTGCAGCAGTTCTGCAGGCGAACAATAATGAGAGTGGTATTTTATCTACCCACCTGCATTGTGAAGGGAAAGACTTGAAAAGCCTGTGGATGAAAGGGCCTGGTTCATCATCTCCCGACCAGATCAATGCCGTGACGAACGAACAGGCAAAAACCTATGAACCATGGATGAACGGCCGTGAAGTGTTTAAAAATGCAGTAGCCCGATTTCCGGAAGTGATTCAGGAAGCCCTTGATCATAATAATCTATCTCTAGAAGATGTGTCTCTGATCATTCCGCATCAAGCCAATTTGCGGATCATGCAATCTGTCGCCAAGCGCATGGGTGTGGAAATGGATAAACTTTATTCCAATATCCAAAAATATGGAAATACGACAGCTGCTTCTATTCCAATTGCCATGTGCGAAGCTTTAGAAGAAGGGCGGATAAAAGATGGAGATTATATCATTCTTGCCGCATTTGGGGCAGGATACACCTGGGCATCTGCGGCGATTCGGTGGTAACCAGTAAACAAAATTTGATTCATCATTAACTGCAGGGATGCAGCATGCTGTGCCTGTACAATGCAATTACACAAAGGTTATAAAATGAAACAGCTCACAATCGTTATCTTGTTCGGATCTTTTCTTTTCAGCCAGACAGGAATTGAAATCGCCAAAATGATGGATGATAGACCGTCTCCTATCGATATGTCTAACAAAACCAAAATGGTCTTGACCAATGCCAAAGGAAAAACAAGAACCAATGCCATGATATCAAAATCCATGGACGCCAATAAGAAACAGATCATCTGGTTTCTGGAGCCCAAGGATGATAAAGGTGTGGCATTTCTCAAGATTGAACACGATGAAAAGGATGATGAAATGCGCATGTGGCTGCCGGCCTTTAAGAAAGTCCGCAGGATTTCCTCCAAGAAGAAAGGAGATTCTTTTATGGGCTCGGATCTGAGCTATGAAGATATGTCTAGCCGGGAATTGAATGAAAACGATTATAACCGGTTAAATGATGATGTCGTGGAAGGAATGGAATGCTATCTCATTGAAATCGTCCCCAGAAAGGTAGCAAAGTCATCCTATTCCAAGCATCTCACATGGATCGAAAAATCCACGCTTGTTGCGGTGAAAGAAGAATCATACGACAAGCGGGGCAAGTTGGAAAAAAGAAAAGAGTTCAAGTTTCAAAAATTGAAAAACTATTATGTCATAGAGCGGGTCTTTGTGGAGGATGTCCAAAAAAAACATACCACAGAGGTTATGTTTTCGGATGTTCAGGTTGATTCAGGCATTGATAAAAATTTATTCCAAGAAAAAAATCTCAAGCGCATTCCAAGAGATTAACTAAATGAAAAAACTGATTTGTTTTATTTTTCCAATAACGATATTGTTGGGGCAGATCAATTACACTGGCTCAATTAAACCAGGAAATATGTATCGTTTATCGGATCAATCAGAGATATCTTTACCTTTTAGACTTGCGGAAGCAGAAGTGGGCTATTCAATAGGTGATTTTGAAATTAATACCAATTCAGCATTGGAATACCGGTGGTCGAATAATGAAAATGAATTGCAACTCCGGGAAACCTATTTGACCTGGTTCCCCAGTTGGGGAGAGGTGAATGTGGGAAAACAAATACATGCCTGGGGTGCTGTGGACGGCAACAATCCCACGGATAACCTGAACCCATACGATTATTATTATATGTTTCTTCCCGGTGCAGAACGGAAGGTCGGAACTGTTTCAGGTTCGGTAAAATACTATTGGAATGATTGGCAAATGGAAGGTGTTTTTATTCCGGCACATGAAGGAAACCGATTCCCATTTGGTGAGGAAGCATTCCCTTTGAATATCCCTATGTCTTCCCCGGAGCTCATAGATGAAGAACCAGGCAGCGAATTTGGGTTTCGTATACAGTCGACTTTAGGGTCCAATGATTATAGTTTATCCTATTTTGATGGAAGAGATCGATCTTTTTCTTATGTTGGGATGACGGATTCAATGCCGTCCTTTTTCTATCGAAATACCAGTGTATTGGGTTTCGACCTAGTATCGTTCATTGGTGATTTTACAAACCGGTTTGAAATTGGATATTTTTCAACTGAAAATGATACTGAATCCGATATGAAAACTTTAAATGATGCATCCTATATTCAATTTGCTGGCCAAGTAGAATACTCGACTGAAAACGATATTATGTTTACTCTTCAGATTATTGGCAGTGAAATATTGGAAGTTAATGGCACGAATTACAATTTTGATCCATTTGGAATACCAACAGAAACACCAATGATAGAAGATGAGTTCCAGCCAGGCATGGGGACGCCTTTTGCCATGTTCACCGATCTGGGGATGATGCTGTCAGTAGCGGGTAATTACTGGGATAATGCCGTGGAAATACGGGGGAATACATTTTCGGATTTAAAGGACAATCAGTCTATGTTGGGAGGTGGTATATCCTATTCGCCCATTGAAAATTGGGATCTTGAATTATCGATAACGCATTTCTTTGGAGAGGAGGGAACCCACTTCAAAGAAATGGAAGAATTTTCTCATATCAGGCTGGGGTTGGGATATCATTTTTAATGTAAGAAATAATCGAACTCGGTTAAAAAATTGTAAGAAAAATATTTGATTTCGTTTCGAATTTATTGTTACAATACAATCCCCTAATATCCTAAAATAAATCTGAATTGGAGCAACTTAAATGAAGAAATTATATGTATTCATCTTAACCGTTTTTACCTCTATTCTGTTCAGCCAGGGATTAACCACTTCAGGTGTCAATGGTTTTGTTAAAAGTCAAGATGGCAAAGGTTTAGTGGGCGCAAATATTATTGCAACTCACATCCCCAGTGGCACGCAATATGGCACCACCTCCATGAATAATGGTTATTTTGTTATTACCAATATGAAAATTGGTGGTCCTTACAAAATAGCTGTATCCTATATTGGCTATCAGGATCAGGATCAATCAGGTGTTTACCTAAATTTAGGTCAGGATGCTCGCTCTGACTTTTCCCTTTCAACTGAAGCGATCGAAATGGCTGGTGTCGAAGTTACCGCAGAAGGGGACGATGTATTAAACAGTGATCGAACCGGTGCGGCCACGTTTGTTGGTGCGGAGCAGGTGATTCAAATGCCTTCCATCAAACGCAGTACTCGCGATTTAACCAGACTGGACCCCCGCAGCGATGGCAATTTCAGTTTTGGGGGTCGTAATTGGCTCTACAATAATATCTCCCTGGATGGATCCTATTTCAGCAATCCGTTTGGTTTGGATGACCCGGCACCAGGAGGGCAAGCGAATGCCGAACCCGTATCCATGGATGCCGTTGAGCAGGTTACAGTTTCCATCGCACCCTTCGACGTGTCTGAAGGAGGCTTTACAGGTGCTGGAATTAATACAGTTACAAAAAGCGGCACAAATGATTTAACTGCAACCGTATACGCTTATAATCGCAGTGAATCTTTAGTTGGCAATTCAATCGGCGGTGAAGAAATACTCGCAAGCCCAGAACTTAATTTTAGCCAGACCGGATTGTCTGTAGGCGGTCCAATCATGAAAGATAAATTGTTCTTTTTTGCAAACTTTGAAATGGAACGGCGCACCGACCCTGGTACAAATTATATTGCAGATGATGATGGTAACATTGAGTTCGGCGAGTCCAGAGTTTCTGCGGCGACCATGGATGCAATAAGGCAAAGAATGAAGGATGTTTATAATTATGAAACGGGCGACTATCAAGGATATAACCATCTCACTGATAATGATAAAATGCTGTTAAAACTGGATTATAACCTCAGTGCAAATCATAATTTAATGTTCCGTTATAACATGTTAAGGTCTTATCGAGACCTTGGTCCTCATGGATTTGTTTTGAGTCATAATAACACGGGCCGCGGTCCAAATACGTCAAGCCTTCCATTTGAGAATTCGGGCTATAGAATTAATAATAATCTTGATTCTTATGCTTTGGAACTAAATAGCAGATTTGGAAGCAATATTGCGAATAAGTTCTTTTTCAGTTTTAACAAATTCAGGGATTTTCGTGAAGCAAAAAGTGTCGATTTCCCAACGATTGAAATCGGTGAAAACGGTGTAACATACACAACATTGGGGCATGAACCATTCTCGATCCATAATATCTTGGATCAGGATGTGATGCAAATAACTAACAATTTGAGTTATTTCATGGGAAACCACACACTCACAGGGGGTGTTACATATGAGAAATTCAAATTTTTTAATTCCTTTAACATTTTTCGCCATGGTGTATTTTTCTTAGATGCTTCCTGGGCGCAATTTTTAGGTGGGACAACATTTTCATCCATAGATGCTTTTTTAGCTTCAACATCACCGGATAGTGCTAGTCAATCAAATTTTGCAGGAATGGCTGGATCAGGACCATTTAAAGGCGAGATCATTGAAGTGGGTCAAATGTCTTTTTATGGTCAAGATGAAGTTTCTATTAATGAAAAACTAAAGGTGACGGCTGGATTAAGGGTAGATATTCCTCAGTATTTTACAGAACCGGTTGCCAACCCATTCTCAACAGATTCACTGAGTCTTAAAGATGAAAATGATGACCCGGAAACGGTTGACCAGGCGAAACTCCCGGATCCAACACCATTGTTATCTCCACGTCTTGGATTCAACTATGATGTTGCTGGTGACCGTTCATTTCAGATACGTGGCGGTGTGGGTGTATTTACAGGGCGCCTTCCTTTTGTCTGGATTGGAAATGTTATCTCTAATCCAGGTAACAACCCAAATATACCCGGGGACGGTAGTAATTCAGATCATGAAACAGACAGTGGAGAAGGGCGACATGTTGATGGGAAATCCGTGTTGCAACAATCTTTTGATTTGAATGCCATGGTTGACGATTTCAAATGGCCACAGGTGATGACAACCAATGTTGCAGTTGATAAAGCATTAGCAGGTGATATGTTGGCGACAGTGGAACTGGTTTATAGTAAAGATTTGAATGCTATTTATATGAGAAACGCAGACTTGGTCGATCCTGTACGAACTCTCGCTGATGGTCGGCCTTATTTTGGTGGTGTAGGGGTCAACGAATTAAACTCCTTCTATCCTGGATCCGGTGAAGGAGTGTACGTTATAGACAATGTGGATGAAGGATCTAACTTGACCTTTACGGCACAGCTAAGGAAACGTTTTGGATTCGGGCTGAATACGAGCCTTGCATATACGTATCTGGATGCAAAAAACAACCTGCAATCCACCGAAATTGCAAGTGTTTTATTCCAAAGTCAGCCTGTTCAGGGTGACCCCAATAATCCAAACCTGAGTTATGCCCAGTTCGGGATGAAGCAGCGAATTATCGCCAGTGCAACCTATACACGATCCTGGAATGAAACCATGTCCACAAATGTAGGTATGTTTTTTGAAATGGGTGAAGGGAACCAATATGTTTATTCTGGAGGAAACCGGTATTCCTTTACTTATGGTGGTGATGTAAATGGTGACGGCGTCGGCGGGAATGATTTAATCTATATTCCGAACAGTGCAAGCGAAATAAACCTAACGAATTCTTCGGACTGGGCTGCGCTGGATGCATTTATTGCCCAGGATAAATATCTCAGTAAACACAGAGGTGAAATTGCCGATCGGAATGGCCTGCTGAATGAATGGTTTACAAACCTTGATCTTCGCGTGCTGCAGAATATTGGTATTGCGGGACAAAAATTTCAGGTATCGCTGGATATACTCAATTTTGGGAATCTCATCAATGATGGCTGGGGTGTAAGACAAACTGCTAACCCGGCAGCGCTCACGCCGTTGGTGCTTGATAGTTGGAACGATGCAGGTGAACCGGTATTTTCTTTTACAGGTCCTGAGTCAACCTTTACAGATGACCTGGGCGAATTTTCCCGCTGGAGATTACAACTGGGATTCAGATACATCTTTTAATGTAAAGTATTTAATCTCTAATAATAAAAAAGCCCCGTTCGGGGCTTTTTTATTATTGGTTATTTTGCGAAGACTCAATTTCTTAAGGGCTTGCCTTTCTTAAGCATGTAACTGATCCGGTCTTGTGAAAGTTTTTCTCCGGCAAGTGATACAAATGCTTCCCGTTCAATATCCAGAATATATTGTTCATCCACAGATTTGGTAAGCCCGGCCTTATCTCCGCCGGTAAGTACATAAGCCAGCTTTTCACCGATCTTCATATCGTGCTCGGAAATCTTGCCCTGCATTTTAAATCCTTTTAGTGCCATGGACAGGGCCGTTCGCCCGCCGGCACCAGGAAGTTTCAGGTCATCCCGATACGCTGGCGGTTCGTAACCATGGGCAAGTTCAAGTGCTTTGTCTTTCGCGGTCTGGATCAAATGGTCACGGTTCAAAACAACTGTATCATCTTTTTTCAAATAACCCAAATGCTTGGCTTCATCAGCACTGGTGGCTACCTTGGCGAATCCTACAGTTTCAAAAGTTTTCTGGATCTTTTGGAAAGCACCCATTCGTCCTGTACCGCCATCCATGGCATTCAGGATCATACGAAGGTTGCCTCCACCGCCAGGAATTAGACCCACACCCACTTCGACAAGCCCCATATATGTTTCCGCTGCTGCCACCCTGTGCGCGGCAGGCTGGATAATTTCCACGCCTCCACCCAGCACCAGCTGAAACGGAGCCGCCACCACCGGGCCTTGCGCGAATCGTATTTGCTGTGTCGTATCCTGCAGTGTTTTAATAGCATGGTTCAATTCATCCCATAGACCATTGTTACTGAGTTCCAGCAACAGGTTGAGATTTGCTCCGGCACAAAAGTTCTGCCCCTGATGGCCCAATACCATGGCTTTATAGGTACCGCTTTCAATGAGGTCCAAAGCCAGCGTGATCATTTCAATGTAGGAGCTGTCTATAGGATTCAATGCCGGCTGCAGGATGGAATGAAATTGCACATTGAGAACACCGTCACCCAGGTCAAGTACGCTGGCACTGAGATCCCGCTTTAAGACAGTTTTCCCGGTTTTGTGTATTGCCAGGTTAATTACCTTTGGGTTTTTCTCCATGGTGACAGGGTGTTTCTCGACAGGACACCAGTAGGAACGTTCTCCATTTTTAGTTGTATAAAATGTTTCCCGGCCGCTGTCGAGCATTTCCATAACCCAAGCTGGTACTTTTTTCCCTTCTGATTTCATACGTTCCACAGATTTGCGAACGCCAATAGCGTCCCAGGATTCAAAGATTCCCATTTCCCAGGCATAGCCCCATTTCATGGCATTATCAATATTGACAATATCATCGGAAATTTCCGGAATGCGGTTGGCGCTGTAGATCAAGGTTCGAGCCGTAATTTCCCAGAAATATTTGCTGCCTCTGTCCTCGCCGTACGTCAAAGCACAGAGTTTATCGGCGAGTTTCTGGTGATCCTTGGCTATACGATAACAATCAAAACGGACCTTTCCCTGAGGTGAATATTCACCGGTCTTGAAATCCACGGAATGAATAGATTTGTCATCCATCTTTTTATAAAACCCGGCCCTGGTTTTTTGACCCAGTCGATCTGAATCAATTAATATATTAAGTATTCCTGGAATGGAATAACTGTCCCGTTCTTCATCTTCCAGTGCTTTGTCATAGGTTGTCTGAGTTACATGTTTCATGGTGTCCAGACCAACTACATCGGCAGTGCGAAAAGTTGCGCTTTTTGGCCGTCCGCAAATAGTACCTGTCAGTTTATCTACCTCTTCGACAGTCAGTCCTTGCTCAACGGCCAAATTCACCGTGACTATAAGACCATAACCGCCTATCCGGTTGCCAACAAAGTTGGGGGTATCCTTGGCATGGACAATGCCTTTTCCCAGCACTGATTCACCGAAATCAGCCATGATATTATAGGTTTCATCGGAGGTGTGTTCTCCTCGAACCAGTTCCAGCAGCTGCATATAACGCGGCGGATTAAAAAAGTGAGTGATCATGAACCGCTTTTTTACATCATCAGGCATAGATGCGGTCAGGTCGGTCAGTGGGATTCCAGATGTATTGGAAGTCAGGATCGCTGAATCCTTGAGATGAGGAAGAAGTTTACTATAAATCAAGTCCTTAATATCAAGCCGTTCTACCACCGCTTCCAGGATCCAATCTGCTTCACCGATATTTGCGATATGGTCATCGTAATTACAAGGTGTAACCAGATCAGCATTTTTGGGTTTGTACAGCGGAGCAGGTTTCAGGGAGGTTAATGTTTCTTTTCCCTTTTCCGCCAGTTCCTGACTGATATCAAAGAGAAAGGACGGAATACCGGCATTGGCTAGGTGTCCCGCGATCTGTGCACCCATGACGCCGGCACCAAGAACCGCTACTTTTTCAATCTTTTGCGACATAATTCTACCTATCTTTCCAGAATGGTTGCAATACCCTGTCCCGTACCGATACACATGGTGGCCAGTCCTGTTTTGGCATCCTGCTGTTCCATTACATTCAAGAGTGTGGTGATAATCCGCGCTCCGGAACAGCCTAGGGGGTGGCCCAGTGCGATGGCGCCGCCATTCAGGTTGATTTTGGACTGATCCCAATTACCTTGTTGGATCACATAAAGGGATTGGGCAGCAAATGCTTCGTTGAGTTCAATAACATCAACATTATCCATGGTTAACCCTGCCTGTTTCAGCGCTTTTTCGGTAGCAGGTAGAGGCCCCATGCCCATTTTTCGCCAGTCCACACCGGTCACGGAACGACTACTTATAGCGGATCTGATTGTGAGTCCGTTATCTTCTGCGAATTTTCGGCTGGTGATCAATACAGCAGAAGCACCAATGGAAATTGGGCTGGATGTTGCCGGTGTAATGGTTCCGTTTTCCAGGAAAGCCGGATTCAGGCTTTTGATTTTCTCCAGGTCTGGTTCCCGGGGTCCTTCATCCTTTTCAACCGTGGCTTCACCATAAACGTCAATGGGAATGATTTCATTGTTAAAACGGCCATTTGCCCATGCGTCTAAGGCTTTTTGATGAGAACCTATCGAAAAATCCTCCTGGTCCGTCCGGGGAATATGACCCTCTTCGGCCAGAATTTCTGCCGTTTCACCCATGCCAATATAGTATTCCTGCTCCGCAAGTTGCGGATGAAAATCGGGGTTGAACCCCCCCATGGGAATGGAGAACATGTCTTCTACGCCCGCGGCAATGCCAACGGTCATATCGCCGGTTTCAATACGGGAACTGACCTGGTGTACCGCATCCATGGATGAACCGCAAAACCGGTTCACCACCGCCCCGGAAACGGTCTCAGGTAGCCCGGCAAGAATGGCTGCTCCTTTGGCCATAAGCATGCCCTGGGGGCCCTCCGGGAAAGCACATCCTAAAATAAGATCTTCTATAATTTCGGGTGCTACCTTTTCGTTGCGGTTTAATAATCCTTTTACAACCTGGGCTGTAAGATCGTCAGGGCGGATCCCCACCAGGTTTCCATTTTTTACGCCAATGGGAGAACGAACTGCATCAATAATAACGGACTGAGACATAGTCATCCCCTTAGAAACGATTGTTGCGGTGGAAAAGAAAATCGTTTATATCAAAATCGTCAAAAATAATGAATGATCCTAATGAAGGTGTTTTGAACATTTTTGCTAAAGAAAACGTAAGGGCTAATATGCGCTTTTTCTGAGAGATATGTATTTGTTTCATGGGGTTTGTTCCTTTTTAAAATGGGTAATCTTTTTTGGTGTACATGAAATCAGCCAATTCCTGTTTGAGAGAAATGACATCTGTGTGCAGGGTCATCCTGCTTGTAAGCTGTTGAATCGTTTCCTGATGATTATCAGGAATGATTTCCTTGAAAATTTTATTCAGACTTACCTTGGAGAGCGATTTTATTGTTAACAGTGTTTCTGCGGCATAGATGCGGGCAATGATGGAACTCATATTGGAAGCACCATTGGCTGACTGTATCTGACTGACCCGGGCGATCACCGATTCCATGGTAAAGATTTCGGTGAATATATCTGCCAGCGCTTCCCCTAGCTGCTGCTCATGCTTCAGGTCCTGTCCGTACTCGCAGAGTGCTTCGTGAAACACCAGTGCTGCCAGCCGCTTGGCATTTTCCAGGCCGTATTTTTCTAAGCTTAAAGGATCATCGCCAAGTCCCGGGAGGTCTTGGCTTAAAAAATCATCCAATTCCTTTAAATAGTTGCGCAGGGATAATTCTTCCAGCAACACCTTTTTCATCATATATCCGGTGATAATCATACGGTTGATCTCGTTGGTCCCCTCCCAGATAGTGTTGATCCGGTCATCCCGGTAAGCCCGGGCCAAAGGGTATTCTTCTATGAAGCCGTAACCGCCAAAGATCTGTAAACATGTGTCAATACACATATCGGAAGTTTCACTTCCAAAAACCTTAACCATGGAGGCTTCCACAGCAAATCGTTCTGTGGCCTCACCCATTTTTTTATAATAATCAGGATCATTTTTATCCAGATCATCAATGGCATCCTGGATCAGGCCTACAGTGCGGTAGAGCATGGCATCGGTGGCAAAGAGCCGGACTGAGATGTCTGCAATTTTTCCCCGTATGGCATCAAACCTGGCAATAGGTTGTCCAAACTGACGGCGCTCAAGGGCATATTTGATTGTTTCTTCGAGTGCCAGCTTAATCCCGCCCACGGAGGCAGCGCCCAGTTTATAACGGCCAATATTGAGGGCATTGAAAGCAATGGCTGCTCCCTTTCCGACCTCATAGAGTAAATTTTCAACAGGAACCCTGGCATCAGTGAATTTCAACGAAGTGGTGGAAGATCCTTTCATGCCCATTTTTTTTTCTTCGGTGCCAATTTCAAAACCTGCCGTGCCGCGCTCAATAATGAATCCGGAAAACTTATCCCCATCCACCTGGGCCAGAATGGTGTAGATATCAGCCCAGGCGCCGTTGCTGATAAACTGTTTTTCACCATTGAGTATATAATAGGAACCATCGTCAGAAAGTACGGCAGTGGTCTTGGCTGCCAGGGCATCAGAACCGGAAGAAGGTTCTGTGAGTCCATAGGCACCCACCCACTCCCCGATCATGAGCTTGGGCAGGTATTTTTTCTTTTGCTCCGGTGTGCCGAAAAAAACTATACCCATGATGCCAATTCCGGTTTGAACACCAAACGTACAGGAGAAGGATGCTGAGCCGCCCCGTGACACTCCCTCCGTGACAATACATGAAGTAATTTTGTCTAATTCGGTACCGCCGTATTCTTCAGGTGCATCTACACCGATTAGACCCAGTTCGCCCATTTCGCGTAGGATAGAAAGGCTGAGGTCTTTATCCAGTTTATCAATAGCTTCAACATTTGGGAGAATGCGTTCCTTAGCAAATTCTAAGACCATATTTTCTATATCTTTATGATCATCGGTGAACGATTCCCGGCAGAAAATGGTTGTATCTCCCACCGGGGAAACCAGCCACTGACCGCCTGTTTTCAATGAGATTGTAATTGGTTCGTTCATTTATTCCTCTTTTTCTTTAGTCCATTGAGAATAAAATTTGAGATAGTATCAATATACTCGTGAGCCTCGACACCGGATTTATCAAAAAGTGTAAACCAGTTGATACCTTCGATATTAATCAGAATGGAAAGGGCCGTGATCCGCGGTTCCACATTTTTGAATTCTCCGTTGGCTACGCCAACTTTGATAATTTCGATGATATATTCCAGAAAATCGGAATATATCTGCTGGAGTTTGGCGTTAAAATCAGGATTCAGGCCTGCCAGCCGCCAGAATTCAACTAAAAGTTTGAACGTAGTAGGATTTTTATCAAACTGCTCTATAAAAAAATCGAATAATGCTTTCAATTGATCTGATGCAGATTCTTGCTGCTTCAGCGTATCCACTACACCAGAACTATATTGAACAAACCAATAATCTACCAGAGAGAGATAGACTTCTTCCTTGGATTTATAATACCAGTAAATAGCGCCCTTGGAAAGTTGAGATTTTTCAACAATATCATCCATACGGCTCTGATCATATCCTTTGGCAACCACAACCGACAGGGCAGCGCTCATGATTTGTTCTTTTCTCCGATCTTGGAGTTCTAATTTTTTCAATTTATTATTTTATAAATACATTAATGCATTTAATAAATCGCTTAAAAACTCTTTTCATGATGTATGGTTTATCAAAATTTCGACCCCACATCAGAATTAACTGTTCCCGCAATACAGCTTCCTTTGCTTCACTTATCATTTGTATTCTTCCTATACCTGATTGAAAACTAAACCGACTGGTCGGTCGAATATACAAAGCAA
>DKQR01000177.1 GCA_002471805.1 Fidelibacterota bacterium UBA7303 | reverse complement strand
CAGTGAAGTGCTATCATTGAATTTCTCTGCCGGGCGTTATTTTCAGCCGCCCTTTAATCATTATCTAAATTCAGTACGGGGTACTCCCAGTAAATTAAAAAACTATTATGCTGACCAGGCCGTCATTGGATTAGAATATTTCCTTACTGCTGATACGCGACTAACCCTTGAAGTATTCAAAAAAGAATATGATGATATGGTTACCTTTGAGATGCTTGAGGGTTCTGACGGCAGAGATAGTTTGAATATCTATAATACCATTAATGGCGGCAGCGGCAGATCAAATGGTATAGAACTATTCATTCAGAAAAAATATTCAAAAAACTGGTACGGGTCTCTGTCCTGGTCACATTCCATTGCGGAAGGAGTGGATCCCCGCTCTGATAAATACTACCCTTGGATCTATGATTATGGAGATGTAGTGAACATCATCGGTGGGTACAAAATTCGCTATGCTGATTATGACTGGTATCGGCAATTCAAGGAGAATGCCTGGGCCAAGATTTTTTCCTGGCTGCCCTTTATGCCCAGTGATGAATTTGAGATCAGTTTCAAGTTCCGATATATGGGTGGCCGGCCTTTTACACCAAAAACTTATGATCACACAGTCCGCGATTGGTATGTGGAATCATCCCAGTCCTGGAACACAGCGCGGTATGAACCCTATTTTCGCTTGGATCTAATGCTGCAGCAGCGGTTTTATTTTAACCGGGTGAATATGGTAGTCTTTTGGGATTTTTTAAATATCCTTAACATCAACAACCCTTGGGAATATATTTACTTGGCGGATGGGACAAAGGAAATGTACTGGCAGTACAAGACAATGCCTGTTGGCGGAGTGATTATAGAATTCTGATGGGGTAATTCTTTTGACTTTATTTGAGCCAGAGGCGGTTTATTTAACTTCCTTGGTTATTTTTTTTAGCGTCATTAGTACGGAAACAATAAATATTGCTATTATAAAAATAGTAACCTGCACTACAAACCATTCTAAAGTTAGGTCAGGTTCTTTATTGTGATATATATCCGTTAATGCCAAATGTGTACAAATAATAGCCAGTACGGATATATATGCCAGGTATTTTGTTGTTGTTATCATAGTACTATTTTTTTCCGAATTAGAGGCGTTTCATTTACAAATATCTTCTATCAATCTTCATATCTGTTATTTTTTATTCATTTAAACTTTCTCTATTAGCCCGAAATACTTTGATCGTAAGTGCCACTAATATGCGCATTTTCTTCAAATCGGCTAAACCTGAAAAAATGGTGATCAAATTTTGGATTAGAAACTTTTGTAATCATTTCTGATACCATATGTCCCACCGCCGGCCCCAGTTTAAACCCGTGGCCGGAAAAACCAGAACAAACATAATAACCGCTTCCTTCGGGAATTTCATCAACAATCGGGTGCCAGTCTGGAGTAACCGCATAAAGTGAAGCATAACCTCCTGTACTTTCAAAATGAACCATATCAGGATACCGAGCCATTAATTTCCTACCGATTTCTTCTACAAAATCAATATCGATCGTTTCATTATACTGATCCGGGTCAACAATGTCATTGGCTTCATCTGGATCGATCAAACCAGCCAGTGTGAGTTCTGTACCTTCGGAGCGAAAATAGGTTTCATATACAAAATCTAATACTACAGGATGATGCCCCTGCATTCTTTCAGGTCTTTTAAAGTATGCGACCTGAACTCTGCATGCGTTTATTGGAACATTGATATCCACGAATTCACAAACACCTTTTGTCCAGGCACCAGTACAACATATGATTGCCGGTGCATCAAATTTTCCCTTCGTGGAATCAACGCCGATAACTTTCTCTCCATCTCTTCGGATTCCAGTTACTTCAGCTTTCTGATAAATATCGGCACCGGATTTTTTGGCCGCACGGGCAAAGGCATTTGTCGTCAAGTAGGCATCGGCATATCCCCCATCCGACTCGTATGCCACTGTGATGGAATCATCCAGTTTAAGTTCCGGAAACAGTTCTTTTACAGCCTCGTTAGAAAGATTCTCCGTCTTAATACCCAGGGAACGCTGCAATTTTAAATTCTTGACTAAACTTGGACTGTTTTCCTTTCCCGTAACCACAAAAAATCCCGTATTATTATATCCGCATTCATCCCCGACTTCTGCTTCAAATCCTTGGAAAATCTTGACACTATGGAGTGCCATTCTAGCCGTGATTTCATTTGAATAATGCTGGCGGATAATGGCGGAAGATTTTCCTGTAGGGCCATCCCCAACATATCGACGTTCAAGCAGGGCAACTTTCAATCCCTTCTTTGCCAAATAGAACGCACTGCTACTGCCCATGATACCACCACCGATTATTATCACGTCGTAAGATTTATTCATTTTTTTCATATCCCCTTAATTATTAGCTAAAAATTCTTATTTAGCGTTTAAAATTAATATCAGCAGGAGGGATAATTTATTCTTAAAATATCATTACAGTTGGTGGGGTCTCATTATTTAACCCAGAGGCGTTTCATTTTGAGTTAGCGCCGAAAATTCAAACCAACAAAAGGCAAAACGCCAGCGTCGTTACGCGAACTACCACCCAGTAGTATTCCTCCCATGCCACCAATTTTTACTTGAGTCCTCTTTGATAAATTATATTCTAATCCAAACGAAGCATTTGGCATAAAACCAGAAAATCCCAAATGCATAACTCCTTGTCCTGACAATACAGAATAAAAAGAAAGCTTTGATTTTTTATAATAATGTTTCCATCCTGCAGAGCCTGTAAATCCCAATATCATAGTCCCGCCACCTATAAAAAACTCATCCATTTCTGTCTGTTCAATATTATAAGTATAGCCAATAAGACTAAATCCTGTTTTATCATCAAGCATCCCAAGGGATATATTATGTTTCTTTGCATCTTGAGCAAAGATTGGAACTACAAATAATATGACCCAAAGGCGTTTCATTTTGAGGCGTAGTTTGGTTGGTGGGGAATTACTTCCCTTGGGGAAGGTAGAAAATTATAATTAAAATTTATTTTCATAAGCGTCTCCAATTCTTAATGGTATGTGGAACACTATATGAAACTTACAAAAAATTATGGTAACAATTCGGCTGTCTATTTTATAAACAAAAAAGCCTCCGTGAGGAGGC
>DKQR01000043.1:4652-8060 GCA_002471805.1 Fidelibacterota bacterium UBA7303 | reverse complement strand
TAAAATTGATGTATGGACTTCTACATTAGGGAAAGCTCTGGGTGGAGCCTCCGGAGGATTCACCACCGGACGGCAGGAAATCATTGACCTACTGAGGCAGCGGTCTCGACCTTACCTATTTTCAAATACGGTGGCACCGGCTATTGTGGCTGCAGGAAGCAAAGTGTTTGACATGCTGTCTGCCACCACAAAACTTCGGGATAAATTGGAAGAGAACACGATTTATTTTCGAACAAAAATGTCCGAGACTGGTTTTGAAATTTTAGAAGGTGTACATCCCATTGTTCCAATAATGCTGTATGATGCGGTCCTGGCTCAGAATATGGCCGCCGAAATGCTGAATGAAGGAATCTATGTGATTGGTTTCTATTTCCCTGTCGTACCAAAAGGGCAAGCTCGGATTCGAGTCCAGATATCCGCAGCCATGGAAAAAGAGCATCTGGATATAGCTCTATCTTCCTTTACAAAAGTAGGGGAAAAACTTGGTGTGATATAAACATAATACATATAGATATGTTTCATGTCTATAGCCTTGCTCCGGTGAGAACCGAAACGGTATATTCACCGGCTTTTTTTAAACTGATAATACAATATTAAAAATGCAAGGTAATCTTACTCCCAGGTATTTGATCGTCGGGGTCATTCTCATATGGGCGATTTGGGCTCTCCTTCCCACTTGGGAATATCAACAGATGTCAGAAGAAGAGAAAGAATCTCTCCGCACATCCGGTGACCTGGAAAAAATAGAATCCCGGATTATCCGCCAGGGGCTCGATCTTAAGGGAGGCATGTACATTGTGCTGGAAGCGGATATTCCCACATTAATGGGCAACCTGGCAGACATGCGTGATGGACGGCTGGATAATGTTTTACAAACGGCCCAGGAAAAATCAACTGCCCCGGATGTTGACTTTTTCACTGTATTTGAGCAGGAAGTAAACACCCACGGCTTAAAACTGGCCCGCTACTATCATCAATATGGTGCATCACAGGAGGAAATCATGGCTGGTGTGATGGAAGAAGCTGACGATGCCATAAACAGGGTTCTGGAGATTCTGCAAAACCGTGTGGATCAGTTTGGTGTGGCCGAACCGACGATTCAGAAACAGGGCAAGCACCGCATCGTAGTGGAACTGGCTGGGATTCAGGATTCAGACCGGGCTAGGGCACTTTTACAAAGTACAGCACTGCTCGAATTCTACCTGGTAAAAAATGTGGGCGCCACCAATGAAATGCTGGCACAGCTGGATGAGATACTCCGGGGAACAACTGACGAAGAAGAGCTGATAGAATTAACACAGGGTGAAAAAACCAAAGACATACCGGAACAGAAAGATTCGGAAACTGCAGACGAAAAAGAAGATGATGATGAGGGTAGTAAGACAGTGAGTGAATTGTTTGGAGAAAAAGATTCAGACCCGGCGGACACCTCCAAAACCGCTGCGGATATTTTTGCCGATAACCCTTTGACTGGACTACTGACAGCTTTTTCCGGAGATATGGGCATCCAGGAAAAGAATGCATATGCCGTTCGCAAGCTCTTAGAGAAGCCGGAGGTGCAGTCGAAATTGAACAATGCAAACGGACAATTTCTTTTCAGTCATGAACCAGACCTTCTCCAGGGCAGTACAACTCAGGAAAAATACTATAGATTTTATTATCTGGAAAAAACACCGGAACTCACTGGCGGCGTGGTGGAGGAAGCCCGTGCTGACCTTGGCACCCTGGGCAGCGGATCTGCCGGACAGCCGGTCGTATCCCTGACCATGAACAGTGATGGTTCTCGGACCTGGTCGAGGGTGACGGGAGCAAATGTAGGTGAACGCATTTCAATTGTCCTGGATAAAAAAGTTCATATGGCGCCTTCCATCAGAGAAAAGATCCCCAGTGGACGGACACAGATCGAAGGATTTAACAGCATCAATGAAGCTAAAGATATCGCCATCATCCTCCGCGCCGGTGCTCTGCCGGCACCTGTGAATATTA
The DNA here is from genome assembly GCA_002471805.1 of Fidelibacterota bacterium UBA7303. GTDB lineage: Bacteria > Fidelibacterota > Marinisomatia > Marinisomatales > UBA1611 > UBA2134. The sequence goes on along the minus strand of DKQR01000043.1, from coordinate 6,074 downwards.
TTGAAGAGCGGATCGTCGGCCCCAGTCTTGGCGCTGATTCCATTGCTCAAGGTACCAATGCAGTGATAATCGGTCTCGTCCTAGTATTGGTCTTTATGCTAGTTTATTACAAAGCCAGTGGATCCATAGCAGATTTTGCCCTGATCTGGAATATACTGCTGGTGCTGGCAATCCTAGCATCATTGGAAGCAACACTGACCCTGCCGGGCATTGCCGGATTAATTTTGACTGTCGGAATGAGCATCGATTCCAATGTGATCATTTTTGAACGAATCCGGGAAGAACTCCGCAAAGGGAAAACTCCCAAAGCAGCCATCCAGGCCGGTTACGACCGAGCCCTAACCACAATCGTAGATGCCAACGTAACAACCGTAATCGCAGCCCTGGTCCTCTACCAGTTTGGTACAGGTCCAATCAAGGGATTTGCCACGGTACTTTTCTGGGGAATTTTGATCAGTATGTTCACGGCAGTATACGTAACCCGCACTATTTTTAATTCAATTACATCCCGTAAAGGGATAACATCCCTGAGTATTTAAGATGAGAATTATCAAGGATACAAATATCAACTTTATGGGTAATACCAAGGTGGCCGTGTTTGTTTCCGCTGTACTGATATTGGCCGGCATAGGTTCAATGATCACCAAGGGCGGTCCCAAGCTCAGTATTGATTTTAAAGGCGGCACTCTCGTGGCAGTAAACTATATCGAAGCCATGGATATCAACGTAGTACGATCCTCCTTATCTTCAGTAGTGATTGATGGGCAATCGTTTGATTTCAGCCAGGCAGAAATCAAACACTTTGGTGATGAATCCAATGTTGCCGTGCGCTTGCCAAGCATGGAGAATGAACCTGAAAAATTCTCCAGGAATTTTGTGAATAAAATGGCCGATGCCTTCCCTGAATCTGTCCCGGAGAACAGGACAGAATTTATCCTGTCTATAGAGAAAGTCGGACCAAAAATCGGCGCAGAACTGAGCGGGGATGCCGTCATGGCCATTTTCAGTGCCTTGGCCCTGATCCTGCTTTATATCTCGGTCCGGTTTGAATGGAAATATGCTGTGGGTGCTATCGCTGCCCTAACCCATGATGTGCTGGTTACCCTGGGAATCTTTTCTCTTCTTGATTATGAAGTATCCCTGGCTGTGATTGCTGCATTTCTAACCATTGTGGGTTATTCTTTAAATGATACCATTGTGATCTTTGACCGTGTACGGGAAAATATAAAAACAATGAAAAAGATTGCCCTGGATGAGATCATCAATAAAAGTATCAATCAGTCATTAAGCCGTACCTTTGTCACCTCCCTGACAACCTTTTTTGTTGTGCTGGTATTGTTTCTGGCTGGAGGTGAGGTTATCCACACCTTTGCTTTTGCCATGATCGTTGGCGTACTTGTGGGCACCTACTCCAGTATCTTT
>DKQR01000043.1:0-4261 GCA_002471805.1 Fidelibacterota bacterium UBA7303 | reverse complement strand
CCCTGCACATAGATGACTGAATTTGCCACCCTGGATACGTCCATGGGTACTTTTGGGATACGTACCAGTTCTGTGGGTGTATTTCGGGTTCACCTACCTAATGATCCGCAGGATAGCGAATGGGAAACTCCACTTGCCGAACAATCGAGCCTTTTAAAACAGGCTATGGAAGAATTAGAGCAGTATTTCAATGGACAAAGGAAATCATTTGATATGGCTCTGGATCTGCATCTGCCTCCTTTTTACCAAAAAATACTAATGGAAGTATCCAAAATCCCATTTGGTACTACTGTATCCTACCGCGATGTTGCCGTCAAGGCTGGAAACCCCAAAGCTGTCCGGGCAGCAGGTACCGCAAATGCGAAAAATCCTGTCCCAATTTTCATCCCCTGCCACCGTGTATTAAGCAGTGATGGAACATTGGGCGGATATGGCGGTGGATTGGATTTAAAAAAGAGGCTGCTGCTGCACGAATGTTTGACTATTAAATCCTAATATCTTTTATGCTTCATATTTTCTGCTCTAAGTTCCCTGTTTAATGAGTGCAGTTTTACAAAATCTGAGATCAAAATTATTTGCCGGACTGGCAACACTGATCCCCGTAATGCTGACTTTCTATTTTTTGCGTTTCCTCTATGTATCCCTGGATAAGATTTCGGCACCATTGGTGAAAGAATACCTGGAGTGGGAAATACCGGGAATCGGCATTCTTTTCACACTGGTGTTTATCTATTTACTGGGCCTGGCAGTTACCAATTTCCTGGGGAAAAAAATCCTGTCAGTTGGCGAGCGGATCGTTGAGCGTGTTCCGCTGGTGAATACGATTTATACTACTTTGAAGCAATTAACGGATACCTTTGCCAAAAACTCTCTAGAAGCCTTTGAAGGGGCAGTTTATATTCAGTATCCCAGGCAGGGTTTGTGGACTATTGCCTTTGTTTCCGGTGAATCAAAAAACGAGATCGGTACACCTTATTACCATTTATTTGTACCCACGACTCCAAACCCCACCTCCGGTTATTTTCTGATGATACCTAAAACTGATACGGTACCCGCAGGAATGACTGTGGAAGAAGGCCTCAAGACCATTATCTCCGGCGGAATGCTGGCTCCCGATGTAAATCCTATGCCGGATGATTGATTCAGGGTTGTTGTTTCAGATCCACCTTTCCCTATCAAGCCGGAATAACTCTTAGAATTTCTGGGCAATCCCCCAGTGTAGAGCGGGGCTGTTCCATTTCCCCTGCCTGAATCCCCAACCCAAATCAAGCCTGATAACATCAATCAATGGAAATGGTATCCGGATACCAAAGCCTGTTCCGGCCATGAGTTGCTGATCAGGCAACCGGGACCAGTCGGAAGCTATCAAACCAGCGTCCACAAAACCCACCACAGATAATCCGGTTTCGATTTTATAGGCTGTGGCAAATTTGGGGATAATATCTTTGCGCAGTTCCAGGGAGGCATGGACATATTCATGCCCGAAACGGAATGATTGCCTGGAAGGTAAATATGATCCGCGGTCCGGTAACGGCCAACCGCGTACCGAATAGGAACCGCCAAAATACTTAAGCCATACATCATGCTTCCCGCCCCATCTTCTATGGGCAGTAATATTCATAGCCAAAACCAGTTTTTTCGGATTGGAACCCAGTGAGATAAACGTACTGTAGGACTGCCTCCAGATTAAAGCTGATTTTTCCTCGTTCGTACGATCCAGCTTCCAGTAGAAAAAGTGAAGAAAGTGAAAACCCTGGCCCGGATTCCAGAATATATCCCTAGTATCATAAGCAATAGACCACTGCGGTGCGATATAAGAGAAGGTTAATGTATCCAATGGGTTTGAAAATTTATTTTGTTCCAGTCCAGTGCCAATCATTGTTTTGACATGCTCTCCAAACCAGCGTCCCAGCTCTAATTCAAATCCGCTTGATGCCACAGATCGATCTAGAAATAAATGTTCAAAAAAAGTACGTCCCAGTTCCAGGTTAAGGGAAACATGATTGCCGAACATCCATGGGTCACTGAAATAGAGACCATAACTGTCTTCTGCGCCAATACTGCCCCCGATACTTAAATACTGGTTGCGTCCGCGAAAATTCTGGATGATCCAACCTCCTGTTATGGACCACCCAGTTTTTTCATCATATGTTGGGAATGCAGCAGGCGGTGTTTTTTGTATCGATTCAATAATGCTGTATTGAAGAACAGCTGTTCCATTCTCCAGAGGGACAGCCTTCCACTTCACTTCGCTGAACAAACCTAGATTGTCCAGGCGGTCACGGTCTTCTTCCGCCAGAGAACTGTCCAGCACAGTATTTATCTGGTGCTGAATCTCCCGCTCAATGATATAATCTTTTGTTTTGTCATTACCTCGAAATTCAATAGACGATATCATCGGTTTATAATCCATCCCGGAAACAAAAGGATAAAATAGAAGCAATAAAAAAAGGCCTGAAAAAGGCCTCTTTTTGGTTATTATTAAAATCACGGTTTCTATAGATCAATCCCCTGGATCATTAACCGCTTTTTATATTCGATCCCTTGCTTGGAATACATATCCTCCACGGCCTTATTGATCATTTTTTCCACACTTGTGCTGGTCATTTCAACTTTTAAATTCCTTTCATCTAGTTCGCGAGCCCTGAAGGTGGATAAAGGTTCTTCATAAATATGCCAGACACCGTCAAATTCCTTGGGTGTACCATACTCCATCAGTACTTTATGTTTAATAATATCATCCGCGGTCAGTTGTGGAAAACCCGTATCCTTCAAGCCTACCTTCTTGGTGATCGCCGATAGTAAATAATGGGAATCGTTGTTATTGGTGGTACTGTAAATAAAGTCCACATTGGTGAATTCCAAGACAATTTGCTCCACCGTCAATCGGGATGAATATTGAAATTCAACTGATGCTCTTTTGATCGGTATAACAATACCGTCATTGGTCGTGCGGGAATCATCCTGATAGATCACTTCCAGGGTGGTATCGGGGATAACAGACAATACTGCCGGCAGGTTTGCTTCCCAGGGAGACAATAACTCGCCCCTGAATATCCATCCCTGGGGAATTCTCTTCACCGGGATCACTGATTCAATATTTTTCCTGGACGTGACCGCAGGAGTGGATTCTTCACGAAAAGGTTCATCCTGCTCATTCGTATTTGACACCGGCTTGGAGCTGGGACGCGATTTTGACTTCGACTTGCGTCCACCAAACAGCTGCCCGCCGTCCCCATAGGAAGGGGCTAAAAGCAGGAAAACGATCAGATATATAATCCTTTTTTTCATTAGGCTTTATTATTCAATGAATCTACCTCGGACATTATGGTGTTATTAACCGCTGGAATTTAAGACTCTTACAAAAAATACAAATAAAAAAAAGGCCCTTTTTAAAGGGCCTTTTTTTTCAATAATTCATTAAGAATTATTTACGGCCCCGTGCCATAGGTGAACGGGCTACATTACCATTTTTATCGATATAGTACAAGAATCCCGATTCACGGTTCACGCCTGCGTCAGCAACTTTCTGTGCATTACCGCCGCCTTTTCCCGCACGAGCCATTTGAGAGCGCCAGACGTTCCCATCTTTTCCAAGATAATACAAGTATCCGCTTTCTTTCGATACGCCTGTGTTGGCAACTACTTCAGCCATAGATATCCTCCAAATTATGTTATGTTTGGTTTTTTGGTTGTGGATAGAGAGTAATCCTCTATCTCTCTCGACGGGGATTGTACGAATACCTATCGATAGTTGTCAAGAATTTTCTCGACGGGCTCCCGACGAGGGTTTTTTAAGGGATTTTGGGGTTTTTTGAAGATGCCATCCTAAACTCTCCGTAATTTTACATTCGAAAAAATGCCCCGGTAGCTCAGATGGATAGAGCATCTGCCTTCTAAGCAGAATGTCACAGGTTCGAGTCCTGTCCGGGGTACTCGAGAGTAAATACCACTTATCTCTCTATAAAAGCCTCACTTAACCGTGGGGTTTTTTGTTTGTGGGATGATTGGTAGATTTGAATGTATATGAGAATAGTGCCTTATGATTCTAAGTATTTTGAGAATTGTATAAAGATTATACAAAGTAACACTCCAAAATATATTGATTACAGTGAACATTCAGATTACGCAGATTATTTATCCAGAGATGACAAGATATATTTTGTTTTATTCAAAAAATCTAATATTGTGGCTTGTGGCGGATATGGTGTAAATAAGTCAGGAACAAAAGTAGGTTTATCTTGGGGATTGGTACATAGTC
>DKQR01000117.1 GCA_002471805.1 Fidelibacterota bacterium UBA7303 | reverse complement strand
TGAATTTGTACCTTCCCAGGAAAGAAAAGGGCTTTAAATGAACCATATTCTAGCTTTAATTCTCATTGTTGGAAGCCTGGCCCTGGCCCAGGAACCTAAACCGCCGGATCAACCGCCAGCCCCGGATGCAGCAGCTGCGGGGCCCAAACAGCCTGCGCCCCCCAAAATAAAAACCATGGAAGAGGGACTGAAAGGGAAAAAAGAAATACCAGGACTCATCACCCTCTGTCAGGATACAGCCACCGGCAAACTGTCCATGGTGCTGAAAAATGACCAGCTTGGAAAAGAATTTGTTTATTTTGTGCATGCCCGCGATGGTCAGCTGAATGCCGGTGTATTCAGGGGCAATTACCGCGGCGAGCGGATCATCACTTTCAATCGCTATTTTAATCGTATTGAGTTTGAGGTGCAGAACAATGCTTTTTATTTTGATCCTGACAATCCCTTAAGCCGCGCCGCCGACGCCAATATCACCACGGCGATCCTGGCCTCAGAGTATGTTGTTGCCCAGTCAGATAGTGTTGTTATGGTTGATGTGGACAACGTATTCCTTACGGAAGCACTGCACCAGATCACCCGTGGCTTCATCCCCGGCGGCGGAAATAAGAATCCCTTTAAACTGGGGCGCCTGATCAAGAACCGCTCCAAGTATGCCCTGCTTAAGAATTACCCCGAGAATACAGATATTTCCGTACAATATGTATACAGCAACCCTACACCTACAAACTGGGGTTCCGATCAGGGGCTTACGGATGCCCGTTCAGTAAATGTGACTCTGCAGCACAGTTTTATTGCTGTGCCGGAAAACAAATATCAGCCTCGCTATGAAGATCCCCGGGTGGGGTACTTTGTTACCCAGGTCACGGATATGACCGACCCGGAAGATGTGACTCCCTATCGTGATCTGATCCACCGCTGGCACTTGGAAAAAAAACATCCGGAGCAATTTATTTCTGAACCAGTAGAACCTATTGTATGGTGGATTGAGAATACTACACCTCATGAATTTCGCGATGCTATAAAAGAAGGTGTATTAGCCTGGAACAAGGCTTTTGAAAAAGCAGGGTTCAATAACGCCCTCCAAGTCAAGGTCCAACCGGATACTGCCAGTTGGGATGCGGGAGATATACGTTATAATGTGCTGCGCTGGACCTCCTCGCCCAACCCGCCCTTTGGCGGTTACGGCCCCAGTTTTGTAAACCCCAGAACCGGCCAGATTTTAGGTGCTGATATTATGCTGGAATATGTTCACTTTACCAACCGGGTGAAATATGAAAGGCTTTATGGGCCTTTGTCTGACAATGGCAACCTGTCTGAAAAAGATCTCTGCCTGGCCGGCCATTACAAACACCAAGGCAACCTGTTTGCCGCCACAGCGCTCAATTCAATGGGTAACTTTACCCAGTTTGAACAGCATCGTTTGGTTTACGAGGGTATGGTGAACCTGATTATGCACGAAGTAGGCCACACCTTGGGCCTGAGCCACAATTTTTATGCCAGTAATTTTCACAGCCTGAATACCATACATGATAGAAACATCACCGAGCCAGTTGGCCTGACCTCCTCCGTCATGGATTATGAAATAGTCAATATTGGAAAACACAATAACTGGACTGGACAGTTTTATTCCACAGTGCCGGGTCCCTATGATAACTGGGCCGTGGAATATGGCTATGCAACTCCCTTGGAGAACCCCTTGGATGAGGCTTCCCGCATCAGTCTGCTGTTAAGCCAGTCAACAAAACCTGAACTGGGCTATGGCAATGATGCCGATGATATGCGTTCTCCCGGGAAAGGCCTTGATCCCCGGATCATGGTCAACGACATGAGTGACAATCCACTAGGATATGCTGAGGAAAGGATGGATCTGATCCGGTCCTTGTATAAACCTCTGCGTTCCAGGTATGAAAAACATGGCGAATCTTACCACGCCTTTACCGATGCTTTTAATATATTGAACAGGGAATATCGTGTTTGCGCTACCGTGGTTTCACGCTATGTGGGCGGTATGTTTATGGACCGTTCTATGGTTGGACAGGAAGACCGGGAATTGCCCTTTATGCCGATTCCCAGAGATACGCAAAAATGGGCAATGACATTGTTGAATAAATATATATTTTCTCCCCAGGCGTTCCAGCGGCCGGAAGATATCTATAATCATTTACAGTGGGAGCGCAGAGGGTGGAGCGGCACCAGCGACCCCCATATTCATGATCAGATCCTGAATGTTCAAAAAACGATACTGAATCATTTGTTGCATTTGAATGTATTGAAACGCATTTCAGACACCGGTTTGTATGGCAACACTTACAGCCTTTCGGATATGATTCGTGATTTGACCAATTCCTGTTTTGCGGTGGACGCAAGCAGCAATGTGAGCAGCATGCGCCGCAATCTGCAGATTGAATATACAGAACGCCTTATCCAAATAGTGTTGAACAAAGGCAAGGCAAAATATGATCACCTAGCGGTTTCCGCAGCCCACGCCAACCTGAACAGAATTATAAAATATTCCTCAAAAAAATATAATGTGGATGAAGCGACCAAGGCCCACCGGGAATATTTACTATACCGTATTACCGAGGCTCTGGATACATAAACCCCTTTTATACAGGAGAGCACCATGAAACCCGTATTTCTGGCACTGGTGATTGCCATAACGGTGAGTTGTACAAACAGCTCAGATCATAAAATAATGAAACACCCCCTTGATAAATCAAAAGCCAGGAAAATTGTACTGGACAACCAGCTTAAGGTCTTTTTGCTCTCTGATCCCGACTTTAACATATCTGCAGCCTCCCTGAGTATCCGAGCGGGCTCCTTGGATAACCCGGATTCACGAATGGGGCTGGCTCATTTTATCGAACATATGTTCAAAATGGGTACGAAAAAATATCCGGATTTAGATGAGTTTAATACTTATCTATCATCCAATGGGGGCCATTATAATGCTTATACAGCCAGAGACCATACCAATTATCAATTTCAGATATTTCCGCATGCTATGGAGGGAGCCCTGGAACGGTTTTCTGATCGTTTTGTAAGCCCTCTGTTTCCCGAAAAATATGTTACCAAAGAGGTCAATGCAGTTAATTCTGAGCATCAGAAAAATATTATGAATGATTATTGGAGGCTGTTTCGGATTAGCTCCTTTCTCTCCAGGGAGGGGCACCCAGCGAAGAAATTCCAGACCGGAAATCTGGAAACACTGGGCGATGTTACCCGCGACGAAGTTGTCTCATTTTTTGAAAAGCACTACAGCGCCAACCAGATGGCCCTGAGCGTTTTAAGCACCCAGCCTTTGGATGAAATGGAGGGCTGGATTCGAAAATATTTTTCACCGCTGCCAAACAGAGAATTGGATAAACCTATCTATCCCAGCGATGTTTATGAACGGGCGAAAACATTCCGTCTGGTTACTATTGAACCAGTAAAAGACATAAGAGAAATGAATATTTCGTTTTCACTAAATGACTTAAGAAAAGATTACAAAAGTAAACCAGGTTTAATGTTGGGATATATATTAGGCAATGAGGGAAAAGGAAGCCTGCTTTCATATTTGAAAGATAAGGGCTGGGCCACTTCTTTATCGGCTGGAGCCAGTTCGGAGACCGACTCCTATGGCTACGCTACGGCGAGGATAGGACTTACACCAGTGGGCCTTGAAAACTATCGAGAAATCATTAAGGGAGTTTTGATGTATATATCCCTAATGCAGAAAGAAGGGTATAAAACAGGATCTTTCGATGAGCTGAGGACCATGGCAGAACTGGAAGAGATTTATTCTAATAAAGGCGAGGGAGCCAACCGCGCAGTTGGTTATGCCAATGAAACATTATTTTATCCACTGGAAGATGCTGGCCGGGTAAGCTACATTTATGCCGATAACGGATCCCAGGCCTACCAGCGTCTGCTGACGCAGCTGACACCCGACAATATGATGGTTTTCCTTATGTCAAAGGGCCTAGAAACAAATAAGAAAGAATATTTTTACCAGGCTCCTTATGCCTACGAGGAAGATGATGTTTTTTATCAGGAATTGCATGATTTATCTGTTCATTCGGATCTACTTATGAAATCAGAAAATCCTTTTATCCCTAAATCAGCAAAAGTTCCTGATCGTGATCTGGATGATAAAGCAAAACCAGAACTGATCGTAGACACCAAAGGTGAAAAAATATATTTTGGTCAAGACAACGAGTTCCTCAGGCCGAAAGGCGTCATAACCTATAAAGTCTTTTTTTCTAAAGAAAAAATGAACCCTGCGTTTATGGCAAAGCTAAA
>DKQR01000130.1:1907-6161 GCA_002471805.1 Fidelibacterota bacterium UBA7303 | reverse complement strand
TTTATGTTCATAACTTTTCGATTATTTTTACAATAATTTTCACCATCACTTAAAGAAATTTTCTTTTCATATTTAAAGGAATCTCCTTCATCAGAAAAGGAGACAATAATATCTGTAGGGAAAAAGATCCAAGAACCATGAGCTTCAAGAAAACTCAATGAAATATTTTCAATGGATTCCGGCTTACCCAAATCAATAACAACGTCCAAATTTTCGCCTTCCCATCCTTGCCAATAGCCATCGCCGTGGCTCGTAGTTCCCGTCAATCCATCCACTAGAGTTATTGCTCCATTGCCAGAATATTTTTGTTTACAAGGAATATTATATCTAACCGATTTCCCCAATGCTTTATGAAAATTGAATATTTTTTCTGAAACTTGTCCAGCCATCTTCCCATCAATAAAGAGAGCCGTTTTTAGTGTTGTTGTTTCTGAAATAGAAAATGGCTGAATATATTGATCAGAATAATTAGTTGGATCAGATCCGTCAATGGTAAACCGTATTGGTTCTCCTGGTTTTTCAGAACTGAGCTTGACTTGAAATTCTGATCCTATACTTTTCTGGTTTGCATGAATGGATACGACAAAAGCTCCCGGTGCGTAAGTCCAGTCTAGATTATCAAATCGATCCTGGAGATGCATAAGTCGTCCATAAAAATCTTCATATGAATTTTTTCCAGGCCCGGACCAGAGCACCTCAGATAATGCAGTCATTCTGGGCAAAACACGATATTGGGCCAGATCAGGTGCTTGCACGTATTCTGTCCATAGGTTACCCTGTCCACCCAGTATAAACTTTGATTCTGATTGTGTTAATTCTTCCGGCACAGGATTAAAAGAGTAAACTTTCTTTAAGGTTGTATAGCCGCCTATCGCTTCAGGAGACGTCTTGGGATTGGCTTGATAATAGTCGAAATAACAATGGCTTACGGGGCACATGATTACATCATGCCCAGCTTTGGCTGATTCAATCCCGCCTTTCATTCCGCGCCAACTCATGACGGTTGCAGATGGTGCTAGACCGCCTTCAAGAATTTCATCCCATCCCACCAGTTTTTTATTTTTTGATAAAATAAATTTTTCAATACGCTTTATAAAATAACTTTGAAGTTCGTTTTCATTTTTAAGCCCTTCATCTTCAATCCGCTTTTGGCATTTAGGGCATTGTTCCCAATTTATTTTTTGGGCTTCATCACCGCCAATATGTACATATGGACCTGGAAAAAGCTCAACGATTTCTCCCAAGACATTTTCTAAAAAGATAAATACATCATCATTCCCGGCGCAAAAAATATCTTCATTTGGCCAATAGGATCCGGGATTAACAGGTAGCGTATCTCCCTTACATGAAAGATTCGGGAAAGCTGCGAATACTTCAGATGTATGTCCCGGCATTTCAATTTCTGGAATCACTACAATGTTTCGGTCCGATGCATACTGGATTACATCTCGAATCTCATCTTGGGTATAATAGCCTCCATAAGTTGCTTTTTCTCCAGGTTTAATGGGCGATTGTTCTTTCCATGGCTGATTTGTGCGATCCACACGCCAGGCAGATTTTTTAGAGAGCTCCGGATACTTTTTGATTTCGATTCGCCACCCATTGTCATCCGTTAGATGCCAGTGAAACACATTCATTTTATGGAGGGCAATCATATCAATATAGGTCTTAACAAAATCAATGTCGAAGAAATGCCTGGATACATCTAGGTGCATCCCCCGATAACCGAAGACGGGATGATCAACAATGTTACAATTTTTTATTCGTGTGTTTTTGGGAAGAACGCTTTTTTCTAGTTCTGGCGGGCAGAGTTGACGAAATGTTTGGAAACCATAGAAAAGCCCTGCCGCTTTTCTGGCTTTGATATACGCTCCATTTTCGCCGCCGATTATCAGTTGATAGCCTTCTGCTGGAAGTCCGGCCTGGGGATCGATAGAAAGGACAATTTGATCCATTTTGTTTTTTTGATATTTGGTAATAGGTAAAGTATTCACTGGCCGGAGCAACTCTTTTAGAAAAATTGCCGTCCTTTTCTCATCATCTGAATTGTGCATCAACGCAATGGTTTTTACTATAGCAAGATCAATGCTTCCGCCCTCAATTACCCCTGATACGGGTTTTGGAATAATATTCAATTCATTCATTGGTTTTCCTTGGTTGTTTTGAAGCGTGGTGCACGCTGTCAATAAAAAAATAAATGGTATTGCACGTATCATGGCTAAGAGTTATACAAAACTTTAATCCATTCTGCGTCTTCCGCAGTTAATAATTTTCCTAGGGTGGAAGCAGCTTGCACCTGCTGGACATTTCTTTGCCCCAACAGGACACAGCCAGTAGGAACGTCGAATAACAAAGAATCAACAAGTCCATGAAGCACTGGGTTGGGATGATTAAAGAACCGTTGTTCCAGCAGAGTCTTATTTGACAGTATTATTTTCAGTAGGGTTGTATCCTGGAATTCTTTTACCCCGGATCGATGATCGCCGTTAGTGAAAGTGACAGGTTCAGTATATTTACCGGTCAACAATCCGTGTTTGAGAGGAGAAAAAAAGCAGATTCCTAGATTGTGAGTGTCAATATAATTTTTTAAGCCCGAAGATTCGTAGGTGTCGTCCACGACATTTCTTAAAGGCTGAACCACATCTGGATCGCAGCGGATGATGAAATCCATGATTTTTTCAGATGACCAGTCTGATAAACCGATAAAACGTGTTTTCCCTTCATCTTGGAAACGCCGGACCATTTCCAGAGCATCATCAAGGTATTTCTCCTTCTTCCCAAAATTGCAGTGATGTAAATACATAAGGTCTACACAATCTGTCTTTAGGTTCTTCAAGGACTGTTCCATGTTGTTCCGCATATGGTCCGGATGATACCAGTGTTTGTAAGGCCCCTGGTCCCAGCCTACTTTCGTGGCGAGAAAAATATCATCTCTTGGTATGGTGCCCCACATAGTGCCAATCACCGATTCAGAACGTCCATTGCCGTACACATCTGCTGTGTCCCAGTGGTTTATTCCCAGTTCCCAGGCTTTGGCTAATGCTGATTTTGAATCATCATCATACTGCCCGCCCCAGCCCACAGCTACGTTGCCAGCAGTGCTGGGGCCGCCATAGGACCAGGTACCTAGACTGATAACTGAAACACTAGCCCCAGTGCGGCCCAGTAAGGTTCTATTCATAGAATTGTCTTATATTATTGAGCGTGAAAGTCAGTTCAAACACTGTAAAATTTGTGCCTAAATATGTTAGTTGAAAAACTAAAAATAATTGATATTGGCCATTCCAACTATAACCTGGAACAGGCCATATCGCTACTGGAAACTACAGTGAGTCAATCTGTTTTTGAAGGCAGAATCAAGGCTATAAAGGTTATAACTGGGCATGGCTCAGGAAGGCTGAGGGAGTCGGTGAGAGCCTGGTGCCGGGAACAGGAGGGTCGGTTTCAGGCGGTTATTCATGGGGAAGATTATTCTCTGTTCAATAAAGACGCTGCTGATATGCGAGCAGACTGCGAACTGACATCTGACCGGGATTTTGGCCGGGGGAACCGGGCGGTAACCTATATCTGGCTGTGGTAAAATTTCTTAGGCTCATTGTAGAAAGGGTGTATAAGCACAAAATTCAAAGAAACATTTTTGATACATTTCTTATAAATGCAAATGCGATGAAATATGATCATTATTTACTCAAAAACAATAACGGTATTTTCTGATATGAAGGATAGCAGTAAGATAAAACCCCTGCTTAATCTATTCATTCTGTTCTTTATATATAATTGTGCAGGCCCCGCATACCGGAAACTCAGTGCCGATGATCCCGGTGCACTGCTATTAATGAAAGATTCCCTTCTGCAAAAACACGGCAACACCGAGCCATTGCTACGCTCCTTGGTGCAGGCTCATAATTCATTTGGGATATCAGCAATGGAAGAACAGAATTATTCTGCTGCCATTGATCATTTTAACAAATCACAGGAACTCATTGCAACCGATACGACTGCGAAATACTATGTTCTGATGGCAGAAGGGCACCTATTGTATGATAAGGGGAATAAAAATGGTTTATGGGATGCCATTGAAAAATTTTCCCAGGCAGCCCAATTATATGGTCATCGTGGGGAACCTTTTTATTATATCGGGTTGATCTATAGGAAACTAGGCAATACTGACTTTGACCTGATGCTGGAATCTTATAATAAAGCGCTGGCGCTTACATTACCTGAAAAGACAAGAGCTGAGGTAGAGGCTGCCAA
>DKQR01000130.1:623-1528 GCA_002471805.1 Fidelibacterota bacterium UBA7303 | reverse complement strand
TTTTTTCACCTATTTATGCCTGAGTCCCCTAATATTTATAATTTCTTGACACATAGCCTATTTGGCAGTAAAATCCTCTAGCTTTAGCGCAATTTGTTGCGAAAAGTGTTCATAATCCGAGGTAAAAACATGACACTACTAACAAGCCTACAGAAGCGATTTATAATCGTTCTTGCACTCTTAACGCTCTTTGGTGGCGGGATTTATGCTAAAACACCCAAGAAATTCACCCTTGAAGGTAAAGTTCTTGATGAAGATGGCAAGGGTGTAAAGAAAGCAGAAGTCACTGTTCTGTTTGATGGTGAATCAAAATTAAAAAAACCGGCAAAAACGAAGGGAAAGAAAGGTGCTTTCAGCATCACAATAAAGAAATTCGAGCCGGGGGACTACACCATTAGTGCTAGCCATGAGGATGCAGGTACTGCAGAACTTATCATTACCCTGACGGAAGATGCTCTGGATGAAAAAGAATGGAAGAAAGGGAAAAAAGATATTGGTGAAATGGCCCTTTCCACTGCACCGCCAGAGGCGCCAGTAGCAGAAAAAGGCGCGGAGGGCGGTCAAGCAGCAGGTGAAACAGCAATGGCGGCAGTCACCATGCCGACCTTGGAAGCAGCCACTCCGCGTACGCCAGAGGCCACCGGCATTCCCAGCAAACATTTCATTGTGAATGAACTCAGCTTTGAGATCAAGAGACTTTCTGCCGAATTCAAGCACTTGAACCAGGAACTGAGCGACCTGAAGGCATTGAGTAAAATGTGGGTCAACCCCCTGACCATGTACTCAAAAGAAATCATTCTGAAAAACGGCAGCACTGTATTTGGTAAAATTGTATACCAGGATGATAAATCGTTGAAAGTGGAAACTCTGGTGGGCTACCTAATCGTAGACCGCGGACAGGTAGT
>DKQR01000130.1:0-221 GCA_002471805.1 Fidelibacterota bacterium UBA7303 | reverse complement strand
CCCATGCCTAAGCTGGCCCAGCCGAAATATACTTCTACCAATACTTCCGGTCGAAATACACCGGCCAAGTTTTCTGCAAATTGCGTCCTGGTAGGCAATATTTCTGAGAAGAAAGACAGCCAAGGCAACATTATATTCGAAGGAGAGATCAAGAATATTGGCGGCCGCCGGGCAGATTTTGTGAAAGTGGACTTTGTATTTCGTAAAAACTGGAGCGGAGA
>DKQR01000081.1 GCA_002471805.1 Fidelibacterota bacterium UBA7303 | reverse complement strand
AACATAACCGCCATCCGGCGCCTCACAGACAGCATAAAGTAATGCATCGCCAACTGATTCATTCTTCTTTTTCCATATCTGGTCACCTTCAGAACTTGTCTTTACCATAAAATGCTTATAGGCACCATGCTGCGTACCTGAATAACCAGCCAGGATGAGGCTGCCATCTGAGGCCTCAATAAGAGAGTTTCCTTCATTGGCCACAGAACTGGTAAAAGTTTGGCTCCATATCAATGAACCCGTATCACTATATTTTCGCAACATTGCCTTTGAATTCCAACCGTCATCATCCCAGGTCCCAGTGATAACAAAATTACCATCTTGTGTCTCAATCACATCCCGTGCCCAATCGTTATTCTCAGCTGTTCCAAATGACTGCTCCCACTCTATTGAACCAGAACCATTGGTCTTTAAAAGATAAATATCTGGATAACAGCCCGGCAGAGTATCACACTCATAATAGCCTGTTGCAATAAAACCACCATCCGATGTCTGGCGTACACTATACAATGATGTAGAGTTGCCATATAATTCGCGCCATTCTTCTTCACCATTTGAATCCGTTTTTATAAGTAAGCCGGTATAATCTGTCGCACCAGCTATAATAAAACCGCCATCTGATGCCTGGCGCACGCACCAGCTTTCGTCTGAGCTGGAGCCACTAGAAATACTAAACGTGCGCAGCCATTTGACCGGTATTCCATTCACTAAATACTCGCAGCTGCCGTCATCATCGGTGGCCAGACTATCATAGTTTGTTGCTGTGCTGTCGGTACAACCGCACAGGGAATTCCCATCTGGGGTCCCCGCGCATTCGTCTTCAGCTGTTTCTTCTTCACAGCAAAGGACAAACAGGCACAGCCCCAGTATCAAAACAATATTTTTAGGTATGTTAAATACTAACAGGTAATCCTCTCTTCTTTCAGGCTACGACTTAAATATTTGTACGTTTACACCGTGCGGTATAAAAACAATGGAAAATTTAATATACAGGATTCAGTATTACCAGTACCCTAGTACAGGTGTAAAAACCAGTTAATCATCCAGGAGGTCAATATCTGGATATTTATTTTTCAATATGTCTATCACAGCACTGTTTTCTTCCGGTTTTTCCAATTTACCATTGAACCACATACCAGATTCTGAATCCTGTCCTTCTTTTTTCAAAATACCGTAACCATTACGCATGTTGTTATCCCATTCTCCAGTATACTTGTCACCGCCGGGCCAAAAGTAGGAACCAAATCCCTGGCGGATTGCATTTACAAATTGACCCGTATATTTTTCATCAAATGAATTGGTAAGGGTGGCAAAACCTGTGCGTTTCCCAGCTGTGAATTCACCCTCATAGCGATCATTATTGGGAAAAATAATTACGCCCGTGCCGTTATACATACCATCTTTAAATTCCCCTTCGTATTGTTCCCCTTTGGGCTTGATAAAAGTTCCCTGTCCATTCTGCAGTCCCTCTGCAAACTCACCTTCATAAGTATCTCCATTTGCATAATTCAGTTTGCCGGAACCATGGTAAAGGCCATCCTGAAACTGGCCTACATATTTGTCACCACTGGGATAAAATATCGTACCCTGGCCATGCTTCTTGTCATTCATGAATTCACCCATATACACAGCACCATCTGAATATCGGAGAGATGCTTTGCCAATTTTTTTTCCATGCTCAAATCTTCCTGAATACTGGTCGCCATTGGCGTATAAATATTTCCCCATACCGTGGTACTCATCACCCAGGAATCCGCCTTCATAATGGTCGCCGCTGGCAAAGACAAGGGTTCCTTTACCGTGCCGAAGGTCGCCTGCATATTCCCCTTCGTAGCGGTCGCCGCTGGTATAGAGGAACGTCCCTGTACCATGCCGGGTGTCGCCTGCATATTCCCCTTCATAGCGGTCGCCATTGGCAAATACATAGACTCCGCTGCCATGTTTTTCATTCTTTTCCATCTCTCCAGTATAGGTATCGCCATTGGCATAGTTGTAAGTTCCATCTCCGTGGGGAAAGCCACTCAGAAAACTGCCTTCAAAGATATCCCCATTGGCAAAGGTGCATTTTCCTGAGCCATGGTATTTTCCGCCCTGCATCCCGCCGCTGTATACTTCACCGCTGGACAGGGTAACTTCCCCCTGACCGTCTTCCTTGCCATTTTTATAGTCGCCATCATATTTCCTGCCATCCGGATCAGTAAACTTTCCTTTGCCGTGGCGTCTGCCGTTTTTATACATCCCCACATATTTCCGACCATCTTTAAAAACATAGATACCCGAGCCATGCTTCAGACCATTGGCATACCCGCCTTCATAGGTGTCACCATTATCGAACCAGTACGTCCCGGTACCATGTTTTTTTCCTTCTTTGAATTCACCATTGTATTTGGCCCCATAGTCATATAGATAGGTCCCCACACCATCTCTGCAATTCCCTTCTATACAGCCGGTTTTATCCTGGGCCAGGGCAACCTTCATCATACATACAATAAAGAGCAACCTGATCAGAGGATAGCATTGATTTTTTTTCTTTGCCACTGCCAGCTCCCTACTATCTAATTAAAACCAGTTTTCGTGATGCTGAGCGTCCATCAAATTCAAGCCTGTAAAAATACACTCCACTTGCCATCGATGTACCATCCAGGGCTATCTCATTGGCCCCGGCCATCCTGGTTTCCCTGACCAACTCATCTATCATTCTCCCGCTGATATCATACAGGCGCATGGTTACAAATCCCGGCTGGTACAGATTAAACCGGATAATTGTACTGGGATTGAACGGATTTGGATAGTTTTGCTGAAGGGAAAATTTTACAGGTTCAAGTATATTTTCGTCAACTGCCTCTAGTATCTGTGTACTATAATGTCCCACATGTACAGACATGAAATAATCTTCAAATCCTTCCGGCGGGTTATATTGCGGCTGAGTGAGATCAGGCATTTGATATAATACATATACATCGTCATCGGTTGCTTTATCAGACAAATGCGGGGTCACCTCAAGCAGCCTGTTCTGATCCGTTCCACCTGTATTGGTAACATTCTCAACATCGGACCAGGTCCTGCCGTTATCCGCAGAACGCGAGATAAACAGATCAACATCGCCGGGAATGATCTGGGTGCTGTCATCTGAATAATAGTACCTGGTTCCTGCAAATCCTGCATACCACATGATATCGCTGTTCTCTTCGGTGCTCATGGTAATATTCGGGTAAAAATACTGCTCGGGACCATATTCACCAGACAGCAGGGACATCTCATTCACCCAGTCTCCATAATACGTTTCGGACATATCGTGAACCAGAGCAACATAAGCATTGTTTGGCTCTTGAACAGGATCTGGAAAATAATAATGCATCATACCAGAGCCACCAAAATCTCCTTCAATATACAGCATGCTGTCAGCTACACCATTGTTATCTAGATCGGCACATCCGTTTTCATAGTAAGTCCCCAATGAATCCGTATAAGCTGTGTCAGGGCACACATAGAACCAGGCAGGTACATTGATGTGCAGGCCACCGTTATCATCCGCGCGAACATCATACTCATACCAAAGAAAAAAACCTGGAGCAGGAACAAAAGGTCTGGGGTCATCCTCATAATATATTCTATCTTGATAATTAAGTTTTATTGAGTCGCCTTCCCACGTTTGTATCAGCGAATCAGAAAGATTTGTCATCACTGCATCACTAAGATAAAAATATTTACCTCCATAACTTCCCAGGGGACCATTATCTCCCACATCGCCGGTCCATGTAGCACCATAGTTCTCCGTTTTTCTAAAAAATAGTGTGGGTAACGTTGGGTCATGTGTTGCTGAAAGATTGTTAAACGCCCGCTGTATCATATAACCAATACCATCCGCATTAATGTGAAAATCAGGGCCGCCAACTGTTCCACCGGCAAAGAGTGTATCGCCGCCGGTATCAAGAAAACCCGGATCATACATGATTGAATAGGTGGAATTGATTTCACCTAAATAATAAGAAAATGCTTCAGTCGGTTCATTCCTGAAAAGAACATACCTGCCGTCACCTCGTCCTTCCTTGAACATGGCCAGCACCACAGGCATATTGGGGTGGTCAATCATAAAACTAATATTAAGTGTAAGATCTTCAGGATATCCTTCTACATAACAACCATCCTGAAGACCTGATAGAGGCATCAAATCACTGGGATCCAACTGACCTGGTATCTCAGCATATTCAGCATCAAACTCATCTGACTCATCCCATAAGTACATAGCACGGCCGCCCAGACCGGAGCCATTAGAAGTGGCATCCCCAAAACACTCCGTATCTCCGGTAATTTCATTCCATACCGCGGTGGCCTTCCCATTTTCAGACATAATTGCATTTGGATATCTTCCTCCTCCCATATCGGGGTTTAATGAATAGATATTCGGGAACCATTCATGCCCATCATTGGATAAAGCCACACCTATAAAGCCTGTAATGAACAGCTCGTCCGGATCCATCATCCTGTAGGCGGCAATGATACCTTTTCCCGGTACAAAAGCGATTGGATTTGTACTGCCGATATACATACCATATCCATTATAGGAATTTGCCAGCTGCAAAGATAAAAAATGGTCTGTATCCCTATGGGTATCTATACCGGGAATAAATGAATTACTGCTGTAGTTGGAGACTTCCACAGGTTTCTCTTCATGAAATGGCTTCTTCACAGTCAAAGTACCGCGCTTCGGAAGTCGTTTATAGGACCTAATAACATCAGCCTGCAGATTGGTACTCAGCCAAATCGCAATTAAAAGGAACTTATCCAGGTTCTTTCTGCTGGCTTTCCCCGACAGAGTTTTCAATATATTCCCTGGTGTACCCACCCATATAGGTATTGTGCGCAATGGAGCCATATCAATCCCCGGTTCAATGAACCAGCATCATTTTTTCATGGGCGGTGTACACCCGTTTCTCCGTATTGGGGTTCATTGCTGTGAATCGGACAAAATATATACCCGTTGCTGTTTTTCGACCTGAGCCATCCTTTCCGTCCCAGGATGTGCTGTGGCGGCCCGGCGGTTTGGTAGTTTGGAGCAGTTTTCGCAATTTTCTGCCGCGGATATCGTATATCTCTATCCGTACCCGGGACCAGTCCTTGAGATCGTAAATGATCGTGGTTCTCGCATTGAATGGATTGGGATAATTATGAAGCAGATTATACTCAACCGGGAATACAGCTTCCGAATCTCCATCTTCTGTTACAAGGTGCAGCCGGTGGGATGTAATCGGTTGCCAGGTAGCAGTGCCGGAATAACCCCGAACTCTCCAGGTAAAGGTACCCTGAACCAGACCTGCTTCCATCAGCATAGATAAGAGTTCCAGACGTTCTATGGATATACTTTTACCATCTACTTGCCTGCTGAACGTTAAAGAATCAATTTTTCCATTATCATTCAGGTACGGAAGGCTCACGAAAAACTCATAGGTCATATCTTCTGCATAATTTCCATGAGAGAGGTTCCAGGTAAATTCAATACTGTCCCCCATGGTTCCCATCACCATAGTAGAATCATCCCTGGGTATCACAGGGGCAATTCCCAGGTCATTAGCTCCTGGGGTAAAGGATAAGTGAGGTCTAAGACTAACGCTATTTTCCTTACTGCAAAACTCCGCCCTTCCACTGCTTCCCATGAGTGCTAGAGCGAAAGAATATTCCCCTGGATCAACTATCACATCACTGACATCTACAGTGACCATTCTGTCACGCTTAATGTTCAACAGGGTATCCACTGGAGCACCCAGCGAACGATTGACAAGTCCTATATTCTGGCTGGTTTTTCTTTCCTGCCAGGATGTATTGTTAAAACGATAGATAACCACATCTGCACCCTGGGGGGAAGCAACGGGTATATACAGGTTGAGCATCGTTTCCCAGAATTCATCTACCTCAGCATCCACAGTAAACTTCAGGAAAGCACTCTTTGCCCCTGAAACAGTTAATAAATCTTCCTGTTTGGGATCTAATATATTTGTCAAACCATTCTCAACCGAACGGTCATTGTCCGGTTCGAGCATATTTGCAACCTGGAAAACCCAGCTGCCGCCGCTTTTGCCATCCACTGAGACACTCCAGGAGTAATTTCCACCAGGCTGGAATGGGCCATTGAATACATTATTGGGATATTGGAATGGTTCTGTACTATTTATTCCCGGTCCGGTTACACGAACTTCCGCGATAGTATTTTCATCGGTGGGCCACGGGTACCGCCAGGCTAAAATAGTAGCTGGCCGCACATCAATGGAATTATGCGGCGGGACAGGAAAGCTGGCCCTGGCTGGCCTATAACCAGGTATAAAATAGACATTATCCCCATACTCGTAGGTACCAATATCCGGTGCATCACCTACATACATACGGCTGCCGTCCTGACCATCATTCACCCCTTCGATGACAACCCCGGCATCTATGAGGACTGATCCTTTCCTGGGACGATAATCATAGTGGGACGGGTTTGAAAGTTCATACCCAATATTTTCCCCAATATTTGGCTCCCCCCTCATTTCGCCATGCCAGAGTCCCCATTCCTCATTGTCCTCATCATCGCATCCAATGAAGGTCAACTGTCCGCCACACTCGTATTTCCCAGCGGCTATTGAATTGCTGTGTACTGTATTCAAATTCCCGGTCCTCGGAAGACTATAAAGGGTATCTTCCCCCGAATTCGTCGCTCTTGGCCATCCCAGCGATGGATCCGTTGTTGTTTCACCTGTCTCAGGGTTCCAGTACCCATAAAATTTATAAGGCGGTATGCTGATATCGCTCTTGCGGCTTTCCATACCGGTAATATGGTGAACCTGGTGCTGGTCTCCTTTCAATCGATATCCTTTCTGGGTCCTGATAGAAAGGGTATGGTGCATTCTTCTTAAAACACCACCGGGATCACCATCAAATCGAATACCATTTATCGAGGGAGCATCCATAACCCACGTGTAGCGAACTGTAGGCTCAACCTGTCCCTGATTAATCTGGATACCGGCAGCATCCCTTCTAGAATAAATATTTGTTACCAAACAATGGTCTACAATGTTATAACTGGAAGGATAAAAGCCACCTCCGGATGTATTGTGATCTATGGTGATATAGCGCATGGTGGTATACTTCGCCTTTTGTGTGCGCAGGGCAACGCTTTGTTTTCCGCTCCAGTTGATATGATGGAAATAACAATTTTCTACGATGCTATAGTGCGAACCTCGTAAGGTCAAAGCTTTACCATCAATATATTCAAAAATACAGTTTCGAAAAACAGCGCTATCACAATCCGTCTCAAGATAATTTGTCTTACTAGGACCTACACCAATCTTGGTTACCGGTCCATTTTCTTCACGCATTATTGGCAAAAGATCGGTAATAGAATAAGAGAATCGACAATCTAAAAAAGAAATATTTGTTGCTCTGTAGGCCCAAAGTTTTCCTGCAAAAATCTGTATGCCTTTAAAACTGATGTGACGGGAATTTTTATTTTTTCCACCAACATTCAGAATCGCATCCCGGACACGACCACGGACTTCGCTATTATTTGGATTTATACCATTTGGAGGATATAGATATATTTCTTGCGAATAGGCAAGATAACACCATTCTTCAGGTCTATCTATGTCAGAGAGCAGATTTGTAGTATTATCTGGGTAGATACGGCCATCGCCATCATAAAATTCATCACCCGCAGCCCAATAGGTGTTAGGCTCAGGCTGGCTTGCAGTTCCTACCCTGGGATCTGTAGGGTTTTTTAGGTTTATCAATTGAGCGGGGATCATCATCCGGTCATTCAAAAATAATTGCCATACTCCCCTGAAAACATCACCCATACTATCGGCCAATGCTGCACTATCTAAAGTTGTACGATATATTGTCAAACCATTATGGTTATAAGGTTCCCAATTAGTTGTAATAGGCACCGTCCCATCTATCACCACGCGCTCATTAGGCCATGCTTCTATTCGTATTGGCGCCAGAGCCGTGGCTTTCTTTTTCTCAACTCTCACATGCTCACTGTAGCGTCCTTCGCGAATAAATATATTATCGCCAGGTTCAGAAGCATTTACTGCAGCCTGTATCGTTCGAAAAGATGTGGAATC
>DKQR01000094.1 GCA_002471805.1 Fidelibacterota bacterium UBA7303 | reverse complement strand
CCCTTAGTCCTGGAAAAGATAACCTAGGTAAATTTATTGGTGCCACTATCATCGAGGATGTTGTAGATATAAATACAGGTGAAATTTTTGTGGAAGGCGGTAAGGATCTGACAAGTGAAGTAGCGGATACATTGAAGGAAGCCGGCGTCAAAGAGATTAAAGTTGTCGACGGCAATAAAAGTTTTTCATCTATGCTGCTCCTCAATACAATAGAAAAAGATCCAACCCGAAGTACAGAAGAAGCGTTGGAAGTGGTTTATCAACTCTTAAGGACCAGTGAGCCGCCCAACCTAGAGACCGCTCAGAAATTTATCGAAAGAATCTTTTTCAGCCCCAAGAAATATGACCTGGGACAGGTGGGCCGCTATAGACTTAACCAGCAATTCAATCTGGATGTACCAGTGGATGATACGGTTCTTACTATGGATGATATTATCCAAGTTATCAGCTTTCTCATCGAAATGAGAAAAGGTGAACGGGGTGTGGATGACATAGACCATTTGGGAAACCGCCGTGTCAAAACTATCGGCGAGCAATTGACCAATCAATTCAGCATTGCCCTGAGTAGAATGATACGTACGATCCATGAAAGGATGAATCTGCGTGAATCAGAAAGTATTACGCCACAGGATTTAATCAATTCACGGGTGGTCACCACGGTCATTAATACGTTTTTTGGGACATCACAGTTGTCGCAGTTCGGTGATCAAACCAATCCACTGGCTGAAATTACCCACAAAAGAAGAATTTCTGCCCTGGGTCCCGGCGGTCTAACGCGGGAACGAGCCGGGTTCGAAGTTCGCGATGTGCATTATACTCATTATGGCCGCTTATGCCCAATTGAGACCCCTGAAGGACCCAATATTGGCTTAATATCAAGTTTGGCCATGTTTGCAGAGGTCAATGATCATGGATTTATTGAATCGCCTTACCGGCGTCTCAAAAAGAATAACGGCAAGGGCTCTTATGTGTCAGATAATATTGAATACCTAAGTGCTGATGATGAAGACAGGGTTTTGGTGGCCCAAGCCAGTACCCAAATTGATAAATCAGGAAAAATTATAGAAGACCGGATTCGGGCTCGGGTCAAAGGAGATTTCCCTATCGTTGGGCCTGATGATGTGGATTATATTGAAGTTTCCCCCAATCAGATTTTAAGTGTCGCTGCCGCTTTGATTCCATTCCTCGAGCATGATGATGCCAATAGAGCTCTCATGGGGTCAAACATGCAGCGCCAGGCAGTACCCCTGATATCGCCTCAAACCCCCATTGTCGGCACAGGCATTGAAAAGCAGGTAGCCATTGATTCCAGGTCTTGTGTTGTCTCTCCTGTGGATGGAACTGTAACCTATGTCGATTCAGAAAGGATCTGCATCAAGCGGAAGGATGTCCAAAATAGCCTTATTCTTTTTGAAGGGGAAGACGTTCTTGAAATCGAATTAAAGAAATTTCATCGCACAAATCAAAATACAGTACATAATCAGCGTCCTCTTGTAAAGGAAGGCCAATTTATCGCCGCAGGGGATGTTATTGCCGACGGAGCATCGACAAACCAAGGAGAGTTAGCATTAGGTGCAAATATACGCGTTGCATTCATGCCGTGGCGGGGTTACAACTTTGAAGATGCCATTGCTATTAGTGACCGCTTGGTAAAAGAAGACATATTCACATCAGTACACTGTCATGAGATCGAACTTGAAGTTCGCGATACGAAACGTGGCCAGGAGGAACTAACACCTGAAATACCCAATGTCAGCGAGGAAGCAACGAAAGAACTGAACAAGGATGGTATTATCCGTGCCGGTGCACGGGTCAAAGAAGGCAACATTTTAATTGGCAAAGTTACGCCAAAAGGTGAAACCGATCCCACGCCAGAAGAGAAATTATTGCGGGCAATCTTTGGTGAAAAAGCAGGAGAGGTAAAAGACGCTTCTAAGCGTGCGGAACCTGGTATTAAAGGTGTTGTGATCAAGACCCAGCTTTTTGAAAAGCAGGCTAAAAGGACAAAAAGGGAAGAACGGGCACAGATCCTAGAGTTCCAGAAGGAGGCGGCAAACTCTAAAAAACGATTAAAAGAATCCCGTGATGAAAAATTAATTGCTCTTTTAAAAGACCAGATCTCAAATGGTATTAGAGAACTCTCTACTGGAAAAACACTGATTAAAAAGTCCACTCGTTTAACACTGAAACGTTTGTACAGTTTCGATATGGAAAGATTCTCCCAGGACCAGGCTTGGGTTGAGGACAAACGAGTATGGGGGAAATTAAAAATAACCTGGCGATCGTTTCGTGAGGAATGGGCTCGTATTGAGACCCAGTTAGATCGCAATATTTTTAAATTAAGAATCGGGGATGAACTCCAACCGGGAATATTGAAATTGGCGAAAGTGTTTGTGGCTCAAAAGAGAAAAGTTTCTGTGGGTGACAAATTATCAGGACGTCATGGCAACAAGGGTATTGTAGCCACAATTGTTCCGGAAGAGGATATGCCGTTCACTGAAGATGGTAAACCAGTTGATGTTGTACTGAATCCTTTGGGTGTCCCATCCCGCATGAACTTAGGACAACTGTATGAAACAATGCTCGGCTGGGTTGGAGAAATAACAGGCCAAAAATTTGCTACGCCTGTTTTTGATGGAGCATCTCCAAAAGAAGTTGAGCAAGAAATGAAAAATGCCGGGCTTCCTATCACTGGGAAAACCCGCCTTATCAATGGTCTGACGGGGGAATATTTTGACAATCCAATTTCAGTGGGAAATATTTATTTAATGAAACTGAGCCACATGGTGGATGACAAAATGCACGCCCGGTCCACAGGTCCTTATTCCCTTATTACGCAGCAACCGCTGGGTGGGAAGGCACAGTTTGGAGGCCAGCGCCTTGGTGAAATGGAAGTATGGGCCTTGCAGGCCTATGGTGCAGCTCACACCCTTCATGAGTTGTTGACCGTGAAATCTGATGATGTGGAAGGGCGTTCCAAGGTATATAACTCCATCGTCCGAGGCGAACAAATGCCGGAATTTTCGGCACCAGAATCTTTCAATGTGATGATTAAAGAGCTACAAGGTCTTTGCATTGATGTAGAACTTGATTAACCGCAGGGGGTAACAGTTTGACTTACATTCAATCAACCAATATCGATACAAATAAAAAGTTTAATTCCATCACTATCGGATTATCTTCACCAGAAATGTTGCTGGCACGTTCCTACGGTGAAGTTTTGAAGCCCGAAACGATCAATTACCGTTCCTATAAGCCTGAAAAAGATGGGCTGTTCTGTGAAAAGATCTTTGGACCTGTAAAAGATTATGAGTGCCATTGCGGAAAATATAAAGGAATCCGCTATCGAGGTATTATTTGTGACCGCTGTGGTGTCGAAGTCACTCGCAAGAAAGTGCGCCGAGAACGCATGGGCCATATTACGTTGGCTGTCCCCGTAGTCCATATCTGGTACTTACGTTCGATTCCAAGCAAACTGAGCTACCTGGCGGGTAAAAGCACTAAAGATCTGGAACGAGTCATTTATTATGAAATGTTCATGGTCATAGAACCCGGCGCAAGTGGACTTGAACAATTTGAATTGATCGAGGAAGATGAATATTTAGATCTTGAAAGCCAGTTTGGCTATATGGCCGTTTCTGAAGAAGACCGTGATAATGAAAACTATTTTATTGCGACCATGGGCGGGGAAGCCATGAAGGAAATGCTGTCCCGGATCAATTTGATTGAATTGAAAAATATACTGGTTGATACTGTAAAAAATTCAAAATCAAAGCAGAAAAGAGCTGATGCCTTGAAAAGACTCAAGGTGGTCAAAGCTTTTATTCACGATCCTACGAAAAAGCGGCTTAATAAACCGGAGTGGATGATCGTGTCTATCCTTCCTATTATTCCGCCAGAACTACGTCCTTTGGTTCCCCTTGAAGGAGGCCGTTTTGCTGCTTCTGATCTGAATGATCTTTATCGCCGAATTATTATTCGTAATAATCGTCTCAAGCAACTCATGGAAATTAAAGCTCCGGATGTCATATTGAGGAATGAGAAGCGTATGCTTCAAGAGTCTGTAGATGCCCTGTTTGACAATAGCCGTCGAAAGACAGCTATCCGCAGCGGATCCCGCCGGCCATTGAAATCACTCTCTGATATGCTCAGAGGCAAAACCGGTCGTTTTCGCCAGAACCTGCTTGGAAAACGTGTTGATTACTCCGGTCGTTCTGTTATTGTTGTGGGGCCGCAGTTGAATTTGCATGAATGCGGTCTGCCAAAGAATATGGCACTGGAATTATTTAAACCTCACATGATCAGGGAATTGATGGCGCGGGGATATACCCAGACTCCTCGAAGTGCAAAATTAATGGTCGAAAATCAGGAACCGGTCGTTTATAAAGTCCTGGAATATGTTGTGATGGATCATCCGATTCTTCTAAATCGTGCGCCAACGCTGCACAGGCTTGGAATTCAGGCTTTTCAGCCGGTTTTAATTGATGGAAAAGCTATTCAGTTGCACCCTCTGGTTTGTTCTGCCTTTAACGCTGATTTTGATGGTGACCAGATGGCAGTGCATGTTCCTCTGTCTCTGGAAGCGCAAATAGAAGCCCGTGTGTTGATGCTTGCCAGCCATAACATTTTGCACCCAGCAAATGGTGAACCCATTGCTGTTCCATCCCAGGATATGGTTCTTGGCTGTTATTACCTTACTCGACCAAAAGCGGGCGTACAGGGTGAAGGAAAAATATTTGGTTCAATAGAAGAAGTATTATTGGCATATGAAAACAAGGCTGTTGATCTTCATGCAAATGTTCATTTGAAGCACAACAATACCTGGCATAAAAACACAACCGTGGGTCGTGTAATCTTTAATTCAATTCTCCCTGATGAAATCGGTTTTATTAATGAGATCATCAATAAAAAAAGATTGACAAAAGCTGTTAATGAAGTTTATATGATCGCAGGTAATGCGAAAACAGTCATATTCCTCGATAAATTAAAAGATCTTGGTTTTGCTATGGCAACGAAGAGTGGGGTTTCTATTGCGATTAGTGATATTCTGATTCCGGATAAAAAAGATGAAATCCTATTGGAAGCTTCAAATGAAGTCGATAGTGTAAAAAAGAAATTTGATCGTCATGTGTTAACAGATGGAGAGCGATACAATAAAGTTATTGATATTTGGACCCATGCGACCAACAAAGTCGCTTCTTCCATGATGGATGGCTTAAAAGATGATCGCAGTGGATTCAATCCAGTGTATATGATGGTAGACTCTGGGGCACGAGGTGGCCAGGATCAGATCAAACAACTTGCAGGGATGCGCGGTTTGATGGCTAAGCCGCAAAAATCAATGAAAGGCGGCGTAGGTGAGATTATTGAATCGCCGATTACATCCAATTTCAAAGAAGGTTTATCGGTCTTTGAGTACTTTATTTCGACCCATGGAGCCCGTAAGGGTTTGGCAGACACAGCCCTGAAGACCGCAGATGCAGGTTATTTAACCCGGCGATTGGTTGATGTGGCGCAGGATATGGTAACTTATATAGAAGACTGTGGTACTATCAGCGGTATTGTTATTTCTGATTTGAAGGAAGGTGAGGAGATTATTGAACCTCTTGCGGATCGCATTCTTGGTCGAACTATCCTAGATGACTTTATTGTTAAAGGCGAAGTGGTTGTTAAATCAGGTTCTGTCATTTCTGAAAAAATGGCAGAATTAATTGGTGACAGCGGAGTAGAAAATATACGTATTCGGTCCGTATTGACCTGTGAGTCTAAACGCGGTGTCTGCTCGAAATGTTATGGTTGGGACCTGTCCACGCACAAGTTGGTGGATATTGGCACATCTGTAGGTATTAGAGCAGCCCAGAGTATCGGTGAACCGGGCACCCAGCTTACCCTGCGAACATTTCACATTGGCGGTACGGCAACTCGAATCATAGAGCAATCTGATATGAGATCAAAACGTCCAGGGACTGTGAGATTCTCAGAAAATTATGACTATGCCGACACTATTGATGAGGGAGGTACCAAAGTTCGCAGATGTATGGCTCGCCATTCAAAAATACATATCATGGATAAAAATAATGAAGAAACTGCACAGTTTAACGCGCCTTACGGGGCAAACATGTTTGTTAGTGATGGGGATGAAATAAAGGCTGACCAAGTGCTGGTTCAGTGGGATCCCTATACTGATATAATACTTGCGCGGGAAACAGGTACTGTGGTTCTTAAAGATTTCATAGAAGGTGAAACCTATGCAGTTGAAGCTGTTGAAGGTGGCAAAAAACAAATGGTAGTAATTGAAGCCCGTGACAGAAAATTAAGCCCTCATATAGAAATCGTCGGTAAGAATGGAAAGATCATGGCTGGCGGAACAATTCTGCCTGTGAATGCTACTCTTGTGGTGTCGGATAACCAGAAAGTCCAGCGTGGCCAAACACTGGTAAAAATTCAGAAAGATGTTGGTAAAACCCGCGATATCACTGGCGGTCTACCTAGGGTGGCAGAGCTGTTTGAGTCCCGCAAGCCGGCAAATCCTGCTGTAATGTCCGAGATCAATGGAATCGTCAGCTTTGGTGAAACCCGTCGAGGTGTACGCAAGATTCATGTGATGGGTGCGGATGGAGAAGAAAGGATCTACTCTATTCCTTATGGCAAGCATGTTATTGTGCACGAAGGAGACTTTATTAATGCTGGCACTAGCCTTTGCGAGGGATCAATTTCACCGGATGATATCTTAAGGGTTTTAGGCCCAGGTTCAGTGCGTGAATATCTGGTGAATGAAATCCAGGAAGTATACCGTTTGCAGGGTGTGAAAATTAATGATAAGCATATTGAAGTGATTGTAAATCAAATGATGCAGAAGGTTAGCATAAAAGATCCAGGCGATACATGGTTTCTTCAAGAGGACAGAGTGAATAAACGTGAATTTTTTAATGAAAATGAACGCATTTCTCAAATGGTATTCGTCAATGAACCGGGTGATTCCGATCTGGAACCCGATTCTATGATTGAACGGTCTGAGTTCAACGAAATTAATAAGGAATTGAAAGCTGAAGGGAGAGTAACTGCAACGTATCGTAAACCTAGACCTGCCACCTTTGAACCCATTTTGATGGGTATTACTCAAGCATCGTTAAATACAGAGAGTTTTATATCTGCTGCCTCATTTCAGGAAACGACCCGTGTTCTTACAGATGCATCTACAGCAGGTAAAACAGATTATTTACAGGGGTTGAAAGAAAATGTAGCGGTTGGCCGTCTGATTCCAGCGGGTACGGGTACGCCCGGCATAAAAAATATGTTGGTAGGTGCAATCGAAGAATCTGACGAATTGCTGCTTGAAATGGAAGATGCCGTCGCTTGAAACATGGTTATAGGAATATTTAAATGAATATTGCAGCGCTTTTTCATTATTGTGTAATTTTGCCGGCTTTGGATTAAATGATATGCCGACGATAAATCAATTAGTACGTAAAGGCAGGAAGCGTGTTTTAAAGAAAACCGCCACCCCTGCTCTCATGGGCAACCCCCAAAAAAGGGGCGTATGCACTCGTGTATACACCACGACACCAAAAAAGCCAAATTCCGCATTGAGGAAAGTGGCTCGTGTCCGCTTGACAAATGGACGGGAGGTCAATGCTTATATCCCGGGAGAGGGCCATAATTTACAGGAGCACTCAATTGTCTTGATTGAGGGCGGCCGTGTGAAAGACCTTCCAGGTGTCCGCTATCATATTGTGCGTGGAACACTTGATACTTCAGGTGTTTCGGATCGGAAAACCAGCCGTTCAAGATACGGTGCAAAAAAACCAAAATCATAGGGCCGTAAAATGAGACGCAGGAGACCTGAGCGAAGAGAGATATTACCTGATCCAATGTACCATGATTTGGCAGCGGCAAAGTTTGTCAATTATATAATGGGCAGGGGTAAAAAAGGTGTTGCAGAAAAAATCTTCTATGGAGCCATGGATATCATTAACAGACGTACCAAATCAGACGGCCTAAAGATTTTTCAAAAGGCCATCGAAAATGCATCTCCTGCAGTGGAAGTAAAATCAAGACGCATTGGTGGTGCTACCTATCAAGTGCCCATAGAAGTACCAAGAAATCGCCGCTTTTATCTGGCCTCTCAATGGATTATAAATTCTGCAAAAGGTCGATCGGGGAAACCCATGGCAGATGCTTTAGCATCAGAGCTGATCTCAGCTGCCAATGAAGAAGGCGGTGCCATCAAAAAGAAAGATGACACCCACCGTATGGCTGAGGCCAATAAAGCATTTGCACATTTTAGATAAAATATAGATCGGCAATACCATTGAAACAGACAAAACTAGATCAAGTTCGAAATATTGGTATTATGGCGCACATCGATGCTGGCAAGACGACCTTGACAGAACGTATACTGTATTATACAGGCCGCACGCATCGAATCGGTGAAGTCCACGATGGCGCGGCGACCATGGATTGGATGGAGCAAGAGCAGGAGCGTGGAATCACTATCACGTCGGCGGCTACTACCTGTATGTGGAATGACAGTCGGATTAATATCATTGATACACCCGGGCATGTTGATTTTACTGTAGAGGTTGAAAGATCATTGCGTGTGCTGGATGGTGCCTGTGCCGTATTTTGTGGCGTGGGCGGGGTTGAGCCCCAGAGTGAGACCGTCTGGAGACAGGCAGATAAATACAAAGTGCCCCGCATTGCCTTTGTTAATAAAATGGATCGTGTGGGCGCCGATTTTTTCCACGTGCTTGAAATGATAAAAAATCGCTTAGGGGCCAGTCCTTTACCATTGGTAATTCCTATCGGAGCA
Source organism: Fidelibacterota bacterium UBA7303 (assembly GCA_002471805.1). Lineage (GTDB taxonomy): Bacteria > Fidelibacterota > Marinisomatia > Marinisomatales > UBA1611 > UBA2134. The sequence goes on along the minus strand of DKQR01000094.1, from coordinate 2,804 downwards.
GGCGAGATGTTCACGGGTATCATAGATTTAATGACCATGCAATCCATACTCTACAATGAAAGTTCGCTTGGGTCTCGCTTTGAATATGGTGAGGTTCCTGATGACATGAAAGAAGACGCAGAAAAATGGCGCCATCATTTAATAGAAGAAATCGCCACTTATGATGAACATCTGATGGAAAAATACCTCGCTGATGAAGAAATTTCTGTCAGTGAAATAATAACTGCCATACGCAAGGGATGCGTGGATAATACGTTTGTGCCGACATTATGCGGATCCGCATTTAAAAATAAAGGCGTGCAGCGGCTTTTAGACGCCATTGTAAACTTGTTGCCTTCCCCTCTTGATATTGGAGCAGTTGATGGATTGAACCCGGATGATACGGATGTGGTTATCACACGGGATCCGAAAGATGATGAGCCTTTCAGCGCTTTGGCATTTAAAATTATTACAGATCCATATGTTGGTAAATTAACTTATATGAGAGTATACTCTGGTAAACTTAAAGCTGGATCTTATATATTTAATCCAAATTCCGGCAAGCGTGAACGTATCAGCCGCATCCTGTTGATGCATTCGAATAAACGGGAGGAGCGGGACAGTGTAACGGCGGGTGAAATCGTAGCGGCTGTGGGTCTGAAAAATGTAAAAACAGGTCATACGCTTTGTGACGAAAAAAAGAAGATTCTCCTGGAATCTATGGATTTTCCAGAGCCGGTTGTTTCTGTCTCGGTAGAGCCCGTTAGTAAAGGAGATCAGGATTCTTTATCTAAAGCATTGCAGAAACTGGGAGAAGAGGATCCCACCTTTCAGGTCTCTACGGACGAAGAGACAGGGCAAACGATCATTGCTGGCATGGGTGAGTTGCACTTGGAGATTCTGGTGGATCGTTTGTTGAGGGAATTTAAGGTCCAGGCCAATATCGGGCAGCCCATGGTTGCCTATCGCGAAGCAATTACAAAAACTGTCAATGAATTGGAAATGAAGTTTGTCCGTCAAACCGGTGGTCGTGGACAATATGGCCATGTTGTGATCAATGTGGCACCCAATGGATCGGGGAAAGGTTATCACTTTGAGAACAAGATTGTGGGCGGTGTCATACCGAGAGAGTACATCCCATCCGTTGATGCTGGCATCCAGGAAGCATTGAAAAACGGTGTTGTGGCTGGATATCCTTTGGAAGATATTCGCGTTGAACTCATTTTTGGTTCTTACCATGATGTGGATTCGTCGGAAATTGCCTTTAAAATTGCAGGTTCCATGGCCATTCAGGATGCCTGTCGAAAAGCAAACCCAAAATTGATGGAACCGGTGATGAAGGTGGAAGTGATTGTTCCTGATGAATATCTTGGGGATGTGATGGGTGATCTGAATTCCCGACGTGGGAAAATTGAAGGCATGGAACAGCGTAAACAGGCACAAGTTATAAAGGCTGACGTACCCCTGAGCAATATGTTTGGGTATGTTACAGATCTAAGGTCGATTACACAGGGCCGTGCCGTATATCATATGGAATTTTCAAAATATCAACAAGTACCAGCCAGTATTGAGTCTGAAATATTGGAAAAGGTACACGGAAAAGTATCTTAAATAATCGTAATCTGGAGTTAAACAATGGCCAAGGAAAAATTTGAACGAACGAAGCCCCATGTCAATATTGGTACGATCGGTCACGTGGATCATGGCAAGACCACTTTGACGGCAGCGGTCACTATTGTACAGAGTGCCCGAGGATTAGCAGAGGCGATGGGTTTTGACAGTATAGATAACGCCCCTGAGGAGCGTGAGCGTGGTATTACGATCCAGACTGCCCATGTGGAGTATGAGACGGAGAATCGTCATTATGCACACGTGGATTGTCCTGGTCACGCGGATTACATCAAGAACATGATCACCGGTGCCGCCCAGATGGATGGTGCAGTACTGGTTGTGTCAGCAGCAGACGGTCCCATGCCTCAGACCCGTGAGCACGTTTTATTGGCCAAGCAGGTGAATGTACCGTCCATTGTAGTATTTATGAATAAGACAGACCAGGTAGATGATGATGAGCTATTGGAGCTGGTAGAGATGGAACTTCGTGATTTGCTGAATGAATATGATTTTCCTGGTGATGATACCCCCATTATCAAGGGTTCAGCATTAAATGCTTTAAGCAATCCTGGTGATGAGGCTGCCACCAAGTGCGTTGTGGAGTTGATGGATGCCTGCGACAGTTTTATTCCGGAGCCGGAACGTGATGTGGATAAGCCATTTCTCATGCCTGTTGAGGATGTATTTTCCATCACAGGTCGTGGCACAGTAGGTACAGGGCGAATTGAGCGTGGTATCATTAAAGTGGGTGATGAGGTAAGCCTCCTGGGTATGGGAGCCGATAAGAAGACCACAGTGACTGGAGTGGAGATGTTTCGCAAGCTTTTGGATGAGGGCCAGGCCGGTGATAATGCTGGTTTGTTACTTCGGGGTGTAGATAAGGAAGAGTTGACCCGTGGGATGGTATTGGCAGCACCGGGATCCATAACCCCGCATACGAAATTCAAGGCCAGTGTTTATGTTTTGAAGAAGGAAGAGGGTGGCCGTCACACGCCATTTTTCAATGGGTATCGTCCCCAGTTTTATTTTAGGACCACGGATGTGACGGGAGTAGTGACTTTGCCTGAGGGTACAGAGATGGTGATGCCTGGTGACAATGTTGAATTTGATGTTGAGTTGATTACGCCGATCGCAATGGACAAGGAGTTGCGTTTTGCGATTCGTGAGGGCGGTCATACAGTTGGTGCTGGTGTTGTTACGGATATAACAGAATA
>DKQR01000110.1 GCA_002471805.1 Fidelibacterota bacterium UBA7303 | reverse complement strand
TGCTTTAATAAAGTTTTTATTTCCCGATGATAAATACGCTCGTCGTCAGGAAAATGGTGACAGGAAACCACAGCAATCATTTTATGAAACTTTTTATAACCGTTTTTTCTTCACTATTGATTACAAATAAAAACCAAGGGACGGGGTAAAAAAGAGTAATGGCCAATCGAGTCCATATATCATCGCCAGTTATAAAAACAACGCCCATAAATATTAGAGGGTAAATCCAAGCGGACCAGTTATAGGCAACCGGATAGATTTTATGGCACCGGATAAAAACAGATAAACTCATGAACATAAAGGCAAATACCGTTGCCCAGGCAGACCCTATAACTCCATATCTGGGAACCAATAAAATATTTAATGAAATATTTACTGCTGCCCCTATGGCTCTGAAAACGGGAATCCAATTAGTGACTTCCCTCATATAAACACCAGGTAGCTGTATCACATAGGTGCCAAAAAAGAAATAGGCCAGCAGAATACAAAATACAACATTTTCAGCAGACCAGAATTGCTCTCCGATCAAGGTCCGTGAACCTATTGGGAATCGCATTATTTCGGGAACCCATAGGCTTACGGCTACAATAACAAAGCCCAGCAACCCCAGAAAAATTGTTGCTGCCTGTGCGAAATCTTTTCTGGCGCCAACTTCCTTACCCCGTTTTAAAAAATAGGGTGCCCAGCCCATATTGAATCCCATCACTACAATTAGGCCAAAAATACCCAATTTATGCCCTGCTGAATAAAGTCCTACCTCCCGCGTACCGGCCATCCAGTTCAACAAATAACGATTCGCCAGTTCCATGATCATTGTAAATATCCCAGCAGGCAAAAAGGGAATCGCAAACTTAAATACGGTTTTAAGTGTTATTGGCTGGATGATACTGAAGCTGATACGCTTTATTATGACAGGCAATGAAAAAATAAATACAATACTGGATGCGGTCAGATTCGCTAAAAGGACTCCGGTAATGCCCATTTTAAGAATAACCACAAAAAAGATATTAAACCCCATCGTAAATAGAACATTTATCAAATTAAAAAGGATAAAAGGTATTGGTTTTTCTTCAGCGCGTAACAGCAGCACCGGCAGGTTCCAAAGTGCATCCAGAAGCAATACTCCCGACAGCACAGCGATCCATTCGGGTTTATCCACACCTAAAACAATTTTTGCAATGATCTCTCTGGAAACAAAAAGGATACTGGAAAAAACGATACTGGTGATAACCTGGATTCCATAAATTGTAGAAATGTATTCTCCTCTTTCCTGGTCCTTTTTCTGTACAGCATATTTTAGGAGTGCTGTATCCATGCCATAGCGGTAGAAAATCATTGTAAAGCCCATAAAAGCGTAGGCCAGGGAAACTACCCCATACTCTTCAGGGGTAAATACATGGGTATATAGAGGGAGCAGAAAAAATGTTACAAGGCGGGTCAGAATATGGCCGAAACCATAGATAAGTGAATTTTTACCTAATGATTTAATTGACATATATACTAAGTCAGATTCAGTTCAACCGTGTCCCGAAAAACACCGCTGGCTCCAAAATTTTCCTTGAAGCGGCCCAGTCCCATATTTGGTTCCTCATCCACAGTAAATGTACCAAAATCATAAATTTTCAAGCCTTTGCTAATAGCCCAATTAAAAATAGAATAAAATAATAGATTAACGGAACGGTACTCCTGATATTTTTCCTGGTGGCTGATATAAAATGCCAATACCACGTGTTCATTGATAATAAAATTGACTGCCCCAGCCAACATTTCATTATTCAAATAGGCTCCAAATAAATTTACATCTTCCGGAAAGCGGTTTTTGATCTCCAGTAATTCCTTCAGGGTGTGAGTGGGGGCAACATGATGGCGAATGCTCAGGTTCTGAACGAGAATGTTATAAAATGCTGCATAATCTTCTGACCGGCGTACAACAACACCCGATTCTTGTGCCTTGCGGACTGCTCTGCGGTGTGAAGAACGAAATTTCTGCAGATTATTTTCTATATTATTTTCCAGGAACAGCACGCTGGTAATATCCCGCTTGGCATAAGTAAAGCCCTGCTTGAAGAATGCAAAATCCATGTAATTTGATATTCGGCTTTGGTATAAACTCGGGGAAAGTGTAATTCTTATTCCATCAAATGATTGTTCACGGGTATATTTTACCAGAATTTTACCAAGCTCCATTGCATCCGCGATGGATAAGTTTACAGGTACCACAAAAGACCCCATAGAAGCTCCCGGGTGAGAAACCAGAAATCGTTTGCTGTTCTCTATTTTCACAGCAGCAGGAAAAACAGAAAGCAGTTTATCTTTTTTATAGGCCATTAAACTATGGTCTTCAAATCTATCCTTGGGGTGATAATTCAAAAATTTTCGACGGTGGAACAGGGTTCCATTATTGCTGTTCCCAATACAGGCCTCCCACTGCTTAGACTGAGTTTCCATAAATCGTTTAAGGGTGATCATTGTTCTTTAATGGGTGCTTTGAATAGATGTTCCAGATTTGAAATTATTGTTTATTGCTGTTGAATCGTGTTCGGGGTCAAATCTAATTTGGTCTTTTAATTTACGGGAGTAAATCTTGAATTCTGCCATTGAAATAATACATGCTCGTGAGATCCTTGATTCACGCGGAAATCCCACCATTGAGGTTGACATCAAGCTGAAAAACGGCTCCAGGGGGCGAGCAGCAGTTCCATCCGGAGCATCTACAGGTGAACATGAAGCAAATGAACTTCGGGATGGAAATAAAAAACGCTATCTAGGAAAGGGTGTTTGTAAAGCTGTTACCAATATTAATACCATCATTGCTGACACACTGAAAGGATTTGATGCCACCAATCAACCTCAACTGGATACTATTATGATTGACTTAGACGGCACTGAGAATAAATCAAAACTAGGCGCTAATGCTCTGTTGGGTGTTTCTATGGCCGCTTCCAGAGCGGCGGCTAATTATTACGGTTTGCCGCTGTTTCAATATCTAGGCGGTGAAAATGCAGTATTGTTGCCCATACCAATGATGAACATTTTAAATGGTGGCAGCCATGCAGACAATACAGTAGATATTCAGGAATTCATGGTTTTCCCTTTTGGCGCCTCTACATTTTCACAGGCCCTGCGTATGGGTGTAGAGGTTTTCCATCATTTAAAACTGGTTTTACAATCCAGAGAAATGAGTACTGCCGTTGG
>DKQR01000120.1 GCA_002471805.1 Fidelibacterota bacterium UBA7303 | reverse complement strand
GTCTCCTTCAAAATCTTCCAGCCAGACCGTAGTTGTATCATCGCGGCTTGGCGGTCGCACATAAGTTTGGTTCACCTGACCTTCATTTGTACCCTGTAGTGTAACCAGACGGGATGTCCCTGCAGTTTGCTGTATCTTATAACGGATATCCTTGGCAATTAATAATGATAATACACAAAGTAATTTTAACGATAAGCGCATAGTGCTCTCCTGTTGTCAATATGAAAACGGAAAAGTGAACCACTGCACTCACAGTGGTTCACTTTGATTTCCTGTTAAAGTCAAATAAAGAAATAAAGTTTTATTTCATCAGCACCAGCTTGCGGGTCCTGGATATACCATTGGCAGTCATGGTATAAAAATAAACGCCGCTGGCCAGTTGCGATCCATCCAGAACAAACTGATGTGCCCCAACGGGTTTTTCTTCATTGATAAATGTTTCTACAAGCTTCCCCCGCAGATCATACAGTTCCAGGACCACCTGCCCGGCAACATTCAAATCATAATCGATATGGGTCTTGGGATTGAACGGATTGGGGTAATTCTGCCGCAGGTTGAATGATCCGGGCACATGAAATTCGCCGCCTGTGGATACTGTCACGTCGCTCCCGAAGTCATTGGAATAAATACCAACATAAACCCTGTTTAAATAATCTTCATAGCCCGTAGCTGGAGGGTAGGTTTCATTTTCAAAATCAGCCATCTGGAAAAACACACCAATCTCTTCTTCCGTACCTTGCTGTGCCAGGTGCATACCATTCTCCAAATAATAGGTCACAATGCCGCCTGTCGCAACTTCCATGGGGGTATTGGTTACATTTTCTTCTTCGGACCAGGTGAGTCCGTTATCAGCAGATTTTCTCATAAAAATGTCAATATCAGTAGGGTAATAGGTAGACGTATCTATATCAGAAACTGCCGATGAGGCAAACCACAAAGTTCCATCTGGTCCGGTGGATAATTGAGGATAGAAATACTGCATGCTGCCCCAATAGTCGGAAGCACCATCGGTATATATATGGAAAATAGGACTGTTGAAAAAGTCTGCACCGTAAGTATTTGACAGATCGCTAATATGGGTAGCTGACCAGTTACTGGGGTCATCCGTAGGATCAGGATTATACATATATATCATCCCAACTCCAGGTATATCAGTCCAGAAGTATAAAGAATCAGCGAAGAGATCACCATCACTGTCCTCGCAGCCGCCGTTGACATCTTTACAGCCATATAAAAGAGTTGGCCAAATAACGTGTAATCCACCATCTTCATCCGTCGCAAGATCAAATGTGTAAAATGGAAGCCAGGCTGGTGTAGGGTAAAAGTATACTTCTACAGAATCTCCATTGTCATCCAGTTCCATGTCATAAGCCAGGGTATCACCATAATGATAGACTTCATCATAATACGGGTGTGCTGTATCTGACCACGCAGTTAACAATGAATCCATAATGGTTACCTGCAATTCATCGGACCATTCATACCAACCGGAATTATGGAATCCCTCATCGTTGGTCCAGGTCTCTCCATAATCCTCGGTCTTTTTAATGTAAAGCGATTGGCTTGTTGGAGATTCAATATCGTCAATTCCGCCATTCCACCAGCCCATAGTGGCCAGATAACCAACGCCATCTTCATTGATGCTCCAGTCTGGTGAAGACTGATAACCGCCAGGGTACCATAAACCAGTGCCCGGATTCTCGGGATCATCCTCAAGCTGATCAAAGGAGATATAGGGATCATTCATCAGAAAATACCCATTCGTATAAAAACTGCTTGTGATCATTAATTCCTTGGTGTCATCGGCCCAGCTGTTATACTGCGCAACAAGCTTTGCTCCGCTGGGACCATTGATGACCCGTGAATTTCCAACCCAGAGGTCGGCGGGGTCACAGGGTGTGGTTTGACAGCCATTGTTTAATGTAAAGGGCGTATTCCAGGTTGAGAATTCTCCAATCTCATCTGAGTCATATGCATAGAGCGGAAACCCGCCGTAGGTTCCGCCGCCATAATCAGCATTTGTATATTCATTCCATATAGCTGTGGGCTGGCCATCTTCTGCGAACCCTGCACTGGGATATCGACCCTGCGGTGTACCCGTAGCTGTAGGGAGAGATGGTTCACATAGCTGGCCCCCCGGATAACATTCATTCAATTTTTGTTCCGTGAACCATTCCTCACCATCTTCAGACTGTGCTGCTCCAATATAGCCGGCAGTAACATCAAAGCCCTGGAACTGCCTGTACACGGCAACATAACCCTCATCGGGCACGAACGCTAATGGATTGGGGTCACTGTTATAGGCGCCATATCCATTTAACGATGAGTCAACCTTGGTTGCAATAAAACTTGATTCCCTGGAATTGTACCTGGCTGAGGGGCTGTGTCCTGTACTGACTATTTTTCTGCCAGCAGAAATCGACTCTTCTTTCATCTTGATCTTTTTGTAATTCTTGGAGTAGATGCCATTTGGATATTTCTGATTTTCAGAAAAAACAAAAGAGACGGACAGTATAGACACGACTATTATCATTTTTTTCATTGGTTAACTCCTGATTTTATTACCTAAGAAAAATTTTAATTGTTTATAGGGAGAATGAAGGTAATCTCCAATGGCTGTGTATTGCAAGTT
>DKQR01000036.1:3945-4195 GCA_002471805.1 Fidelibacterota bacterium UBA7303 | reverse complement strand
GTATAAGGCTCACAAGATCTTCTTCAGCATTGACTCAGGAAAGCAAAACAGCCATTCTCCTCTGTCAGCTCTCACTGCGAGTACATTGGCATTTCCGAGATCAAAGTATTTGGGAATTCTTTTTCTGCGTTTCACCTGTACTTTGAGATTCAGTCCATCTTTGCGGGCAGACACATCCACATCAGATTTCTCATTGATGCTTCTGCCGTCAGATCCCCAAGCACGTTGTACGGCGAAGCCGAGATGCGAC
>DKQR01000036.1:605-3644 GCA_002471805.1 Fidelibacterota bacterium UBA7303 | reverse complement strand
GCCGAGATGCGACAGGAGACGCACAATTTCGACTTCGCCACGATAGCCTTTCTGTTTGGGTGATTTCAGAAGGGCAGTCCGTCATTCGATGTTACCTTGTCTGCAACAACACTCAAACCGGAAAAAAGATTATCTGGCTTGTATCCCTTTCTAAAGTCTACATATTGAGCCTCCATCTTATTTGCCGATTTGGGGCAAGGCGTAACGGAGTATTTTGTATCCAAACCCTCACCGGATCGAGTTACGATAACTTCATATTTACTGAGATTTCCCCACACCGGTGATCTGTCAAGGATTGCCAATTCATTTAAGACAGTCTTTTGAGTGATCTCAAGAAGTTTGATTTCATCATCCACTGCCACAGGCATGAACCAAAAGTGTTTTGGTTTTTCTGTTCCTGTGGGAATGTCGGCTGAATCCCTGCACCGCTGTGGTTTTAATCCATCGATGGTATTTTCAAACCAAACATATCCGGTAAGTGGAGTATCCAAAATGCGGAACTTATTCTCACCTTTTTGTAATCGGAAGAACAGTGAATTTGATGCGGAAGGGATGTCGTAATCATTTGGAAGAAGTCCATTAGTCATATTATTTTCCTTTGTTGTCCTTTTGTTTTTCTTATGAAAAGCGGAAGCGGAATACCCTGGAGGCATCCGGGGTATTCTTGTTTTTACCACTTCCTTTTGAAAGTTTTGGGCGGCACGATATGAGGGGTGTATTCATGCGTTTGAGGACAATACGTTGCGCCGCCCATAAGTTATAATAGTATCTATCTCGTCCAGGCTGGATTTTTTGATTCGGTATTGATTACCAACCAGTTTAATATCCAGGTCGTTATTTGCTAATCCATTTTTTTTCAGCAGTATCGCTCGATCAATAGACCGCCGGGACAACCCCATATACTCTGCACTTTGTTGGACAGAGAACCATTCCTGTCTAATCACCGAAGTCCACCTCAAGCACTTTTGCAATAGAGTCTCTATGTTTCTTGAGGACAGGACGTTTTTTTTGTAACATTAATGTAAGGTATGTGGGAGATATGCCAATGAGCCTGCATAATTGACGTTGGCTCATCCATTTATCGTGAAGTCCTATTTGTATTTTAGTTACATAAATACTGTTTTTTACATCCATATCTAATGTAAAATTATTGATTAAAAAGTTGTAAACAAAATATTTTGTAAATATTCTTAGGATTGTTTACATTTAGTGGGAATTCTGAGGACAATGTTGTTTAATAACAGACTGGAAGCTATGCTGTGGGCTATCGGCAAATCCAAGATGTCCGACTTGGACATTGAAAGGATAACCGGCATCTCACGTTCACAAATCTTTCGCTGGAAAAAAGGTGAGATTCACAGTATACATCATAGGACGTTTGAGAGAGTTATATCTGCATTGCAATACAGGTATGAAATAACATCAGAAGGAGTCAGAATAATAACAACATACGAAAAGGACAACACCATGAGTATCGAAATCAATCCATATTGTCAGAAAATAATAGATTCATTAATGGAGCAAAAAGACAGTTTAATCAATGACAATATGAATTTAAAGGAACAAATTGCTGAACAAAAAAAACAGATTCAGGAATTACAAGAGCGATTAAACACACAAACTAAAGGACAACAAAAATGGCAACACTAAAACCACATGCACAGAGAACACATCTCTGGCGCTTGCAATATAAGCATCCGTATTTCGGATGGACACAAACAACTTTCAAATCTAAACTGGAAGCTGAGAATGCGTTCAAGACATGGGAATACATTGAATCCCTGGTGAAATCAGGACAGCCCGTGGAACATCTGCTGGCAACGATGGAAAAGCCTAAGACTCTGGCAGACGTATTTAATGAGTATATTAAAACCAAACTGAAAAAGAAGTTAAATTCAAAAACTCGCAGTCGTTATATGGGTGCGATTAACAATGTGCTGGAAGTTTTTGGAGAAGATCATCTGGTTCAGACTTTACGCAAAACATCTTTTGAAGGTCATGTAGGATGGGCTTATTTTCAGCATATGCGTGAACTCAGGGGAATGAAAAGAAGAGGGATCACATCGGATATGAAAATGGCAAAGGTTATATTCCAGTGGGCTTTTGATGCTAATAGGATATATGAAATGCCTATCAAGAAATGTGATTTTTATGATGATCTTGAGGCAGTAAAATATAAGCAATGGAAAAAAGATGAAATTGCCACACTGTTCAATCATCCATCTCTCACTGAGTTTGAAAAGGACTTAATTCATGTGTACACTACATTAGGTGTCAGGGCATCTGAACTGTTGGGCTTTAATAAAGCATGTCCGGACAAAGAGCTTCATTGGGAGCATGTTGACTTTGAGAATTCTGTAATCAGGATCTCACCAAAACGAAACAATAACAGAGTGGATGTGTATATGGATGACTCTGTGAAGGTCATCTTTAAAAAATGGCAGGAATATTCCAGACCGCTTGATTTCACATATTCTTATTTAAGAAAATTGATTAAGGGCATATCGGAAAAGACAAACATTTCTTTCACACTCCATGATCTGAGAAGGTTAAAGTCGCAGCTAATAGAGCATCAAACCGGCTCAATCGAGAAAGCTGCTATCTCAATCGGTGATAAAAGCTCCTCTGTGGTGCGCAATCACTACGCAGGAGTTAGCATGGAGACGCAAAAGGACATCACTAAGGTTTTCAAAAAAAGCCTTAGTAACATATAGTAATGGCAGTCATTTGGGTACACTGAGACACTGATGTTTCTCGACAATACGGCGGCGTAGCTCAGTTGGTTAGAGCATCGGAATCATAATCCGAGCTGAAATACTGCTTTTATTGACGAGAAAGCCCCCTTTTTGGGGGTTTTCTTTTATGCCTGTTTTAGCCTGTTTTGGACTATGATTTAGTAACATATAGTAACATTTTCCATGTTTAAATTAGATTAAATCCAGCTTGAGTTGTATTTATTCCTGAATCTACAACCATACAAAAGACCGTTGACTAAAACTCCTCCTCAATCCGCATGGAAATATTGAATACATCGTTTGC
>DKQR01000036.1:0-278 GCA_002471805.1 Fidelibacterota bacterium UBA7303 | reverse complement strand
TGAGTCATATCCAGTGAGTTCTGTGCGAACCTGGCGAAGATGTGTTCTGATTCTGCTTGATTACCTTCTGAATCTTTATCTATTGAGAAGATAAACGGAAGATGCGATCCGTTGGTATGATTCCAGACATCTTCCACAACACTATCATCAGTTACATTCCATAAACCATATTCATCCGGCATGACATCTGTGGAATTTAGATAGCTGAAATTCATATCATAAGCTAATCTTCCGCCATTTGTTGAATATCCAGCACTAGCTTTTGAAAATGGACTTTT
>DKQR01000188.1 GCA_002471805.1 Fidelibacterota bacterium UBA7303 | reverse complement strand
TCATTTATGTAAGTTTCTACATGAAGAATCTATTAATTATAGTGACTATATTTTTTCTTTTTAGTTGTGATCGGATTAGAAAAAAACCTAAATGGCTGAAAGGGAATCTGCATACACATACATTATGGAGCGATGGCGATGCTCCCCCGGAAACTGTGGTGAATTGGTATCATCAAAACAATTACCAATTCCTTGCATTATCTGATCACAATATTCTCTCTGAAGGAGAAAAATGGATCGATGTAGTTGATAGTGCAAATACGGAAATATGGCCACCGCCTTTCACAATAGAAAAACTGGAGAAATTGAAAATAGAATTTGGAGATGATTGGCCTGATTTGCGTCAGAAAGGTGATACACTTCAAATGCGATTAAAGACCTTGAGTGAATTAAAAGATAAATTCGAGGTTCCTGGTGAGTTTATATTGATTCAAGCAGAGGAGATTACGGATATATTTGATAAATATCCTGTTCATGTAAATGCTACAAATCTTGAGTTATTGATCCAGCCTCAGGGAGGAAAAAGCACATACGATGTGCTGCAAAGAAATGTGGATGCAGTTCTCCGACAGCGTGAACAAACAAATAGACCTATGATTGCTCACGCAAATCACCCCAATTTTTACTGGGGAATTCTGCCAGAGGATTTGATAAAGTTAAAAGGAGACCCTTTTTTTGAAGTTTATAATGGGCATCCCGATGTAAAAAACTGGGGTGATGATGCTCATCCAGGTACCGATAGAATCTGGGATATTGTTTTATCCAATCGTTTACACAAAAACAGGAGTGTAATGTATGGTTTAGCCACCGATGACGCTCACAGTTATTATAACTTTGGAATCGGCAATTCCAATGCCGGGAGAGGATGGGTTATGGTTTACAGAAAACATCTTACCCCCATGGGAGTTATTAACGCATTAGAGAACGGTGAATTTTATTCCAGTTCAGGTGTCCTGCTGGATGAAATCAAGGTTACCAGGGATCAGATTACAGTAAAGATACAGGGTGAGCCTGGAGTTTCATACACCACAAAGTTTATCGGCACACCGAGGAAATTTGATACCTCTTCCACCCCAGTTTTAGATGATAAAGGTCAGGAAAGACATATATCCCGTATTTACAGCGCTGAAATTGGTAAGGTTTTCTTTGAAACAAACGAGAATCCAGCTGTCTATAATTTTGATAACACTGAATTATATGTTCGAACCCAAATCATCTCCGATCGCAAACACTCAAACCCATATGCTGAGGGCGATTTTGAAATGGCTTGGACACAACCTGTAGTTAATACGCATAAACTACATGAACCCCAGATCTAGCCAGCAGGAAAAAGCTGTGGAATTTAGGTTTACTAGTTCCATATTATTACACAGATACATGCAAAAGAGTAATCAAGTCTGGTCTTAAAAAATAATACAGTATGGAAGAGATTCTTTTATTTTCAAAATATTAAACACCGTATCACAGGGTTATTTGTTAGAATTATGTTAAAATTATAATGGGACATGAATGCGTATTTTAGTTCTTCTTTTATTCATGAATGGTATTACTATGACTCAAGATTGGGCAAATCTAAACAAATATAAAAAACAAAATTCCAAACTCGGCCCACCTAAAATAAACGGAAATAGAATAGTATTTATGGGTAATTCAATAACAGAGAGCTGGAGTGAACTTTACCCAGAATATTTTTCAGAAAAAGATTACATCAACAGGGGCATCGGTGGTCAAACGACACCCCAGATGCTGATCCGGTTCAGGGAGGATGTCATTGACCTAAAGCCAAAAATTGTCGTTATTTTAGCAGGAACAAATGATATTGCTGGCAATACTGGGCCAGCAACCGTCAAAATGATAACAGATAATATTATTTCAATGGCTGAACTGGCAAGAAGCAACAGAATCCATGTAATCTTATCCTCAATTCTGCCCACAGCTGATTACCCTTGGAACCCCGGGCTTAACCCTCCTGAAAAAATTGCAGCTGTTAATAATATTATGAAAAAATATACTGAACGTAATAGTATAACCTATCTTGACTATTATTCATCAATGGTCACACGTAATAAGGGGCTTAAAAAAGAATATACATATGATGGTGTACATCCCAATAGATCGGGCTATAAACTAATGTCTAGCCTTGCAGATAAAGCCATATCTGAAACATTAGATCTTATAGGAAAAAGTGAATAAGGGCCTAAACCATATTTTTAGGCATACTAGTAAAGAAGTGTTATTGAAATAACATCATCTCCTGCGAAGCAGGATTTTGCACAGGTGCACTTGATTTATTTATTCCCGATTTCAAATCGGGTCAAATCGGGTAAAACATCTTTCACGCGTTTTAATTCAAAACGATAAACGGCGTTTCCCAAGGCAGCCAGAAAGGGTATGGAAATTTCATTATATTCATAGGTATTGTCATTTAAAATTTCATTTTGATTAACGTATAACACTGCACTAAGGAAAAATTCTACCTTATTCTTCACGTCCACGACATAGGCATTGTCCACCAGAAAACCATGAGCCAGTCCCACCTTATTATAGATGCGAATGTGATCAGGGATTCTTTCTTTTGTATCACCAAACATAAAAAATTTACAATAGCCGTCATAATAATGATCATTGTCCTCATAAAGTGGATATTTACTCTCCCGGGGCAGCAGTGACATTTTCCCATAAAGAAATTTATAGTCATCCTCTGTCAGATTTAATTGTTTATCTTCAGGTGCTGTTTCCGGAAACATGACTTGAATTAAAAAATATTGCTGTTCCATGAGGCTCATAAAATTTTTCTTTGAAAAATCAAAGGGCTGTTCAATACGGTTTCCATTTTTCATATGTGCCTTGCCAATTAGGTAATCGTTGTAATTCACATCCAGATCAATTTTTGCTTTTTGACTGGGTTGTTCGTATATAATGCTGCCATCATGAAAAAAGCGAAAAGGGCTGGTATAACGATTCTGTTTTTTGCTTAATGCAATATCAAGACGGTGGCGAATTCTTGTTTCAGTGTAACCTAAGTCCCAAAGCCGTTGATGAAGGTAATCTCGACCTAAAAATTCATAAAGTCGATTGCTGGCATCATTATCGGATACAACAAACAATTTATGAATATAGTGAGCAATAGACGGCAAGCCGGTTCTCGATGTCTTATCTTCCAAAACTCCCTCTAAACCCGGAATTTCAGTCAGAATGTTCAGTGATGTATACTGGTCAACATTTTCAATGCTGTTGAGTTTTTCCATGGCCAGCACCGCAATAGGAAACTTGATGGTGCTGGCAGGATAGAAGTATTCCCGAGGCTTGAGTCGATAGGTATGGGTTTCCAGTTCAGGAACATTATTTCGATCCCGGTTTACCTGTGTATAGATGATCTGCAGTTTATACTGGTCTGGTGCTGAAAATATATTGGGGAATTCAGGTTTAAAATTTTTAAGGATTTCACTGATCAAAGGGGAGTCAGTTATTTGCGCAGTGGCTGCAGATACAGTGATGAAAAAAACAATAAGACGATTCAGCATTAAATACAGTAGAAATTAGTAATCCGTTGATTTATTTTTAGGATAAATATAACCTCTAATAATTCCATAGAGATGATTACATAAAATTAACGTATCAGAAAAATTGTAATAAATTTATATATGAATTTTTCCAGAAAAATTTTCTTAGTCATCCTGTTCTCTTTACGACCCCTTTTTGGCCAAACTATCTCTTCAGTAGATGCGCCAAAAATTATTCTGGAAAATATCGAGTTTACCGTCACCTATTCAGGTGAATTTGATACTACTGATTCTTATAAACTAGAATGTAACGGCACCACTTTCCTGCCTAATAATATGGGTCCAGACCAGATTAAATTTCAAAACCTGTTTGTACCTAAGAGCGGAAAAACCTCTTTCAATTTACTGCGTAATGATATCGCTATCGACCAGCTTAACAGGCACAGTATAAAACCCTGGATATCTGTTTTACCTCCTATCATTGCCATCTTTTTGGCTTTCCTTACACGATCCATCGTTCCGGCATTGTTTATCGCAATCTGGTTTGGTGCCTGGGCTACCAATGGACTTACCGGCCCAGGCCTTTTTTCAGGACTGCTGCAGTCTTTTCATGTATATGTACTCAATACAATAGTGGATAGAGACCACGCTATTATCACACTGTTTACATTCATGCTGGGTGGTATGGTGGGTATTATCTACCGCAACGGCGGTATGCATGGCATTATTCACCATTTGGTTAAATGGGCCAACACACCGAAAAAAGGACAAATCTCAATTTGGCTGTTCGGCATTGTCATATTTTTTGATGATTACTCCAACACCCTCATTGTGGGCAACACCTCCCGAATGCTATGTGATAAATTGGGTATTTCCCGTCAAAAATTGGCTTACCTTGTAGATTCAACTTCTGCTCCCATAGCAACCATCGCGGTCATAACCACCTGGATCGGCTTTCAGGTGGGGATTATTGCGGACGCAATCGAGGGACTAACAGGTTTAGACGAATCCGCCTACTTACTTTTTCTCCATTCCATACCTTATAGTTTTTATCCTTTTTTAGCCATTTTTCTGGTAGGTCTGGTGGTAACTACCGGCAGAGATATTGGTCCTATGGTCGCCGTGGAAAAGATTGCTCGTCAAGGGCTCAACGTTCTGCCTGAAATGAAGATGGAAACAGATGGCAACGATGGCGATCTTAAAGTAAAGGAAAATATTCCCCTCCGTGCGGTAAATGCCATTTTACCCATTCTGGTCCTGGTAGGCTCCATGCTTTACTTTATTTTTTCATCTGGTGAGGGAGACAGTTTAAAGGAGATACTCGGTAGTGCTGATACTTTTGCCGCCCTGATGCATTCCACTCTATTGAGTGCCCTGACAGCGGCAGCGTTATCGGTCGGTCAGCGTATCCTGAGCCTGAATGAAACATTTGAAGCCTGGTACAGCGGACTCAAGTTTATGGTTATGGGCATGCTGGTCCTGATATTGGCCTGGGCCCTGGCAGACCTATCCCGAGATCTGCAGACAGCAGACTTTATTATCACTACCCTGGGGGATACAATTCCCATGAATATTCTCCCGGCAGTAGTCTTTCTGGTAGCCGCTGTTACTGCCTTTGGATCCGGATCCAGCTGGGGTGTTATGGCCATTTTAATGCCCCTGGTCATACCATTATGCTGGGCAGTGATGGAAGGTCAGGGCGGAGTTAATCCTGAAAATATTCATATCCTATATTCTACCATTGCCTGCGTATTAACCGGTGCCGTCTGGGCCGACCATTGTTCACCGATCTCCGATACCACCATTCTGACATCCATGGCTTCCGGCTGTGAACTCATGGATCATGTTCGTACCCAGATGCCTTATGCTCTGATTGCCGGCGGAGTTTCTTTGCTGGTAGGAACCATTCCCGCCGGATTGGGGCTGCCCTGGTGGCTACTGCTCGCCATCGGTGCTACACTACTGGTTATATTAATCAGGACTTTAGGTACGTTGGTTGACAATTAATTAGAAAAGGCTATCTTATGACAGACAATAAAAAATATCAACCTTTGGATGCCATGGAATATCCGCGTTTTGAGGGCATCCGCACCTTTATGCGCCTCCCTCATGTGACAGAGTTAGAGGATGTGGATTTTGCAATAGTTGGTGTCCCCTTTGATACAGGCGCTACCTATCGGGTCGGTGCCCGTTTCGGTCCAGCGGGAATTCGTGATAACTCGGTCCTTCTAAGACCGTATAACCCGGCTCAACAAATAGAAATTTTTAAACATTGCGCCGGTGCTGATTATGGAGACCTGCCTATAATGCCCGGATATCTTCAGGAATCTCACCGGATGATCGCGGACGGTGCCAAAACCGTCTTTGGACAGGGCATCATTCCGGTCTTTATGGGCGGTGATCATTCTGTATCCCTGCCGCTACTCAGGGCAGCAAAAGAAAAATACGGCCCTGTGGCGCTGGTGCATTTTGACGCCCACAGCGATTTATGGCATGGCTATTTCGACCAGAAAGACACCCACGGCACACCTTTCCGCAGAGCCCTGGAAGAGGGCCTCATCGATCCGGCACGGTCCAGTCAGGTCGGGTTGCGGGGCCCATTGTACGACCAGGAAGATCATCAGATGTCAGCCGAAGCTGGATTCATGGCCATTACCGGACCAGACTTACACCGTATGGGCATGGAGCAGGCGGTGGAAAAAATAAAGGATCGGGTTGGACCTGGACCGGCCTATTTGACTTTTGATATTGATTTTGTAGACCCGGCCTATGCGCCTGGAACCGGGACGCCTGAACCAGGGGGTTTCACTGGCTACGAGGCTTTGTTCCTGGTTCGAGGGTTGACAGAAATTGATTTTATTGGTTATGATATGGTGGAAGTAATGCCATCTTATGATCCGGCACAAATCACTTCTCTTTTAGCGGCAAATATTATGTATGAATTCATCAGTCTGATTGCTCTCAGTAAAAAAACGGGTACATCATCTAGCAACATATAACTATCGGTCCTTGTTCACAGTAGGTGACTCCAAAAGCCGCAGTACTCCCTGTTCTGTATCCAGTTCCGCCGGAACACCCAGCGGCAGTGAAATATTGGTTCGTACATGTCCGGCGGGAAAATTTTTTACCACGGGTACATTGAAATTCTTAAAATATTGTTCCAGCACCTCCTCCATGGTGAAATCACCAGGGTTATCCGGAGGTTCTTCTTTTCGCCGGGTAAAACGGCCCAGGATGACACCGGCCACACGATCCAGTTTGCCGGCCAATTTCAGCTCCCGCAGATAGCGGTCAATCCGGTAGGGTGCTTCACCGATATCTTCCATGAATAAAAGTTTGCCATTTGTCTGGATCTCGTATGGCGAACCCATGGCAGCACAAATCAAGGATAAATTACCTCCCGCCAAACAGCCCTGTGCTTTTCCTGGAACCATTACTTCTACTCCTAAACTATCTCCATACAGATTGAAAGGGATCTGGTACATCTTCTCATCTCCGCTAAGCAGGGACCAGAAATAAGTTTCCGCAGTGGGTTCTAGGCCTTCATCACTGCCAAGCCCGTACATAGGATTGGGTGTATGGAATGTCACCAGACCCGCCATTTGATTAAGGGCAATGTGCACACCGGTAATGTCACTGAACCCAATAAATATCTTGGGATTGCTGCGAATAATTGCGTAATCGAGCAAGTCAAGTATACGGGTGGTACCATAGCCTCCTGTTCCCGGGAAAATGGCTTTCACGGTGCGGTCCTGAAAAAAAGCCATCAACTCCTCTGCCCGCTGTGCATCGCTGCCCGCCAGGTAGCCCCAGCGCCGAAACAGCGATACAGGTTGCAGTACATAAAAGCCCATTTCTGTTAACCGTTTTTTGGCCAGTATGATCCGCGTTGTATCCAGTGGAGCGGCAGGAGCGCAAAATGCAATGGTATCGCCAATATTCAATGCCTGCGGTTTTATCATTTTACCATCATCCATTTTATCGCAGCAGATGAAAAATGATGAAACAACTAATAAGATAAAGGAAGGGTATGAGTATCTTTTCATATGGTATAATCTAATTTGAATCAGTTTTATCAGCCAGATTAGACTTATTTTAAATCAAAGTACAGTCACAATTCATCCCAGATAATGCGCTATAATTATTTTCGATTATATATTTTTTCCACAATGTTTATTGGAGTGATGACTGGTACAGGTAACGAGGAATTCCGCAGTACCTGGGTCATCACCTGGAACCATATTGACCGTTCCAAGAGTCCCGGCCAGAATATGAATACTGTCCAGACGATTATGGATAATCATGCAGCTGCAAACATGAATGCTGTCATCTTTCAGGTTCGCCAGAGTGGTACGGCCTATTATGAGTCATCTCATGAACCCTGGGGGTATTACTCCGGATACCAGTACCCCGGATACGACCCCCTGGAATTTGCCATAGAAGAAGCACACAAAAGAGGCCTAGAACTCCATGCCTGGTTCAATGTTTTTCAGACCTCCAGCACTACGACTGGTGCACCAGCCGAAGAGCACCCTGAATGGATCTGCCGTGATCAAAGTGGAAATGTAATGACATCCTATCGATCCGTCTCACCGGGCCTCAAGGATGTCCGGGACTATACCGTAGACGTAGCCATGGAAATTGTGAATAATTATGATATTGACGGCCTGCACCTGGATTATGTCCGCTGGAACGAGCACACCAATACTACTCAGAGAAATGTTTCTCTGGAAATGGAACTGCAGCGGCAGGATGGTTTTATTACTCCAACGGAGCTGCAGCAGCTGAATACCAACTTATCCGGGCGATACCTTTACGATTATCTTCATCCCTATTCTGCCGGAGTTCCGGAAGGGTATGGTTCCTGGGAAGAATGGTGGCGATGGAGTGTAACGGAATTTGTGCACACTCTACATGACTCCATTCAGTCAGTTAAACCCCATGTTAAATTAAGTGCGGCAGTGCTGGGCAAGTATAACTGGTCCGGATGGCAGGGCTATGGTACCGTATACCAGGATGCCGCCCTGTGGTACAACGAAGGATACCTTGATCACATAATGCCCATGCATTACCACTGGACATCTGCCAGCGGATTTTTGGGCATGTTGGAACAGGACTGTCCCCAATGCTGGAAATTATTTATCCA
>DKQR01000176.1:5133-7662 GCA_002471805.1 Fidelibacterota bacterium UBA7303 | reverse complement strand
TTCCTGCCATTCCACCTTACTGACTGATATCCTGCTTCCTGTGGTCCATTGACCAACTGACGCACTGTCCTGCCGGTAACATCAATGATATCCAGCCTTACATGAATATTTTCCGGCAGTTCATATTGAATGATTGTCGTGGGATTGAAAGGATTTGGATAGTTTTGCGCCAAATGAAATCTATCCGGTATAGGTTTAAGATCTAATGTTTTTCGGCCTGTATAATGTATTCCATCCAGAAAATATTCATAGACCAATTCTGTTTTTACACCTTCCTTGCCCTTGATCTGCAGGGGTATGGATATCAGCCAATCATATTCCTCCATGTATATGGGTGTAAATGAACTGATATTATAATCTCTGCTACTCGCTGATGTATCCTCTAAAAAGATTGCATTTTCAATTTCCAAACGTTCTTCGTTGAGTTTTGCAGATTCACCAAATATTATATTTTCCTTTTTATTTATCTGCAGGTGAATGGTCCGTAGACCTTGAGGCACATCAAAACCAATGTTTAAATAGTTGCCATCCCAGTCATATTGCAACTTATCGTCTTGAAATTCCCCAGCAATGGTTTTGGCCAAAAATCCATTCTGCTTGGCCCAGTTCCAGCTCATGATAAACGACATGAGGTCATCAATATCATATTCGCCATCTGGTGAAGCGATCAAATAAGGAGCTTCTCCAGTAACGGGACCCAGTTCATAATTTAGATCTTCCACATCCCAACCCATACTGAATTGCGCAATATCATCAAAATCCATATTTCCGTCTGTGTCAAAATCGCCCAGCATAAATGTACCCACACTAATTGTTTTATCATCATTGCTTCCTGAAGGATCTCCATCAAGATTTCCATCAAAATTCTTGCCCAGGGAATCTTTAACACTATTATTGATTTCAACACGAATTGAATCAAAAGCGGGAATACCATTTGTCGAAAAGATATTTACAATTGTTTTGTTTGAATTTGTTTCAAAATTCAAATTATTAAAATCGAAATTGGTATTGTCGCTGGTAAGTGAAATACCATTTTCAAATGTATTTGGATCCATGGGCCTGTCAAACTCTAACTCAAAGCTGTATTGCGGCAAGGGTATTATTCCATTGACATAAGACGACAAAACCGGTCCTGTCTCATTGTCTACATGGAAATTTATTTCATCAGACTGCCCTTGTTGCCATTCATCATATGGGATCGCTTTAATGAATACATTCTGGACATCCAAATTATTGATATTTTCTACAGAAGCCCAGGTTACAACACCATTATAATCATTGTTACCTAATTGGCTAGTATCTCCTTCAATATTGGCCATTTCCCAATTCATACCATTATCAATGGAGTACAGTATTTGTATTCCTAGATCATCGGAAGTTTGATCGGTTAATGAAAATGTAATCTGCACATCACCGATCTGTTCATCAGAGATTGGAGTCAAGTCAATACTATGGCCCTGGTAATTATCAAGGTTAAAAGGACCGGTTGTATCTTGAATTCCTTCATCAGGATCAAACGGTATGATCTTGAAATATGCATTTGCTATATCATTATCAGTAATATCATCCAGAGAATTCCAAACCACCGTAGACCTGTCATTTCGATTAAGCGTTTCATCGGTGGTTTCATTATCAAAAGGAATAATTACATCAACCTTATCTAATCGACGATCAATTGATCTTGACCCATTACTACTCCGGCCTCCTGTTATAGAAGCTGGTGTCCATGAAGTCCCGTCAATCGAATAGTAATATTCAAATGTAAGTTCATCATTTTCAGGATCCGATTCTTGATAATTGATGGAAACATCACCATGCTGTTCAGTTGTGATATCCGTTACAGTAACTGAAGGCGGCTGATTATTATCCAAATGGAAAATGATGGTATCATGAACACCATCTTCCCACTGATCCAGTGGTGTGGCTTTAACGTACAGCCCTTGAATATCATCGCCTGATAAATCATCTAATGAATTCCAAATATAGGAATCATCATAATTTACATCTTCAACTTGTGTTACTAATGACCAGTCTTGTCCAACATTTAATGAATATTCCCAGCGAATATCAAGATCATCATCACTGATATCTGTGATTGAATACGTTATTTCAACTGCACCACTCTGTTCATCTGTTATAGGTGTAAGATCAATCACATGACCTTGGTAATTATCTAAATTAAATGGGCCAGCCTGGTCTTGTGTCCCTTCATCTGCATCAGAGGGAATAATCTTAAAATATGTATTTTCATGATCAGCATTATTTATATCAGCAGAGGAATTCCAAACCACTGTGGATCTGTTATTGCGACTTGATGTTTCAGCACTGATCTCATTATTGAAAGGAGTATCGTTAACTGTCAGGGACTGATGGAAGTTAAAAATGTCCGGGTCTGCAGGTGTGCCTCCCCCTGTTGTAGAAGCCTGGGACCAAGAAGTATCATCAATGGAATAGTAATATTCAAATGTAAGATCATCATTTTCAGGATCAGATTCTTGATAATTAATGGAAACATCACCATGCTGTTCA
>DKQR01000176.1:0-4788 GCA_002471805.1 Fidelibacterota bacterium UBA7303 | reverse complement strand
AAGATTATTATCTAAATGGAAAATGATGGTATCGTGAATACCATCTGCCCATTGATCCAGTGGTGTGGCTTTAACGTACAGCCCTTGAATATCATCACCTGATAAATCAGCCAGGGAATTCCAGGTAAAGGTATTCTCATAATCATTATTCTGTATTTGTATTTCATCAATTTCAAACCACGTTTGACTATTTATTGAATACTCCCACCTGATACTCAAGGAGTCATCATTTGTGGTATCTGTAATCGAATAATAAAGGTCTACATTGCCGGATTGTTCGGTGCTGATGGAAGTTAATGCTACACTTTGCCCCTGATAATTATCCACCCTAAATGCATTGGTAATGTCTGCAGTACCCGTATCCATATCCGCGGGTGTTATTCGAAAATAAACAGTGTCCACATCATTTGAATCAATATCAGCGAATGAATGCCAGGTAATGTCAACATCTATATCCCTGCCTGGCGAATCTTCTGTTGCTTGTGGTGAAAATATTTCAGGTGTGTCTAATGACTTGGCATCGAGGACAGAATATGGCCCCTGTTTTACATTATGACCCGTTGATCTGTCCTGGCTTCGTGTATCTATAGAAACATTTGCTGCATTCCATGTGCTGTCATCGAGGGAATAATGGTATGCATAAGTTATATCGTCATTTTCCGGTTCAATCAACGTAAAATTGAAGGTAACCTCACCATGAACCTCTGCCGCCATAGGATCGATCGTAACTGCAGGCGGTTCATTATTATCCAGGTAGATAGTGATTGAATCGCTCACTCCGGTGCCCCATTCGTCATAAGGAACACAGCGCAGCAATAAACTGGGAATATCCAGGCCGGGCAGATCATTCGTGGAAATCCAGACCACCGAACTGTCATACCCAGCCGTACTTATACTATCTGCAGGCCCGGTTACCTGAAACTCATGCCAGGCATTTTCAGACCAATATTCAAAGTTCAGGCTGATCATATCTGCAGTTGTATCAATGATCGTATAGGAAATGAATACCGAGTCAGCCTGTTCATCAGTTAAATTTTCAAGTATTATTTTTTGGCCCTGGTAATTATCAAGGGCAAAGACATTGGACGTATCGGCCATGCCCATATCATTATCATATGGGATAAATATAAGCTGCACAGAATTCTCTTCATAATTCGGCAGATCCTGCCCTGTCAACCAGGTTCCGACTTCAAAGCTGCCGCTGGTATCATCAGTACTACTTGAACCTTCTACCCAGGTATACCCGCCATCCAGTGAATAGAATATTTCCAACGTATAATCATCATTTTCTGAATCCGTGTAAATAAAGGAAATGTCTACGCTATCATGCACTTCGGCCGCAATATCAACCAGTTCAATCATTGGAACGCGGTTATTATCCAGGTGGAAAGATGTTATGGTCGCCGCTGCCGTGTCGATATCGAACGGTGTTATCCTGAACATTAGATTTTCATGATCCACGCCCTCTGTTTGCAAGTGGGACAACCAGATAATAGAACTCGTATATAAACTGTCCGCCAGATCCGCCAGAATGCCAAGAACATTTGCCGTGTCCCAGGTGCTGCCTGCATCAATGGAAAATTCCGGGACCAGGGTAACAAGATCACTGGTGCTGTCAATGATAACAAATTGTATTGCGATGGAGTCTGATACTTCCACATTTATGGGTGTAATGGCAATAACAGGTGTAGAATTATTGTCCACATGAAAACTGTTGGTCGCGGCGCCCATGCCCGTGCCATTATTATCGCTGGGAAAGATCCTGAATTTTACTTCTTCATTATCCGCCTGGTGCTGATCAATGTTTGACCGCCACACGATAGAGCCGGAGAATAATGTATCCGCCAAGGGAATTTGACTGGTTGAACCGGTTACGGTTGCGTTCTGCCAGGTGGCACCGTCATCAGCTGAATACTGGCAGAGAATGTCCAGAGTATCTTCCTGGAGATCGATCAGGCCATAATTGATGGTATAATCACCGGCCACTTCCGCAATAGGTGTGGTGATTTGCGCGTAGGGCAGCTGGATGTTGTCCACCACCATGGGCAGCATTTCATCCACTGTTCCGGTATCATTGTCCTGCGGTACGATCCTGAATTTGACTGATGGGTTCATGGTGCGGCCCAGGTCATTGGTGCTCAGCCAGGTGAGGGTGCCGCTGTAATCAGTAATTCCCGTTAGCTGTCCCAATGTTGTGGCATTTACCCAAGTAGTATCGGATAGATATTGGGGAATAATGGATAAGGTATCATTGGTCTCATCCGCTAACTGGTAATAGATGGTCACGTCTGCTACCTGGGGAGCATATATATCCGTCACGATGACAGATGGCGGTTCATTCAGATCCACATGAATGCTGTCCTGCCGGGAGGGAATACCTGGATCCACATCCTGGGCGATCAAGCGGAAGGAGACATCTTCCTCGTCAAAGCCTGTTGGCAGATCGGTTGTGGCTTGCCAATCAAAACTGCCTTGAACATGTTGAAAAGGCACATCCGTGCTCCAGGTAGCAGCATCATAAAGTGCAAAATTATTTCCATTTCCAGATAAATCAGCAAGCGTTGTCCCATCGCCAGTACTAAAGTCTAAGGCAATAAGCGAATTAGCTTCTGATGCCAACGGAAAGCTGGGAGTGAAATTTGATTCATATCGCACACCGTCCGTGATTCTAACGCCTGCTATATCACAATCCATATGGAATTCACCTGCAAACGGAGCCGAATTATTAATGTATAACTTATTGGAACTACTTAAAAAATCATCGTTATTACTATTTGTATCGTTTAAGACACCATCAATGAATAAATAGGATACGCTATTATCATGGTCATAGACACCGGCAATATGATGCCATTGATCATCATCCAGTGGCTCATCTGAAATGGTACTCAGAAATCTCACATATCCTGGGTTAGAAAAAGTACTTGCGTCAATAGAAAGAATGAAATTATTGTATGGATCACCATCAGCCAGACGCCTATAATTTGTTACTATGGCTCCCGTGTGTGAAGACCCATCGTTTGGCCCAGTTACGATTCCGGGGTTTTTATACCATACTTCTACGGAGAATGATGTTACTCCTTCAAATATTGTTTCAGATGATGCATTTGACGATGCATATCCGTCCATATATTCAAAGCTAACGGAGTAACCACCCGTATTATAACCAGACCCAAATTCAATATTGTCTAATACAGCACTATTCCAGCTTAAGCCCTCGTCAGTAGAATATTCACCCGATATGGAAACTTCATCTTCTTCCGCATCATTGGTCTCAAACTCAAAGATTATATCACCTGTTTGCTCACCGGTCACATGTGTCAGCGTAGCGCTGGGCGGCATATTGTTATCAATATAGGCAGCCGATGAATAGATGTAGGCGGACGTATTGATATTATTGAACAGCTTCATTCTAAACCAGACCGTGGGATCTTCCACATGGTCCAGGTTATTGGTTCCGGTCCTGGTTAGCCAGCGAATGGAATTATTGCCGGGTGGGCTCATACTATTGTCCAGGATCTCTGTCTCTGCCACATCCAGCCATGTGGTGCCGTCCTGGCTGTACTGCCAGTCCTGGGTGATGGCATAACTGCCGTTGGGATCTTCCGTATAATAATTAACGTTGACCGTATCGCTGACCAGCCCTTCCAGATCCGTGATGGACGTGATAGTACCGTAGGAGGTATTTGCGGCAAAATCGGTCATGGTGATGGATGTATTGGAAGGATCGGATACAGCGCCGCTGTTGTTATAGGCGACCACCTGGTACGCATAAACAGTAGATGGAGATAAGGTTGAATCTGTGTAATCAACAGCACCGACAGGTAAAGAATCGACCACCGTCCAGACCTCAACTTCAACAAATCGTCTTTGCAACAGATAGCCGTCCTCTTCATCAGTATTGTCCACCCAACTTATATCGATCTGCTGTTCTGAAATCATTTCTGTTACGAGTGAGGTCGGCGCGACCAATCTCGTAAAGGTGCTGTCCGTATGGGAAAAAGATGTTCGGGCGCCTTCATTATTCTCAGCTTTCAGCTTATACCAGTATTGTTCTCCTTCCTGCAAACCTGTATCCGTATAGGCAGTATCTACTGATGTTACTGAATCAATCAACGTAAAATCAGTTCCATTTTCCCTGCGGTAGATCAAATATTCATTAATCGTTTCTTCAGGATAAAGGGTCCAGCTAATTGAAATTTCTTCTACATCCACATCCAGAAATGCATGATCCAATGTAAATGGAATGATACTGCCAACCCCATACATGGAAAGACTTCCAAAATCACTCGTTATATCGCCGCCAGCCACCCGGTAATAGTATGTCTGGTCACGCAGGGCATAGATATCTGTATGGGTCAATTCAGTACTGACCGTTGAATCGTGGAGTTCGCTGGTTGTAGAGTCAGCGGAACGGAAAATATAATACTTTACAATGGCAGATGTATCCACGGCCGGCCAGGCCAGAACCGGGCCAAAGAGGGATGCAGATACCGATAGGGAATCCACGGCAGGTAAACTGATCCAGTTGGAGAAATCCACCAGGCCGCCTACTGCATCACCCTTGCCGTGAATATTTGTAGCGTGATAGGGGCCGCTCTTGCTGCCCCAGTGAATATAGGTGGCATCTAATGAATCACCAGAGTCATAATTATAGACACTATAACTTTCATTATTTTTGAACCAATTCTTATTATTTACATTTCCGCCAATGCTGTAGTCATTATTGGAATTATATATTTTTAAGCCATAATTGTTATTTAAAAACGTATTCCCTGTTATAGTAGG
>DKQR01000009.1 GCA_002471805.1 Fidelibacterota bacterium UBA7303 | reverse complement strand
TCTGGGAAGCGCTGGGAAGTAAAATTGGGGATGCAGGAAAAAATGGAACAGTTTGTTCAGGATGCGAACCGTTTTCAATTTAAAAGATTGCATGAAATGGGGTTCACCCCCAATGAATATCATAAATCCATGAATTATTATTTTGAAAACGGAATCACAGATCATTTGGCCTACGGTGCGACTGTAAGCGTAAAGTATCCTTATAGTGATAAATATCCCGTTGGCGGGGAAACGGCTTTAACAGATGGACTCCGCGGAACAAATGATTACCATTTCAACTGGCTTGGGTTTGAGGGGTATGAAATGAGTGCCGTAGTGGATATGGAGAAAACCAGGAAAATTAGTAATATATCTGTTAATTTTTTACAGGACGCAAAATCATGGGTGTGGATTCCTCACACAGTAATATTTTCTGGGTCTATAGATGGGGTGAATTACCAACAAATAAAATCTGCAAAAAAGAAAACAGATGAATATGATTATGAAAATATCATTGAATCATTTTCAACTAAAGTTGAACATATTCCATTTCAATTTATCCGTATTACAACAGAAAGCTTTATTCAATGTCCTGATTGGCACCTGGGCGCAGGAGGAAAGGCATGGGTTTTTGCAGATGAGATTGTAGTGAGATAATGTATTATACCAGCTCTGCAATCCTGTTTGATTCGATAATGTGTACACCTGTTTTACTGTTTTCCAGATGATAGACCATTCCCTTCGCTATGGTGCGGGCATGAATTCCGCGATATTTCTTTAAAGGTCCTATCATAAAAGGATTCATGATAATCATGAATCCTTTTCCTATTATTTCTCCAATTCGAAATTCTTTCCTGGGGCCCAAGATTAAAGATGGTCGAAAAATCCGGACTGTTGGGATGTTTAGTTTTTTCACCTCTTCTTCTATATTTCCCTTTACCTGATTATAAAATATTCTAGATGATGGGTTGGCTCCCATTGCGGTCACAATTGAAAAAGATTCAGCACCAGTCTTTTCTGCCCATTGGGCAAACCGCAGCGGCAGTTCAAAATCAACAAAACAGAACGCTTTCTTTGAACCGGCAGTTTGAATAGTGGTTCCCAGACAGCAGAATATATCGCGAACTGGAAGTAAATCATCTAAACAAGAATAATCTTGGAAATCAAAAACTGTTTGTTCCAACACTGGATGTGGCTCTAATGGAGCAGTTCGAATCAGTGTCGTTATACGATCATATTTTTTAGAGACCAATAGTTCATTTACAAGATAGCCGCCGACAAATCCGGTAGCTCCCAATACCAGTGCAGATCTCACTCCAGTCTGAAAACAGATAAATAATTAGTGGTGCCGGGAACTCCTACAGGCACTCCGCCTGTAATTACAAACTTTTGACTTTTCGAAATTATCCCCTTTTTCTCCAGCACATTTCCTGCAGCGGCAGGAATATCATCTGCATTTTCATATTTATGAACAATAAATGATGTGACTCCCCATACAATGGCCAACTGCCTGCAGATTTCCGGAAAAGGCGTCATGGCAATAATCCGGGCCGCGGGTCGATAACGGGCTGTCATTCGAGCTGTGCTGCCACTGTGGGTCATGGTTACCAGTGTATTGACATCCAGGTCACAAGCTACGGAACAGGCAGCGTGGCTGATGGCTTGTGCTGTACTCAAAAGATTTTGCCCGCGGGCGGTATAATACTTTTCGTAATCAATGGCAGCTTCTGTTTCTTCAATCACCCGGCTCAATACCTTAATTACCTCCTGCGGATAAACACCCATGGCTGTTTCCCCGGTCACCATCAATCCATCCGCACCATCCAGAATAGCATTGGCAATATCACTTACTTCTGCCCGGGTGGGCACAGGACGTTCTGTCATGGAATCC
The DNA here is from genome assembly GCA_002471805.1 of Fidelibacterota bacterium UBA7303. GTDB lineage: Bacteria > Fidelibacterota > Marinisomatia > Marinisomatales > UBA1611 > UBA2134. The sequence continues at coordinate 3,476 of DKQR01000009.1, read as the reverse complement.
AGAATCTGTGTCGCAATAACAACCGGTTTCCCGGCCTGGCTGGCTTTATCTATAACGCTCTTTTGGATCAGGGGTACTCGTTCAACGGGCAGCTCAACACCAAGATCCCCCCGGGCAACCATGACCGCATCAAAAGTCTCAATAATCTCATCCAGGTTTTCTACCGCCTCCCATTTTTCTATTTTAGCCATAACTGGAATATTAAAGTTCATGTTTTTCATCCTGGACCGCACCAAGTGATAGTCTTTAGCTTCCCGCGTAAATGACAATGCAATCCAGTCTGCCCCGCTGGACAGGGCCAACTCTAGATCAATAAGATCCTGTTCTGTAAGGCAGGGTACATTCAATGCAATGCCTGGAAAGTTGACACCCTTGCGGTTTTTTACTTCCCCGGGTATTTCTGTACAACATTCTAGAGTGTGATTGGAAACTTGACTTATAACCTCCAGCGCAATCTGACCATCATCGATCATAATTTTTGCGCCTGGATTTACTTCTTGAAAAGCGACACTGCTTGAAACAGGTATGACATTAGGTCCATTCTGTTCATTGCTCACGATTACTTTCTCTCCAGTTTTCAGATCCATGGTACCATTCAGTCCCGAAATTCTGATTTTTGGTCCTGCCAAGTCTGCCAGTATTGCTGGCCGTTCTTGTTCCGATTGAGATATGGATCTAACCAAATCAAAATAGGATTTTTTTTCAGCTGCCGTACCATGAGACAGGTTGATCCTGAAACAATTCACTCCCATTTCCACAAGAGCCTGGGCTGATTTTTGATCTGAACATTGTGGGCCCAGGGTCGCAATTATTTTCGTACGTCTATATTCCATTGTTTTAAATTACCGGTAATTGAACTTGTTTTAAATGAAATCAAAAACACAATTTTTATTAATTGGGCTTTTGGTCCTTGCCGGCTGTGAACAAGGTTCCACAGGCGACTGGCAGGATCCGCGAGTGATTCTAATTTCCATTGATGGTCTTCGCGGTGATTTGCTGACTGAACCATCATTCAAACGGGACTGCCCTAATATGTCCCGTTTGATGGCTATGGGTACCACTTGCGATAATGTACAATCTGTATTCCCCTCTCTCACCTATCCTGCTCATACTTCCATGATATCCGGCATGATGCCCCAGGAACACGGCATTGTGAACAATCGGTCTTTTTTTCCTGAAAAAAACTTTGCAGACTGGTACTGGTATGCAGATACGATAAAAACACCAACGCTGATCACAAAAATTCAGGGAAAAGGATTAGTTAGCCTAGGTGTGAGCTGGCCGGTGACCGTGGGGGCACCCATGGATTATATGCTGCCGGAAATCAAATCAGTGAACGATACTATTTCCACAGTAGACCTGGTCCGAAAACATGATTACCCGGACAGGTTTCTGGAATCTGCCAAGATCCGCGGGGTTATTCCGGAGGGCGGCAATCCTCAAGGTTATGACCGAGATTTACTGCTCCATGAAATCTTCATGGATGCTTTCTCGCGCAAAAGGCCTCATTTGTCTCTCTACCATATGATTGAAACGGACTATGCACAGCACAACCACGGTAAAAATTCTCAGGAAGCGCGGGATGCCTTTATGTTTATGGATTCTCTTATAGGGAATATCATGGCCTTTCTGGATGAGAACAGCCTTTGGAGCAGTACAACTTTAATCCTTTCTGGAGATCATGGTTTCAGGAATTATCAAAAGCAGTTGGCTGTGAATAAATTATTTGAGGAAAAAGGCTGGCTCACCATTGAGGGCGGCACAATTAAGGATTGGATGGTCGTTGGGCTGGCTTCAGGCGGTTCAGCATTCATACGGCTAAAAAACCCTGAAGATGAGGAATTTAAGAAAAAGGTGCGAATTGCCCTCGCTCAGCAAAAGGAATTTGAAACACTGGAGCGCCGCCACATGAATAATTTGCTGTGGTCTCCGATAGAAACGGATTTTCTACTTTTGGCGAAAAAAGGGTTTTGTTTTGTTCGTTCCCTGGACCAGCCATATATAATAGAAAAATATGGTGGAACACATGGAGGCGATCCCAGGAGCCGCTACCTAAAGACTGGATACATTGCTGGAGGCCGAGGTATTGAAAAAGGCATCTTAAAAAATATGATGATTACTGATGTGGCCCACCAGATCTCAGCCTTGCTTGACCTTGGCTTGGCTCCAGATTGATTAGTTCAGAACCTGGGGTGCCGCCAGCCGAAAAGGGTTGATAATAGCGTCGTATTGCCGTCCATTTTCTTCCAACATTTGAAACGATCCTTCCATGGTCCCCAATGGGGTTGGTAACGGACAGAAACTGGTATACTCAAAGATTTCACCTGGAGCCAGGTTTGGTTGCTCTCCTACCACGCCAGGGCCGTGTACATCTTCCGTATTTCCATGCCCGTCTGTTATATGCCAATACCGGCTAATAAGCTGTGCCGGTGCAGTCCCTTTATTGGTAATGGTCACATGATAGGCAAAAAAATAATATGATTTTACCGGATTTGAACGATCTGGGATGTAGCGGGGTTCTACTGTTATTTTTATGGGGCAATTCATGTCAGGAAATTAATTCCTTTACCTTTTCTGTCCGATGAATTCCCTATAAATTTTCCTCCGTTATGATCAATAACCTGCGTGTACTTTTCGTTTTTTTTCTAATTCCTATCCTAGGATTAGCGATGTTTTGGGGAAAACATCATGGACAATTACCCAGTACTTCACCTGATATACTGCCCAATGAGATTATGAATCACATCCGGTATTTATCCGATAACGATAGGAGTGGCCGCTATCCAGGAACCATAGGATCCCGAGATGTGATCTCATATATTATTCGACACTTTCGTTCGTTTGGTATCAGGCCTGGTGCGGAAAATGGATCTTTTGTACAAACTTTCAACATTGTAGATGGAATTGAACTAGGAAAACATAATGAAATGGTGATTGCTGGTGACTCTTTGTCTCTTTCTTTAGACTATATACCATTGTGGTTCTCTGGTAATGAACAAGTGGTCTCATCTGCGGTATTTGCCGGTTATGGTTTCAGCATTGATGAAGATGACCTAAAATGGGATGATTATGCCGGGCATGATGTGGCGGGAAAGTGGGTGATTGTTATGCGCCATAGCCCTGAGCGCAATAAAAGAAATTCTATCTATGCCCCTTATTCATCTTTGCACAAAAAAATGCTGGTAGCCCGGGATAAGGGCGCAGCTGGTATTTTATTTGTTTCACAGATGGAAGATTCAACTTTATATCCATTGCGCTATATATCCGGCTATGCCAAAGCAGGGATCCCCGCAATTCACCTGGGCACTAAGTCTGCCGATAGACTACTGCAAAAAGCGGGCTGGAATAGGGAAACGCTTCAGGAAACTATGAACCGGACCCTGGAACCTATATTTTTTGAACTGCCCGAAGTAACAATATCAGCCAGGGTGGACCTAGTGGAGACTTTGATCCGAGGCGCCAACGTCATTGGCGAA
>DKQR01000071.1:7913-8279 GCA_002471805.1 Fidelibacterota bacterium UBA7303 | reverse complement strand
CAATTGATTAGAATTGAAGACCATGTTGGTTAAGGCAGTATTGTTGCTCACGTCCAGGCTGGTCAATTGATTGCCCCAGCAGTGGAGACCGCTTAAAGCTGTATTACTGCTCACATCCAGGCTGGTTAATTGATTTTCAGCGCAGTATAAAGTAGTTAAGGCTATATTGCCGCTTACATCCAGGCTGTCCAATTGATTATAATGGCATTCCAGCCAGGTTAAGGCTGTAAAAGCTTCTATCCCAGTTAAATCGCTTATTGATTTATCGTTCACATCCAGGCTGGTAACGCCGCTGATGTTTGCAGTCAGAACAGAATCATTTAAAACATCATCATAGCCCAAGTCAATCAGGGCCTGCTCAAAATT
>DKQR01000071.1:0-7600 GCA_002471805.1 Fidelibacterota bacterium UBA7303 | reverse complement strand
CAGGGCCTGCTCAAAATTGTCATCAGGGACGTAGGTAGTGCTTGGTTCATTATCTGGAGCTCCAAGCGTTCCGTCTTCACGCAGACAGTGAGCGTAAACGGAGCCACCCTCCGTCCAGGCAATGAAAAGGCATCCTGAACCCTCGACGATCATCATGTCTGATTTGGGGTTGCCGGAATTGGTCACCGTTGCTGCTCCACCTGCCCAAACACCGTTGCCACCGGCATCCAGTCGGGCAGCGTAGATATCACCATTCATGTTTATACTTTGTTCAATGTAAGCTGCAATTATATCTTCTTCAAATCCTGCAACAGAAATATCAAGATAATCGTAATCGGAGTTCAGCGCTACCACCGCAGTGCCATTAGATCCCCAAAGCTGATTTCCGCCACTGTCCAGCCGCTGGGCGTAAACACCAATCTGGGACTGGCTTCCGGTTTTTTCTTTCCAGACCGCCATTAGTTCCTGCGTATCATTAGCAACGGTAAGCTGTGGGGAGATATGGAAGTTGCTGGAATTGGCTGACAGATCCGCTCCTCCGGTCCATGACAGTACACCGATTCCAGTAATATGCTGCACCCTGGCATTCTGTACACTACCTGACATTTCCGTCCATGCTGAGAAACTGCCGTTGTCACCATCAGCCATAGACTGCTGCGACCAATTTCCAATGGGGAATACTACCGGTCCAGCCGCTACGATGGGATTGATCCACTGAGGATTGCCATCATAATCGTACTTCTGTAGATATAACTCGCTGTTTGCAGCCCAGAAGGGACCTGTCTGCCGAATCCACTGAATCAGCACATCCTCCTCCGCCGTGACGATTGGTTGCGGCGAGAGCAAACTGGCTCCATCCTCCACAATGAGAATTCCAGTACCCCAAAGCAGTGCGCCGGCAGATGAAATACGCTGAAAGAGGACAGAATTATCGTTGTGTGTCCAGGTAACTACCACGCTGTTATCCAGCAGTACCGTCAACCGGGGTGACATGTTGCTCATGCCGGAAGCGGTTAGTGCCACTCCGTCATCTCCCCATAGCATGGAGCCGTCAGGAGCAATTTTGTAGGCATACACCTCCCACTGACCACCTGTCCGCTGATCCACAGTCGTGATAATGGCGTTGTCTTCGCTATCTACAGTTAGGTTTAAATGGTACACGGCAATCCAAGAAGCATTGGCGTTATCACTCACAACCATTCCATTGTCACTCCATTGGGATTCGCCTAAAGAGTTCAGACGTTGCAGATAAACGTGGTAATTGCCATCACTCAACCACGCCACATAAACTCCTCCATCGGAAGTCGCCGCCAGCTGCGCTTGGACGCCGCTGCCCAGTGATTGCGGGGCTGCAGGATCAGTTGACCATTGCGCAAAAGCAACCGTTGTAATAAGAAGTGAACTGAAAATTAAAATTTTAAAATCTTTCATAGTAATCTCCTTGGCTCAACCAAATCTACTATCAGCCACATAAACAAAAAACCCCGGGTGACCGGGGCTTGATGTTGTGAAAAGGGTAAATTTATTTTACTAATACCATCTTCCTGGTTTGCCTATACTCCCCAGCCTGTATCATGTACAAATAGATACCTGCACTCACAGGTTTACCATAATCATTGGTAGCATTCCAGCGTACTGATTTAAAACCAGCGTTCTGTTGACTGTTTACAATAGTTTTAATTACTCGTCCCATCATATCGAAGATAGTGATATTTACCATGGCATCTTCAGGAAGGTCGTAGCGGAGAGTTGTGACTGGGTTGAATGGGTTAGGATATGCATTGTAAAGGTTATATGTGATTGGGAGAATCTCATCATATATTGATACTTGGTCACAGTTGGTGGTATTTTGGTCTCCAACATAATCTTCAATACAAGATGGATATTGGGGACAGAGGTAGTTGTCGTATAAAGTAGAAACTGAAAACGAACTATCTTCCAAAGACCAAGTTAGATTAGACAGGTTACAAAGTGTTTCCGGTATGGGACCTGTTAACTGGTTTGAATGTAGTTTTAATCTATTTAGACTTGTCAGATTACCTATCTCTGACGGAATGGGGCCAGTAAATTGGTTTGAATTCATTCCTAGTCTTTCAAGATTTGTTAGGTTACCTATTTCTGGTGGGATAGAACCTGTGAATTGATTATTAAATAAATACAATCCGCGTAGATCGGTAAGATTCCATATCTCAGGTGGTATCTCACCGGTGAGTTCATTATTATTTAAATACAACCACCGATTAATTATTAGATTACCAATCTCAGAAGGGATTTCCCCTGTTAGTTGGTTATCGCTTAAAGCCAACAATTCTAAATTCACCAAATTTCCAATTTCCAGAGGTATCTGGCCGGTAAATTGATTATTATCCAAAAACAAATGATGCAGATTTGTTAGGTTACCTATTTCTGGTGGGATAGATCCTGTGAGTTGATTATAATCAAGGTCAAGATTCTCCAATAAAACTAAATCCCATATACTTTCCGGAATATTACCTGTCAGTTGATTTTCCCATAAAACTAACCAATTCAGATTTATTAGATTACCAATCTCTGTAGGAATTGTACCAGTCAATTGATTTTGGGATAATTCTAAAAAAGTGAGATTGGTTAGGTTCCCAATTTCAGGGGGAATTTCTCCTGTGAGACCACTATCTGATAAATCTAAAGAATCAGTCTCTTCAATTGAATAACACTCACCCCATAATTCAACCTCACCTTCATAACACTCAATTGCAATTGCTTCGCATCCCACACCAAACGCACCCATATCGGCTTCATTTTCACCTGATTCTATGCAGGGGGAATTTTCTGCTAAAGTAAAGTCACCACTGTCGGGGTTGCAGAATAGCGGGTCGGAATCAATGTTACCTTCACCTTCCCAACTTCCTTTTATATTAGAATAAGTAACCGTAGCTGAACCTTCAATTTCATTTTCACCTGATTCATTACTCCAAAGAATACAATTTACCAAAGTTGGTTGGGAATTTTGGCTAACAAGACTTGGTGCGTAGTTACTGGCAATTGTAACATTTTCTATTATTGCATTAGAGTGAAAACATGAAATACCAGTTGAAGGATTATTAATTATACTTGAATTTTTAAATATTGGATTAGAATATGCAAAATATATAGGCTCTGCATTACCACCGCAGCTCGTCACCATTATGTTATCAAAAATAGGATTACAATAATTCTCACTATATTGATTCACTGCTATGGCTAAACCATCATTATCTCTTAAGGTAAAACCAGATACATAGGCATCTGATTCTTTTAAAATGATTATCGGCGATAGGGATAAAGGAACAATAAATGTAGTTGCCCAATTTTCACCAACGAGATTTATATTTTTATTATTTATCTCAATATTTTCATGATAAGTCCCAGCCGCTACTGACACCGTATCTCCATTAATAGCAGCATTAATACCAGCTTGTATAGTAGCAAAAGGACTATCCAATGAGCCATCATTATTATCGGAACCTGTTGTGGCTACATATATGTTTATATCAATAGGACCACATCCAATTCCAAATGCGCCTATATTATTACCATCTTCTCCTGTTCCAAGGCAAGATGAATTTGCCGCCAGGGTATAATCACCATTTTCAGGGTCACAGAATATAGGATTGGAATCGATATTTTCCATTCCCCAATTGACAATACTATTGTTAATCGTTACAATACTATCTTGCCCCCCCTTTATATTGGAATAAGAAATACTTACTGTATCGGGCTGATTTTCAGTAAGACCCATTTCAATCTCCTGTGGTGAATTTCCCCGAAGTATCGTATTTATAAGAGTTGGATGAGATCCACCGGACAATAATAAACCACCACCGTAAGATCCTGTATTATTGACCACAGTAACGTTCTTTAATAGTGGTTTTGAATAACTCCATAATTCAATACCAGCACCATAAGGTGCTTCATTATCTGCCACCAGAATATTATTTAAGGTAGGGTTTGAATTATAATTAATGGAAATTCCACCGCCAGCAACGATCTCCTCACCCGTTACTGTATTATCTGAGATTATGATATCCACCAGTTGGGCATCAGAGTAGCCAAACCAAATACCAGCACCACTCGTTTCAGCTTGATTATCTTTTATAATAAGGTTTTTTAGTGTGGGACTGGCATTAATACAAAAAATACCTCCACCTCGATTATCATACCCTTCCATACCAGAACCGTAACCATTTTGAATTGTCAACCTACTTAATTCTGCAGTACTATTTTCGCCATTATTAAAAGTCACTACACTTCCCGCCTGGTTCCCATCAATAATAGTACTGTTAGCACCTTCTAAAGACGTAACTACGATATTTTTCCCATTGAAATTTATGTTCTCAACGTAGGTTCCGGCCGATAGTAAAACAATGTCTCCATCACTGGCTGCATCAATACCTTCCTGAATAGTAGCAAAATCCGCAGGTACATGATGAACTGTATACATAAAATCTAGAACAACAATATCTTGTGTACCACTATTTGGAAATGTACCTGCTATTCCTTGATGCCCATAAAGAATCTCATCTTCCGGATCATCATCAATATTACCAACTGCAACCACGTCCCAGGCATTACCACCTGCTGCATAAACACTATCAACAACGGTAAGTTCATAGTTCGCAGGGTCAGTAATGTTACCACCCTTATATGCCAGTCTGAATATGCAGGCATTCTGGAGACTATATCTGCTGCCAAAAATAAAATCATGGTTCCCATCACCGTCTACATCGCCCATTGCACTACCCATAAATCTAGTCCATCCATCAGCATAGCTATCTGTATCCATAGTTGCCAGAACAGTATGAACAAGAGTATTTCCATCTTCTTGTAGTAAAACAACACTGGATATGTCTTCGGAACCATAATCATATTCCGCAATGATACACTCTTCAATCCCATCTCCATTGAGATCAACAACTTGAGCAGCATTAAAGGTCATACCGCCGGCCAAAGGTGGCAACTGGGCTGCATGTTCATATGTGTCGGCACCAGTTGCGGTAATTTTAGTTATGGATGATTGTTCCGGAAGATAAAGGTTGTTGCCCAAAACAAATGAATCATATTTATTTTCTAAAGGGTAAATATCAATATCAGAATTAATACCTGTAGTTAACATGCTGGCCTCTAGGACCCAGTTACCATTTTCCTCCCCTGTATCCGATATATCATTTACAGAAATGATACCAAAATAGTGTCCCACTCCTTCACCATTTGAATCTCCTTTTCTATCATTATAGCATAATTCGTTAATTCCATCGTTATCAATATCTGACATCCAGAAGCGGGTTGGACGAAGATTAAGAGGTTCGTCAACAATTGAAGTACTCGCATTCGGCAGATAATGTAGTGGCTCCCCACTTGAATGGGTATCTTCTGTAGCAACACCCATTACATCACTGCCATCACCAGCTTCTTCATATACCAGTATACGAGGGGGATTTGGCATATTCGTAGTAGGCCAGTTTGCAGGACCCCAGGTGATTTCCTGTTTACCATCCCCATCCAGGTCCGTAATCGCGAGTGCGGGCCAGGTGTTCTGCAGATCAATGGGAGCAGTCGCTTCCCAGACTACAGCCCATCCTCCTGATCCATCTGGTTCCAATTTATAAATTCTTGGGATGTAATCACTGGGACCATCCCACATACTGTTAACTATAAAGATGTCCGGTTCATCGTCTCCATCAATATCAGATCCCGCTAGAATACCACCGTATCCTTCCTGATTCAGATCAGATTCGGGTATGCTGATGAAATCACTTCTAGAAAAATTATTCAATCCGTTGGTGGTGCTGGTAATGATGGAAAGAATCAATATATATTTTGTTTTAAACATAGTGTTCTCCTAAGGCTATAAAGACGCTATTACCAAAAATAAAAAGTATGTTGGTAAATAATTTGTGTAAATATTTCATAATTAAATTTCTGATATCTAATTTTTACAAATTTACTGCATCATTCCTACTGCCCGCATTTTAAAAAACCCTTACAATGAACATTTAATGTTTTTTTAAGGTTTTGGGGATTATCACCAACAAAAAAACCCGGGTGGACGGGGCTTGATGTTGTGAAAAGGGTAAAATTATTTTACTAATACCATCTTCCTGGTCTGCTTAAAATCTCCTGCCTGCATGGTATAAAGGTATAATCCTGCTGTTACAGGTTGTCCTATGTTGTTGGTGGCATTCCATTTTACTGATTTAAAGCCGGCATTCTGCTCTCCGTTTACCATAATTCTAACAACCCGTCCCATCATGTCGTAGATAGTTATGTTGACCAGTGCATCTTCTGGTAAGTCATACCTCAGAGTGGTGGTTGGATTAAATGGGTTGGGATAATTCTGATGGATTACAATTTGTTGCGGGATAGATTCACTAAAATCTATAGAGTGAAGATTGATCTCGGGATAAGTAGACTGCAGAAAATGGTAGGCATACAGATGACCAAAGCCTGTATACCAAACATTATTACGGTTGCTTATATGTTCTAAATGAACCCATGGATAATCATCATTTTCCCAATCGATAATAGCAGGATGGCACATTACATGGTAAACACCACCATAAGTTAAAACATCATCAAAAGTATGATTTAATTCTACCGTATCTGTGCTACCTGTCCAATAATAGTAGCCTCCTACTTCAATAGAAACGCCAACTGGCTCATACTTATTTAGATCCTGATTCCAGTTTGAAAAACCGTGCTGATTTTCATAATACAAGCGGGGAACAAGATACTTTGCTACACTGACCATGGAATCAATAGTATCATCATACTCACCATAGGGAGCCACCCAGGCATAAACATATTCACGAATTCCATAACTGTTATGAGCCGGCAAATCCAAATTATCAATTATATCTTGCATACTTCCCAAAACTTCACCTTCAACATCATTGTAGGGTACATAGGGGTGTGTGCGGGAATGAGCGATTGCTTCCACATAGCCGGAATCAAGTTGGGTCTGAATATCGACCCATGCATTCGAGTCCAAGAAATCTGTAATAATAGCACAGGACAACCAAAGATTAAAACTTCGAAAAATTTCGCAAGTTTGTACGAAATCATTATTGTTCCAGGAACCCCAATCATCGGCTGTAGAAGTGACTGCAGCATCGCGGTTATCATAATATTGGCTTATTTCAGAATAGGAGGCATCAATAGTATTTCCGGCACTATCTGCTATTTTAATAAAAATTGAGTCTGATAAATCTGAAAATCCAATAGATACATAAGCCGTGTTTTCATTATAATCAAAGCGCACTGCTTCGATACCGTTAAAAAAGTCTTCTGGTGTTTTTTCTACTATTTGGGACCAATCCTGCGTTGATTGAAATCTACGATATGACCGCAGATTATCGTTCCCAGAGGGAATGTTAAATTCGTAAGTCACCGGATACGCTAAACCATAATCAATATGGGTCTGGTCATCTAAGGTAATAATTGTTTCGTTTCTATTGCCATTTTTAACTGATAAAACAGGATGACCAATCTCACTTCCAGATATCTGGCATATTAAAATAATAATAAAAATATATATCATTGTTTTTGGTTTAACCATTTACAAATCTACCAATCATCCCACAAA
>DKQR01000125.1:1571-4557 GCA_002471805.1 Fidelibacterota bacterium UBA7303 | reverse complement strand
TTAAGTAATATCATTTTCTTTGTCTGTCTGTATTTCCCTGCCTGAATTACATAAAGGTAAACACCTGCACTCACTGGCGCGCCATGGTCATTGGCAGCGTCCCAGGTGACGGCATGATAGCCGCTTCCCTGTTCCTGATGAACCAGCGTTCTCACTTTCCTGCCCAGCATGTCATAGATGGTAATAGCAACAAAGCTGTTCTCCGGGAGTTCATAACCAATGGTGGTGGCCGGGTTGAATGGATTAGGGTAATTATCAAAAACCCTGAACCCTTGAGGCATCCATGCCCGGTCTTCATTGCTTAAAGAAGCTGAATTGATACTCCCCGGCGAACCGTACCCTGCGGATGCCGCCCAGTTTGCCGCCAGGGAATTATCCAGAGCAGGATCAATCAATTCAAGGCTGGGCCCATTGCCATCTGGCTCTTCCGGCCAGGGAGGATCATCATCATATTCCACGGCATCCATCAATAGACCGCCTGCATTAAACAGTCTCACCAATTCCCCGCCTCCATCCAGTCCAAACCCAAGGTCCCCTGTGTAATTATGCACTTCTGGAAACAAAACCTTAAAGGCAGCTGTATCGTTGCACAAAACGAGGTATTGATCAGGTGCCAGGGCGGTATTGCCAGGGATAGTAAAAATGTGGTCATCATTTTCATCTTTGAATGTCCACTGGCCAATGTCCAGGGTATCATCACCCGTATTGACCAGTTCCACCCAGTCCTCAGTATCAAAATCATCCGATGAATTATAGTTGATTTCATTGATAACAATGGGGCTGGAAAGGGACCCGGCGTCAATCGTATAGCCATAGAATTCACGCTCTGCCTTTTGGGGACTGAGTACAAGAGCCTCCTCATTGCCGGCCCGGATATAATATTTCACATGACTTCCCCCGGCCTGAAACGGGACAAGCGCACCAAAAATATTATCATTTTCTTCTCCATCTCCATGGGCACCATCGTCATACATGGGGATGGAAATGAAACGGGAATTGTACGGGTTGGTTGTAGCCATGAGTTCAACGGATCCAGCCCCTTCCACTTCGGCCTGGATGATAACATTTTCTCCATCCTGCGGGTCGGTATTATCCTGGGAAACAGCGGATATCACCGGCGGCACCTTTGATATTTCTGCGTGATTTAAAAGGAATCCCAGCCGGGCTTCAACCGTAGACGTAATTCCACACCAGTGAGAACCATCCACTGCGATAAGGTAGTTATCCACATTGTAACGAAAGTAATCTCCTGTATTGAACTGTGGAAAAATATTTGGATATGCATCAGCATAAGTTTCAATCGAATCCTGCATTTCATAAGCCAGGCTCTGCATATAGTCCACATCGTATATTTCCTCAATAATAGTACGCATATGGGCAGTGTATATTTCTTTATATAGCGGAATAGTCATTAATTTGCTGAATAGAGGTCTTCCGTCATTGTTTTCATACAAAAAAGGATCCCATTCATAAATCAAGGATACATTACCCCCAAATTCAAGGATAATGTTTATCATGGCACCGCCAAAGGTGTGATCCTTGTCCCAGGGAATGATTTCAAACTGGTTGCTGGATGTATTGCGGTACAAATAATAATTATGCACATAAAGACCTGTGTATGCATCCAGGTCCGGCATAACAGTGGAAGACGCAAAAAACCATAGAACCCGGTCCACGTTCAGGATAGTCTCGATGCTGTCCAGGTTAAAATTTAATATATAAATAAGATCAAGCAGGTCAGCCCAGCCGGCATCTGATTTTAATTCATAAGCCATTTGGTAAGCATAGTCCATAGAGTCACTGCCATGCCAGGCCAGGTTAGGTTCTGCATCATATTCTTCACCATAATGGAACTGGGGCTCACACTTGAAAAATGTGCCTTCGTCATTGCCAAAATGCTGCCTTAAAAATGATTTATTAATCGATTCCACTGATACATATAACCCCAGGTATTCACTATTGATAGACACTTCCATATAGCCTGTTTCAGATGCAGGCAAATAATAGGATTGTGTCAGATAGCCCAGGGTTTCCCTGACAAAGGTAGGGTCAAAAATAGAGTTAGACAGTTTAACCTTGTTATAACCCAGTAGATCCTGGTCATCATATACTAGGTTAAAATCAATATTAAGCGGATACTTGGGGCTGCCCAATGCCTGTGTCCACCAAAATGTAGAATTACCCTTATAGCGTACTCCCACACTATCCAGTGTATCACCATTGAAAACAATTGTAGCCAGTTCATAGGTCTTGTCATCAACTTCCCAGCGATCTTGCAGAATTTCATTATAATCGGGGTTATAAAACTCAATATCCAGGGTGTGGACCTGGTAGGGGTCAAAAAGTTCCTGGGCGGTAGCAAACGCGCACAAAACTGTTATTACCAGTAATTTTCTTAAAATTATCACTTCATAAGTTTCTGACCTGACAGAAATCTAACAAATTAGAAGGTGACAACCAGTTACATTTTTTATCAGGGCGGCAACCCGGTTTTCAAATATGAATAGACAATGTGAAAACTGGTGCATAACCGCCAGTTTTTCTTTTTAAGTTTCCGGGCCGAAAAGGTTTGCACCATGGCCGTAAAAGAACGTAAAGGAATTAAGAAACACAAACGACAGGGGTCGTTCATAAGTGAGTACAATTATGAAATAACAATTGTTGTGCTTATTGCATTAGGGATATTCCTGCTGGTAGAAGACCTGGAAATCAAGCATTACATGTATCTTGGTCTGCGCTGGTTCTTATTTTCCATCGGCGATATAATAAAAGGGATTCGAGATAATGTTATTTTATTATTGGAAAAGGATTTATTCGAGTTATCGGACCTGGTAGGCATATCCCTTATTTTATTCGCGCTGCACCTGGCGGCCAAGCGCTGGCGGGACCGGGAGATTGAACGGTATTCGGAATTGAGTATCTGCCCGAATTGCGGCGGAAAACTGCAGCGTGTTCAACGCACGCCCAAGCAAAAGATTATCTCTTT
>DKQR01000125.1:504-1180 GCA_002471805.1 Fidelibacterota bacterium UBA7303 | reverse complement strand
AAAACCTGAATAAGGAGGGAAAAATGGAAATGAAAGAACAGATCGTCTCAGATATCGAGACCAACCCCATCATCCTGTACATGAAAGGAACCAAGGAAATGCCTATGTGCGGCTTTTCTAATTCCGTGGTGCAGGTCTTAAATCACTACGGGGTGGAATACAAGGATGTGAATGTCCTGGAGGACCCTATGATCCGAATCAAGCTCAGCGAACATTCCAACTGGCCTACCATCCCCCAGCTCTTTGTAAAAGGCGAGCTGATCGGTGGGGCGGATATCACCATGGAACTGCATCAGAATGGTCAGCTTCTGGATATACTGGACAAGGTCGGCAACGGAGGTTAAACTAGTTTAAAAAACCTTGGTCTGGCTTTTTGCAAAGCAATAAATTCGCCGCCGTCGCAGCTAGATAATCTATTATACTGGCCCGTTCGTCTAGTGGTTAGGACTCCAGGTTTTCATCCTGGCAACAGGAGTTCGATTCTCCTACGGGCTACAAAATAAACCCCGTGTATACGGGGTTTATCCTTTATTTTCTTTTTTTAAACCGGTTTAAGTTTTCGCATGAACAACGAGCTGCATCCCATCATTGTGCATTTCCCCATTGCCCTGATTTCCCTGGCCTACCTCTACCAGATTATTACCGTCATAAAACCTGATGCAGTACCACAGCATTT
>DKQR01000125.1:0-157 GCA_002471805.1 Fidelibacterota bacterium UBA7303 | reverse complement strand
TCAATTTCCACACTGCCGGCAGTAATTACTGGGAATAAGGCGGAAGAATCCGTGACAGAACTTTGTGCCGAAGCACATGAAATAATTGAAAATCATGAACTGTTTGCCAATATTACCACCTGGGGAATACTGGTCTTGACCGGAGCATGGATCTATC
>DKQR01000158.1 GCA_002471805.1 Fidelibacterota bacterium UBA7303 | reverse complement strand
TAGGTGGCTTCCGCCATAACACCAAATGCTTTACCAACCAGGCCAGCACCCACTTTTACTTTACCCGGACCTGCAGGAAAAGCCAGCATGCCCATGGCTGTAATTCCTTTAAGCGTTGCTTTCTGGGGCGGCATGGCATCCTCGAAACCGAAGTTGCCTATCTCTGCCCCAAAACGAAATTTGGCTCCCAGGAATTGCATCAGCAGGGGAAACTCGATACTGACCCGGGCATTGACGCTGGAATTCCACTTCAGGAGCTCTTCATTCACATAGCGGGGTGAACTGGCGGTGATATCTATGGTATACCCCAGGCGGTCCGCCTGGTCTGCCAGCTCTGCGTCGGCTTCCTCGTCGGCCAATTCAGAATCATCTTCCGCTTCTTCTTCATCTTCCTCTTCATCCGCAAATTCTTCATCTTCATCGCCAAATTCTTCGTCTTCCAGGTATTCTTCCTCATCTTCAAAAAATTCTTCATCATCACCGAAGAATTCCTGCAGATCTTCTTCTTCATCGAGGTCCTGTGCGTACAAATTGGATGCCGGCGCCAGGATCAGCAAGGTGAGAGATACCCATATAAGGTATAAGGGCAAACGTATCCGAGAGGAGCAGTGATTACTCTTTAACATGTTGAACTCCGCATTTGGCGCAACACTCTCGTGCACGCCGGTTTTAAGGATACCACTGCATCTACCACTCCGCCAAGGGAATTTCCAAAAGCAGTATTACCCTGAGTAAATATAATGATGGGGAACTTGCATTGTCAATTTTAAAATAAAACACAATACATTCAAATAAAAGTCCCTTTTTTAGGCTTAATCTCCAATGAAAGCCTTATATAATGAGACGTGGAAATTATAATGGAAGTATGAAAAATCGTACGCCCGGGAGGATTCGAACCCCCAACCTTCTGGTCCGTAGCCAGACACTCTATCCAGTTGAGCTACGGGCGCATAGTTATTATATTTCAGCTGGAGTGTAGGGACTCGAACCCCAACTGCCAGGGCCAGAACCTGGTGTCCTACCGTTAGACGACACCCCAAAAATAAAAACGGCAGTAATGATAATGCTGCCGAATTTAGATTTTCCGAAACTGAAAAAAGACTGTTTTATTTCACCAACAGGGCTTTTTTTGTCTCTACATGGTCAGGAGTCCAGATCTGGATAAAATACATACCAGACTGCTGCTCCCCTGCGTTCCAGTAAACAGTGTAATGCCCTGCTTCCACAGTACTGCGGGGTACAATTACATCTATCTGCTCACCCAGGGTATTGTAAACAGCAACTTGCGCGGGGGTGTCAAAGGGCAGGGAGAATTTCACAGACAGCAGAGGATTGAACGGATTTGGGTACAGCCTTGTGATACCGGGACTGTCCGGCATCATAATTTCAGAGGCCTGCCTGGATTCAGAATAATGAACCCGGATCTCCCCTGCGGATGCACTGCCCACCACAACATTTTCAAAAGAGGCGATGGATGCGTCATCTAAGTGCAGATTGATGCTTTCCCGGGGGTTGGTTCCGCTGGCATCAAAAGCCAGCACTGTGGTAACGTTTGCTTTTGTCTCATAATCCAGCAGCCAGCCAAGGGGAAGGGTTGCCCCATCCAATGACTGCACAGTTGGCCCGCTGCTTACCACATCGAACTGAAAACCGCTCACCATCTCCGGGCTGGATATGGTCAGCAGATCACCATCATCTTTATGGTGGATTGTAAACGAACCTTCTCCCCCGCCAGCGAAAGAGTTATTAAAATCACCGTTTAAAATCATTTGCACCAGGGTCACTACATCCAGCACATTAACATGTGCATCAACATGGGTGTTCGCTGTTTCATAAGCACAGTTTCCAAACTCTCCGGTCAGCAGCATATCCACCAGGGACAGGACATCCATTATATCAATAACAGCCAGGCCGTTTTGATTCTGGTTGCCATCTAAATTACCCAATATCCAGATACTGGCATTATTGCAAATATCACAGACATCTCCCATTCCATCCTGATCGATATCTTCCTGGTCGGGGTTGTACGTTTCGGGACAATTATCTTCTGGGTCATCAAAACCATCTTCATCGTTATCTGCGGGAAGATTCGAGAGTGCTTCTTCAATGGCATTAATAATCGCACTCTGGTTGAATCCGGAAGAGGTATAAACCACATTCATATTGTGATCAATGACAACATTGTGCGGAATATATCCCATCCCAAAGGTATTCCAGACAATACCGTTAGCATCGCCATCCAGGATCGGGTAGGTTATGCCAAAGGACGTGGCCCAGGATGTGCAGCTGTAAGGGCCAGCCGGAGAATAATCAAATCCATTGCCTATGGTAAGTAAACCCTGATCTGCATACTGCAGGTGTATTTGTTCGGTAATCGGAGCCTCCGATTGACAGGGGCTTCACCAGGTTGCCCAAATCGGCAACCAGACCACTTTATAGTTACCGCCGTTAACCAGGCCATTTGCATTGTCATACAGATTCCAGTCACCGGTCCCATTGGCGCAGATAGGCACTGAGAAATCTGGAACATTATCTCCTATCTGCAGCGGTAGAGAAAAAACAATTGTTAATAAAGATAGTGATGTGAAAAAAATTCTTATCAAGGTTATCCTATTTTTCCCTTCAGCCTAATTTAAATTAAACCATTATTTCATTCAATTTAAAAAACGGCAGTGTAGGAAATGGTGAGACCATCATTGAAGGGTGGAATTATCCTGCATACACCATTACTGCAAAACAATCCGCCTTGAATAGAACCATATTGAACTGAAATTCGCTGGGAAGGTGTCAAACTATAATCGATCTTTACAGAGACCCATCGCTTCTGGATAAAACCAGGCGGGTTCGATTTATCCCTTTTCCCGGTAAAATATTTAATATCACCGTAAACAAGTGCTTCGAGAGGGTTATAATAGGGATCGATTGAGCGTTGACCTTCAAAGGCATTTGTTTGATCGTGGGACAAGGTGACAGACCAATTTGATGCCTTGCTCAGGGTCAGGGAAATCATTCGATTGAATTGGGTATTGTATTGTTTGTCACCATCACTGAACTGAGTATCATAAACAATGAAAGAAGTATCGGGATTTTCAGGGTTGACCAATAACCAAGTAGAATCAGAATAATTGAATGTTGTGGCATTCCCCCGGGTAACGTTTCTTATTTTCCTTTCCTGATATTCAAAATTCAGGCCAACGGAATACCCGTTATCAAATGTATAAGATAATTCAAAAGGAAATGTAATAGACCTACTTTCCTGCCAAAGTTTTGCTTCTATCGAATAATTGGATGCATCAATGCTCCCTAAAACTGAATCGGTGTAGAACCAGCCATTATCCCATTCTATGGAATCCGTATACACCCAATTTTCAGTTATGGACTCTCCTTCCCCTTCAAAATATCTCATCAACTCCAATACTTCATAATTTTCACCGCGACCCAGTTTAAAATAAAGTTTATCATCAAAATGATATCCATTCATTTCCTGGTAATTTTCCCAATAAGGTATCGCTGAAGGGTCTGAACTTGGTAAATACCCCTCAATGGTAGAACCATTCCAATTAATGGAAGTTACAGACTGCCATTCCTCATTCCGGCTTAATTGACTGTACTGAGCCAGCAGATAATATCCGTTGGGCAGTGTCCCATTCAGCGCAAATTGCACACCTCTTTCATCATTGTAGTTGTACTGGTGAGTCACACGGCCCATTAGAGTGGAATTCTGCTCCCTGACCAGGGTAGGCATAGTCTGGAAATTGATCTGGTTACCGTAATCATCCACTGTGAAATCAGAATAGCCTCTATCGAACGCATATCGCTTATACTCCGTGGACAACCCCCAATTTCCCAGGTAAATATTCAGATTGCTGTATATGCCATAACCATTCTTCAAGGTATCATGGGGTATATTTTCAATAATATTTGTTTTTTCTGTGGCTTTTTTATCCGCATACTCCAGAAAAAGATCTGCATTTTCCCCTGTCCAGGACGCATATATACCGTTCAGTTTATGATTAACAAATGCTTCGCCAAAAATTTTCTGATGTGTCTCTTTGGAATGAAGCTGAGTAAACCCCAGAGACAGTGAATTCAATTCATATTGCACCTGGTTTGCGTACATGTTGTGGGCATGTTTATAGTAGGGGATTCTTAGATCATTTCCCAATTGCCAGATATCCGTATTTCCATTAATATGGTTAATAGTAAATGGACCCTTGGAATAACCCAGGAATAGGCCACGGGTTCCATTATCAAAATTGGTAATTTGGTCATCGAACTGGTTCAAAACCAGCCCCCTGCCCCAGAATTCGTAAATGTCACCGAGCTTTATGGTAAAATCTAGCGGCTTGTATTCAATCCGGAATTTCCGGATGTCATTGATGGAAAAACCAATTTCCGGCGGATTGGAATACTCGTACTGAACCCAGGCCTGTACGTTATTGTAAAAAAGATTCAGATCGAATCGGTTTTCAGTATAGGAATAAAAATCGTAGCTGTCGCCATAATTCACGGTAATTGCGGCATTATAATCAATTCCATCTGCCCACACCAATGAGGTGAAAGCAAAATAAAGTATTTTACGGATCATTCTTTATGAATCCGGAGAGTCGGATTGTATATCCATCCCCAGGGCGATTCGGATCTGGCGCTCAATTTCGACCTCTTCTCCCGGAACATAGCCCTGGTGACGCCATTGGATCGTCCCATCTCTGTTCACCAGAATCAATGTCGGCATAATCTGGCCGTTCAGTTTTTTTGCAGTCTCTTGATTCGGATCCAAGCCTACATAAAAGGTATGTTTTTTACTCCGGATGTAAGATTTAACTTTTCCCAGGCTACGGGGGGTGTCCTGATTAATCATCAGCACTTTAAATCCATGATTGCCATAAGCCTGGTGGTATCTATCAAGATGTTTCATTACCTTTTTACAGGGCTTGCACCAGGTAGCCCAAAAATCGATCAGCAAGGGTCCATCCTTAAGAAGATCATGGATGGATGTTTGTTTACCATTTAATAATTTAATCTTTAAATCTGGAATCGCCCTGCCGGAACTGCTCTCTCTTCCAAAAAGAAGAACACCGGTCAAGAGTAGTAATATAGTCACATATTTTTTCATTTATTTAAAGTATGATTTGGCTAAGTGTTGGTAAAAAACCCTGTTGTAAATCTAACGGAAAACCCATCAGGTTTACTCATCTATAATTTATAATTTTTCAGTAATGCAAAAGGCTGACCCAGGTAGGCCTTTTTCTATTTCAACATTGAAGAAACTTAATACCCGCCATTCAGGATTATCTGCACAAGGGAAATAACATCCAGGATATTCGAAAAATTATCCTCATTGACATTGGTAACATGCTGTAGGCATTCATTGCCTTCAGCGGTAATCAAATAATCAACCAAGGTGAGAACGTCGAATACATCTATGGTTGGTTTACCGTCCAGAGTGTAATCGCCATTCAAATTTCCAAGGACATAAACGAGGTTGTTGCATGGATCACATGCATTGCCAATGTCATCATTATCCTCATCTTCCTGGCCGGGGTTGTAAATCTCCAGGCAATTATCTTCATTATTCAAAACACCGTCGTCATCAACGTCTGGATCCATATCATTAATGTTAACGGCTGACACCTGGTAGATCTGTTTGGATGAGTAATTTTGGACAATGGCAATGATTTTAACACTATCCGAATTCCAATCAATGCTGAGATCAAAGGTGCCTGAAAATGTTTCTGTTTCTCCAGCAGTGCTGATCGATATATCTTCTGTTGTCAACCAGTCCCTGGCAACATTCCTTGCATTGTGATACGCACTGGCGCCAGTCCAATATGACCAAATATTATCTTCAACAACGAAAATATCAATCTTTTGGCTTGAATTGCTCATACCAGCGTCCATGGAAACTGTCACATCATATGAGACTTCGGTTTCACCAATGAAACCATTGATGTCAATTTCATAAGGCGTATCATCGCCAACCATACTATTATAAATGGTCAGGAAAGAATTATACATGGGCTGCCAGTTCCCACTAGGATACCCGCCTACTGTCTCTTCTACGCCATTCCACTGGGTATGAGGAATGCCGCCTACGCCATACATACTTGCACGGGTACTGTATTCAGAAATATCAAAATCAGAATTACCGGGTGTAAAACTTGGACTATGCCATTCTATACAAAAAAGGGTTTCCGGGAATTCATCTATTAGTTCTGAGATCGCGAAACTCGCGGACGGGCAGTATGGTCAGTTGAGTCCAGTAAAATCTTCCACAAAAACTCTTTGGGAAGCTCGGGATGCAATTTCAACCACGGTTCGGAGTTCATTTTTGGAAATATCAATCGGAACAAGCCCCTGCGCAAATGAAATCGA
>DKQR01000218.1:10582-12806 GCA_002471805.1 Fidelibacterota bacterium UBA7303 | reverse complement strand
GGTTCATGGGAAATGTTGGCACCTTACGTTAGGAAAGTAGATGGCGAAAAGAAGCCATTGATACGCCACAATTACCAATACGATGGTATTTTTTCATCTTATCTTTGGCATAATGATGAGTTTCGACTTTCGGGCTGGGGTTATTTTAGTATTTCCAATAACCAAATAGAGAAAAACTTTCATAATTACCATTGGGTTTCAGGTAAGGTTGAATTTGAAAATGACACCACCATGACTATTCAATGGTATGGCGATAAAGAGAAACTGCTGTTTAAAAGAATCCTTTGGGAGCCTAATATTTAGTTCTCATCCAGATTTTTGTAAATATGGACTGTGCAGTCCTAAATTTCTTCGTGAAGTTTAGCGATTTTACAAAAAAGGAATAGGTCATTACTAAAAAGGGCACTTTACTATGCCAACATCCGTGGAGTTTTTCTTATAATGAATAAAGCATATATTAACTAATAACATAAGAAGGAGTTTATGATATGAATAGATATGGGATTTCACTTTTATTTAGTGTTTTGTTGATTATTATCAGCTGCAGCCAAAATGAAGTTGGCAGGATGAAATACTCTACGAAAAGTGTAAAATCGGCTGATTTTATAAATGAAGGATTGCGTTATCAAGATAATTTTGCTTTTACACTGGCGCGGGAATCATTTCAAAACGCGATTGATGCGGATCTAGAGTTCGCATTTGCCTATTATTGTTTGGCCTGGGTTACCCCGAATAGAATAAAGCGTAATAAAATACTTGAACAGGGCGAAAAGTATCTAGACAACGCCAATCGTAGCGAGGAAGAAATGCTGGATCAAATGGCACAGGCCATGGCTGGAAAAGAAATAAAATGGCAGGAATGGTTGGAAAAATTTTCCCCCATGCACCCAAATGAGACCCGGTACATTAACCTGCAAGGTAATATCGCATATAATGCTGGTGACCAGGAAAAGGCCGAAAAATATTACCTTAAGTCGCTTGCTATCCAAGAAAATGCGGCCGCATTAAATTCCCTGGCTTATTTATATACAGAGCAAGAAAATCTTGAGAAGGCAAAAGATGTTCTTGATCGTCAATTGAAGGTCGCCCCTGACCTGGCCAATCCGTACGATTCTATGGGTGATTATTATCTAGAAGAAAAAAACAATCAGGAAGCAAAGAGATATTTTGAAAAAGCCTTGGAGATAGATCCGGAATATTTAACGTCCTCGCGGAAAATTTGGCGTATAGAAATGGACGAAAACGGCAATAAAGTAGAGTCATACACATGGTCATCCGATAGTTCGAATGCAATTACTGCATTTAGAACTGGTTTATGGCAGTTTTACAACATTCACTGGCAGATGGCACGGGAAAAATTTGAAGAAGCTATCGCTGTAGATCCTCAGTTTGCCATGCCCTATTTATACCTGGTACTCACACCTGGTGATAGTGTTCGCAGCGAGGAAGCAAGAACAACATTGGCTGCCATATCTGGTAACGCATCCCAGTTTGAACAGGATTTCATTGATTTTAATCTTTATTGGCGTGATAATCGTAAAGCAGATGTGGATTCAAAGATTAATGATCTGAAAACAGAATATCCAACAAAACACCTAGTTATGCTTTTGGATGGACTAAATAAGTTCCGTAAAAAAGAATTTAAGGAAGCATCCGCAATCTACACCCAGATATGGGAAAGGTTTAATTTTGCCCCTACGTTGAATATGATCGGATATGCGAATATGCAGGCTGATAATATGGCTGCAGCAAAGAATGCCTTTGCAGAATATATTACCAACAATGGCGGCCATCCCAATCCCTATGACTCTATGGGCGAGTACCTTGAGAATATGAAAGAATATGATGGCGCCTACGATTACTATATGATGGCATTTACACTAGACAGCACATTCTCTGTTTCAAAGGTCCGGGCCGATTCGGTGCGTATAAAGCAGCAGGCTGACAATTCCTAAGATGCAACCCGTGTCAATTTGAAACGAGTTGCATAGGGATATTTGATCATTATTGAGTTTTAATTCAATACCTCTAATAAAACAAACCCGGTCAAACCGTAATAAGCCTGTTCCGAACGGCCAGCTGATTGCCTTTGGATTTGGTAATGATCGCTTTATATTGGGTCATAGTCTTGTATTTTTATTGAGTGAACCATTTTTAACTTTATTTATGATGGAATCATTTTTATTAGTCAAATGAAATGAATTAGTAGCCCCACATTCGTGGG
>DKQR01000218.1:603-10248 GCA_002471805.1 Fidelibacterota bacterium UBA7303 | reverse complement strand
TGGGAGGATGGGTAGATTTGGGTGTGATTAGGTATATACCACTGCTACTATTTATTGGGTTGGCTTTTTGGGGATGTAGAGCTGTATTCCAAATTTAGGTTTATGTATGTTTGACCATGAATTATCGTTGGGAAAACCAGTATTAAGCGGGCGTCGTATAATGGCTATTACCCGAGCTTCCCAAGCTCGTGACGTGAGTTCGATTCTCATCGCCCGCTCATTGTTATTGCAGCTTCAGCATGGATGTATCCTTTTTATTGGGATATGATTTTTTGCTGATATTCAAGAATTGTTATGAAATATCTTTATCGTAAATTGTTGTTCTATAACCTTCAAAGGGCCAGGCCCGCTGTAAACTGCTGCAGGCTGCCCTGATTTGTCATGGCCATTCCGCTCGTTGCCATTGTTGGCCGGCCCAACGTTGGTAAATCCACTTTTTTTAACCGGGTCCTGAGCCAACGCCAGGCCATCGTTGATGCCCGGGAGGGCATCACCCGGGACCGCATTTATGGGGAGACCGAATGGTGCGCCCATCCGCTGCGGTTCATTGACACCGGCGGTTATATCCCGGAAGACCTGGATGTGTTTAACGCGGCGGTGCGGGAGCAGGCCCAGGAAGCGATGGCCGAAGCCGACCTGGTGCTGTTTATGGTGGATGGCAGGGCAGCGCCCACAGGGAGCGACCAGGTCCTGGCCCAGTTTGTCCGTGAAAGCGGAAAACCCTATTTGCTGCTGGTGAATAAATGCGACGGCCTTAAGTATGATGACCAGGTGCATCAGTACCATGAATTCGGCCTTAAGGACCCCATGGCCATCTCGGCCCTGAACGGCCGCCACACGGGGGATGTACTGGACGCCGTACTGGATAAGCTGGAGCTCACCCAACTGCCCGTGGATAAAGATCAGGATGATTCTCTGCGGCTGGCCATTGTGGGTATGCCCAATGTGGGCAAGTCGTCACTGACCAATGCATTGCTCCAAAAAGAACGAACCATTGTAACCCCCATTGCCGGCACCACCCGGGACGCTGTGGACGCTTATTTAAAGTGGCATGGCCATGATATTACCCTGGTGGATACCGCGGGCCTTCGGAAACTGGCCAAAGTGAAGGACAGGATCGAGTATTACAGCACGGTGCGGACCCAGAATACCATTGACGGTTCCAATGTGGTCCTGGTGCTGATTGACGCGGTAAAAGGCTTCGGCAAGCAGGATAAGACCATTGTAGATCAGGTGATCAGGAAAGGGAAAGGGCTGATCCTGGTTGTCAATAAGTGGGACCTGATCCAAAAAAAGACCCATACCATGAAAGAAACCACCGATGAGATACGGCGGCAGTTCAAGTCCCTGGATCACTATCCCATCCTGTATGTCTCAGCTCTGAACAGGCAGCGCATCCATAAAGTACTGGAGGTCGCCTGGGATGTTTATGTGCGCAGCCAGAATCAATTATCGACTCGTCGACTGAACCAGCAGATCGAGGTTATGGCGGGTAAGAACCCGCCGCCGGCAGAACGGGGTAAAGTGATCCGTATTAAATATGTCACCCAGGTTAGCCGGCAGCCTACCGTGATCGCCCTGTACCTGAATTACCCCAAATTGGTGCGCCAGTCCTATAAACGCTACCTGGAGAACCAGCTCCGGAGCGCCTTTGACCTGCAGGGTATTCCTGTAAAATTGTCGTTTCGGAAGAAATAGATGAAAGATGGGAGCAGACGCGGACAAACCAAGGAGATAGGGGTTGGGTATTACAATGTCAGGCGCCTGCTCCGAATACTGAAACCCGTTTGGGATTAATAAGTTCCATTTTAATATCATGGATATGAAAAAAACTTTTCTCTTTTGTTTCCTGGTGCAGCTGGTTTTCATCCCGGCAGCGACGGCGAGGACAGGACCCGTCAAGCTGGCCTTCTGGAATGTTGAGAACCTCTTTGACCTGGTAGACGACCCCAGGACCAGGGACAATGATTACCTGATTGGCGGGAAAAAAAATGTTACCAGTGAAAGCTACAGCCTGAAGCTGGAAAATTTGTCAGAAGTCATCGATCAGATCAGCCCGGATATCCTGGGTCTGTGCGAGGTGGAGAACCGCTTTATGCTGGAGGAGTTGAATCAGGCTACCAAACGGGATTACACCATCATTCACTACGAATCCCCAGACCGGCGGGGGATCGACGTTGGCCTGATGTACAATAGGCAGCGGCTCAAGGTGGTGGAATCCAGTCCCATCACGGTCAATCTGCCAACGGGCAATCCCACCCGCGATATTCTGTATTTCCATTGCCGGAAGGATGGGGTGAGCCTCCATGTCTATGTGAATCACTGGCCTTCCAAATACGGCGGCATTAAAAAAACGATCCCCCTGAGAGCGGCCGCCGCCAGCACCCTGCGCAGACATGTGGAAGCCATACTTGCAGATGACCCCGCTGCGGAGGTCGTGGTCATGGGCGATCTCAATGACGAGCCGGATGAGGCCTCCGTGGCAGAGCATCTTGGAGCAATGCTGGACCTGGAACTGGTTGGGAAGGATGGGCATATCCTGTGGAATGTAATGGAGCCCTGGCACAAGAACCCCCAGGGCAGTACCTACATGTACGCTGGCAAGCACATGGTTTATGACCACCTCATTGTTTCACCGGGACTTACTGATGAACAGGGGCTGAGGCTGGTGGAAAATTCGGTTGGTGTTTTCGATGGGGATAAGTACCGCCAGCACGATGGAAAATATGATGGATATCCGTTTCGCTTCTGGGCCGGAAACAGGCTTCTGGGGGGCTATTCAGACCATATGCCGGTCTATTTATCCATCGAGTAGTTTTTTACCCTTTCCTGAGCCTGGTATTGTAAAGCATGCCCTGCCAGGTGAACGTGGATATACCGGCCTTGCGGGCCGCCCTGAACATGATCCGAAAAGGTACATATCCGGGTTGAACAGGCTTTTTCGAGACCTTTGTCTCTACTATTTTTGGAGAGGGTACCGTCGCAGATACCAGTTTTGGTTTACCCTGGTTTGGATACAGCTCTTCAACCGGTCTGGTTTCCGGGTTCAAGACAATGACAGGATTTTTTTGAACATCCGGCTTTGCAGGTGCATCTTCCGGCTTAACGTGCTCTTCGACGGTTACAGATCCAGGGTCCAGGATGATTTCCATTTTGGCCAGGGTCGGTTCATTTTTTGAAGATAGATCAAAGGATGCTTCCCGAATTGTTTTCTTACCCATGACCGGTGCATAGAGGGGCATATTGAAGGGATTTTCCAGGACAATTTTGCCTTCGTTATAGGTTTCCAGGGGTTCCCAGAGCTGGATCCCGTCCCGGTACAGGCCGGTATGGATCTTTCTGCTGTTAAGAAAGGTGTATTCATAGCCGTTTTTCAGGTTGTTCTTGAAATAAGAGCGCACCATAAGGCCATCCTGGAAGCCGTAAAAGGTATGCATACCCCAGCGTTCGCCGATAATAAACCTGCCATAGGTATATTTTGATCCATCCTCGTAAAACTGCCGCCAGGTTCCATTGCGGTTTTTGAAGGGAGGTATTGTACGTTCGTCTACATTAGAGAACAGGAATTTGGGATCAGCATTACGATAATGGCCTTTTTCCTTGACCAGGCCATTGGTGTGGTAAAAGGTCCATTTCCCATCCATGACGCCGTTGCGGATATAGCCGTCAAATTTCTTCTGGTCCACATCTTTGAAAAAAGAATATGTAAAGCCGGTATAGGGGAGACTCTCCCGACCCATATACACTTTACCCTCGTAATAGTCTAATCGGCTAAAATCTACCTTGCGCTGAGCTGGAACAAATGCAGCAAAGACAAAAAATATGATGATAAATCTGTAATAATAAATTTTATTTCTCATGGCCCAATTTAATAATAAAAAATGATTTAGGAGACCATGTACTGTATTGCAGGACAAATCCTTAGATTGTAGATTCGCAACCCCTTTTTAGGACAATATTTGATCGCGGGGTGGAGCAGTCTGGTAGCTCGTTGGGCTCATAACCCAAAGGTCGTAGGTTCGAATCCTACCCCCGCTACTCTCGAGAACCCTTATTTGTCGACGACATGTGAGGGTTTTTTGTTTTGTAGCCCAATGTAGTTGAATGTAGCCCTTGGTGCCCAATTATGTCACGCTGGGGTCACGTTGGATTTCGTTGAATCAAAGACTGGAAGTTTATTTACATACTATAAATCGATTCTACGTCTCAATAAGGATTATTAGATAGATTAAGTAATCGAGCAAAATATTTAAAAAAGTTTAAAGTGCCATTGATGGAAAATTCAATATCGCACCCAATGGGTTTTTTTGTTTATGGACATTTCGCAATAGTGAGGTATAAGTTTCCTCTTATGAAATATTCATTTACTGAGGTATCCGCGGGAATTTGTAATTCAGCTGCCATAGAAATGAGTTAATATTGTATTTGGAATAACTGATTTAACCGTTCATGAGGAGAGTACATTACACAAATAAAAGAAAGCCCTTGTGATAATCAAGCACTTGTTGATCAGTACAACAAAGAAGGTTATGGAATATGCCATAATGTTCTTGATGCCGATATTATGGCAGAAACTCGTGGCCATATTGAATGGTTGATGGAAAAACACCCTGATCTTCGACCGGAATTATTGCACACATCATTAGTTATAGATGATCCATTTTGGGTACGGTTAGTGCGTGATGAACGTCTTCTGGATATTGTTGAAGAATTTATTGGATCCAATATTGCATTGTTCGCGTCCCACTATATCTGTAAACCACCTTATGACGGTAAACCGGTTTTATGGCACCAAGATGCAAGTTACTGGCCATTAAAACCAATGGAAGTCATCTCGATTTGGCTTGCTGTTAGTGATTCTACTAGAAAGAATGGTTGTATGCGGGTTATCCCAAAAACACATAAGGGTAATTTGCATGAATATAAAGAACGGAATGACGTTGATAATGTTCTCGGTTCAAGTATAGACCCAGAATTAGTTGATGAAAGCAAAGCGGTTGATCTTGAGCTAAATGTTGGAGATTTATCCATTCATCACCCCAATATTATTCATGGATCAGATGCAAATAATTCATCGAAATGGCGGAGAGGGTTGACTATACGGTATATTCCGACTTCAACGAAAATATTAGAAAAAAACTGCGGTTGTCCATTTTTGTTTCGAGGAATTGTAAAATCCGGTATTAATGACTATTTACCATTTCCGAAGTATATTGAAGGAAAGCATTATCCATTTAAAGATGCTCATCGTTGGAATAAATCCAATAGTTAGTATTACAATTTATTGTTTTCATAAAATGATCGATATATGATTTCGACTATGTAGTGCTGTTAGTTAATAGATAATAAATTTTTTCAAGATCAAGAAATTGATTTTAATGAAATAATATTAGGCTCGTCACAGATAGGTTTTTTGTTTGTAGGAACGGGGTGTTAGACTTGGCCATCCCATGATAAACCCATAAGCCAGGACACGGGTCTGGGTTATAATGGTTTCTAGTGTGTATTAACTGCCAATTAAAACATCCTTCTAAATCAGAGTTTCTTATCAAGAAATTGGAATTGGTGAACCTGAATGGACCAAAATGGCTGAAAACAGTCAACCCCCATGCCATTTATTAAATTGATTGGGATACAACTTGTTGTTTGGAAAAACCAAGACTGTCAATTCCTAATTCAACAACATCGCCAGGTTTGAGAAAACGGGGAGGGTTCATGCCCAATCCAACTCCTGGAGGTGTACCCGTGGAAATTATATCACCGGGGAGTAGGGTCATAAAGTGAGTTATATAAGAGACTATGAATGGTATCTGAAATATAAAATTGCGAGTGTTTCCCTGCTGCATGTAATTGCCATTGACTTTTAACCACATGTTGAGATTATTAATATCCTTAATTTCATCTTTAGTCACTAAGTATGGTCCAAGAGGGGCAAAAGTATCACAACTCTTTCCCTTAACCCATTGACCTTCTCTTTCCAATTGATATTCTCTTTCACTGTAATCGTTGTGGAGTAAATAACCGGCAATGTAATCGGAGACGCCTTTTTCAGGTACATATTTAGCTTTTTTACCGATCACCAATGCTAATTCAACTTCCCAGTCAGTTTTTGTTGCATTTTTTGGTATTACGAAATCATCATATGGTCCACAAATAGAAGTAGTTGATTTAAAGAAAATAACAGGTTCAGTAGGAGGCTCTAATCCAGATTCTTTCGCATGATCGGAAAAATTCAGGCCTATACATATTATTTTACTTGGACGACACACTGGTGGACCAATTCTTGTATCTGGGTTAATCTTTATTTGGCTTTTTTTATTTTGATCAACCCAGTTTTGGAGCCTAATGAGTCCGTCCTCTTCGAAAAATCCCTCGTCGTAATCTTCACCAAAACCACTTAAATCAAGAATTGTATTTTCATCTATATACAGGCCTGGCTTTTCATGCCCAGCTTTCCCAAATCGGATAAGCTTCAAAAATCCTCCGACTTTATCTTAAATTGACAACACCGCCGTCAATATCATAAGCAGCTGCGGTTATAAAAGATGAAGCATCGGAACAAAGAAAAAGGGCTAACTGGGCTATCTCTTTTGGTTGACCCATCCGACCAATTGGCTGGAACTTGGATAATTTGTCAAAGATTTCTTTTTCCTTGCCCGCATAATTTTTCTTTAAATAATCATCCACAAATGGTGTGTGGACCCTTGCTGGACAAATACAATTACAACGAATATTTTGACCAACATAATCCTTGGCGATCGATAATGTCATTGCTAGAACGGCACCTTTGCTCATGGAATAAGCAAATCTTTTGTTGACCCCTACCTTCGCTAAAATTGAAGCTAAATTTAAAATAACACCCCCATTATTATTTACCATTGACCCTATTACATTTTTTGTCACTAATAAAATACTTTTTACATTTATTTTGTAGATTTGATCCAGATCAAAAGAAGTTGTTTGTTCTATTGTACCAATATGAGAAATGGCGGCGTTATTAACTAAAATATCTATATGATTTTCTAAATCTAATATTTTGTTAATGGTAGTATTTACAATTGTCTCATTTGATACGTCACAATTGTAGAATTTACCAAAATTATTATTTTCCTGAATCTCATCTTGAATTTGCATTCCCTTTTTTTCGTCAATTTCTAATATATATACTTTGGCTTTATTTTCTGCAAACAGCTGTGCAATACTTTTTCCAATTCCAGATCCTCCACCTGTAATAATGGCTACTTTATTTTCTAAATCGGCTCCAATGGAATGTTTTATAGATTTTTTCATTATTATAGTTTTAATCTCTTTTACTACCAGCGATAGTAATCCCTAGGCCTCCATCAATTCGAATTGCTTGACCTGTGATAAAACTGGCTTTATCACTTGAAAGATAAGTAATTAACTCAGCAACTTCATTACTCGACCCAATTCTTTTTACAAGATGCATTTCATTACATTCTTCCAATACTTCATCAGGATTTGGTGATTCTTGAATAGAGTTTCGCAACATGGGGGTATCAACGGTTCCCGGACAAACAGCAACGCTACGTATATTAGGGGCATAATCAACAGCGATACTCCTGGTTAATCCCAATAGTGCGGTTTTAGAGGTTGTATAGGGTGCGACATTTTTTTGTGATATAAATGACTGTACGCTGGCAACATTAATAACACAACCCTTCTTTTTTTCCAACATCATTGGAATAGCATACTTCGAACACAAAAAAGCGCTTTTCAAATTCACATTCATGATCAGATCCCATTCTTCTTCAGTGGTTTCAGTCACTGTCGAGTAACTCTGAATTCCTGCATTATTTACTAAAACTTCCACCGCACCAATTTTTTTTTCAATTTTTCTGAAAGCGGTTTTAACCTCATCTTCTTTCGAGACATCACAATGAATGAAAAATGTATCGTTCCCCAGAGAGTCAGCGAATTCTTGACCGGCTTGATCAATATCCAAAATACAAACTTTTGCGCCGCCCTCCATAAATGCCTCAACACAGGCTCTGCCAATACCTTTCGCACCGCCTGTGACAACTACTTTCACATTTTCAAATGACATATTTCAACTCCGCTTATGAGATGCAAGAGGCATCCCTTTTTGTCCATATTCTATTTTCAGTATATGCCAACGGCCAAGATTGGAAACAAATAATTGATCATTATCTGGACCTCCAAATGCCACGTTCGTGGGATTGGAAAGTGTATGCGCTTCCCAATCATCAACTAGAACGGTCGCAGTCTGATCTGACGCTATTTTAAATATCCTATTGGGTGTATAGCAGGAAACGAGCAAATTACCTTCAAGATCGAAGGCAATTCCATCGGGGACTGTTTTCGGTAAAGTGCAGTAAACGGATCTTTCGCCCGCACTGCCATCCGGACTAATTGCTACTTTTTCTACACCTGGCAGCCAGGAAGAAACGACGAAAATATAGTCTTGTGTATGGTTAAGAGCCAAGCCATTGGCAAAATTAAATGGTCCGTTATGCCAGACAGATCCATTCCCCTGCGTATCATATTTAAGGATTTTTCCAGAAATTTCCCTGAATGCACCACTTTCGCTTACATAACAGTTCCCCGCATCATCAAACACGGCATAATTTGGTATATTATATTTATGTTCATCAGCTCCTTCGGAAAATTTAATTAATTCGTAGCTGTGGATATCCAGTTTCCAAAGGCAGTGTTTATTTAAATCACATATTATCAACCAATCACCAGTAGGATTAAATGCAATTCCTAGTATAAATCCCCCAGTATTGGCAACTTCATTTATCTGTGTTCCATCTTCGGAGATTTTATAAATCTGTCCTCCTTCTCCGCCGGCCCACACGGATCCATCCGGGTGCAGAGCCACACATTCGGGATGATCCAAGCCGTCCGCGAAGATTATCGAATTTTTTAAATAATTTTCCATAAGTATTGCCCCCCGATAAATTATGGTATGATGGCAGAAGCAGAAAGTTTTGTGGAAATGGTTCCATCTTTTGGGATAGATAACCATTCGCCATTATTAATTGCCTGTTCTGGATCTGGTGTCCACCTGGAAGTCCAAGGTTCCAAGGCGATGGCATAAGTATTACCCCACCATGGTGCATCCTGGGTGGAATAGCGTTCCTGCCAGTACCATAAATATTTAAAGATGTTCGCATCCCAGGATAAATGAAAACCAAGGTTTCGATCTGAATCAATAATTGAATAATTTCCTTTTTCTCCGAATCCTGATAAATAGCTTAGTTCACTATACGGAAATTCTGATTCCGCAGGTATGATACTGGCATTTTCCTTTTGATCATTCAGGTTAATTGCGGATGGCCAATCAGTTTCCACTCCAGGTTTGAACCGACGGCTATCGGGCATTGCCTGTTCAGAGATCATTTTTTTGGCATTGCATTCAATTTGAGCACCATTTTCTAAAAACGGAAGGCCAAATGCAATGTGATGTCCCCACATTATGTCCAAGTCTGTTTTTGATTCATTTACAATATTTTCTTCTATGAATAAGGTTGGCTTATCATGCACAATATTAAGTGTTTTTTCGATCTTAATGGGGAGTCTCAATGGTCTAGTCCATAACTTTATTGATACCTTCTTGGCGTCATTTTCAACAATGGAATATTTCCAGGGAATGAGGGA
>DKQR01000218.1:0-206 GCA_002471805.1 Fidelibacterota bacterium UBA7303 | reverse complement strand
CCATAGTAATAATCTTCGAATTGGTTTGGGGTATTTCTCATCTGGCTGAAATCTTTAAGTGGATTACGGATACCTTTTGGCAAACGCAACATAAAATCACAATCAAAAGGTTTGAACCTGAATTCAAAAATATCACTGCCTCGACCAACAAGAATCCCAATTTTCAAATAATCATTTTCCAGCCATACGACCTTCATATCTTTATA
>DKQR01000089.1:575-3701 GCA_002471805.1 Fidelibacterota bacterium UBA7303 | reverse complement strand
CCATTGCCACTGCACAGGCCACAGGGTTCCCCCCATAGGTGCCGCCAATCCCGCCAACATGGACCGCATCCATCATTTCGGACCTTCCAACAACACCGCTCAAAGGCAACCCACCCGCAATGGACTTTGCTAGAGTGATGAGGTCCGGTTCTACACTAAATTGTTCCATGGCGAAAAGCGTGCCGGTTCTTCCGAATCCGGTCTGGACCTCATCCGCAACCATTACTATTCCATATTCATTACAAAAATGTCTCAATTTTACCATGGCTTCTTTTGAAACGGGAATAAACCCACCTTCCCCGGCAACTGGTTCAATGATCGCACAGGCAATAATTTCAGGATCAAAATCCAGTGTTGATAATTCAAGGTCGATATCATTTGATGGAAATTCAAGACGATGAATATTTGGTAAAAATGGACCGAATCCTTTTTTGTATGGATCTTCCTTATAGGTCATGCTCATGGCCATTTGTGTTCTGCCGTGGAATGCATGTGAGAAAACAAGAACCCCGTTTCTGCCAGTAAAGGATTTTGAAATCTTAACTGCATTTTCTATTGCTTCTGCGCCAGAATTGAAAAAAACAGACTTGCAGGCTTGTGATATCGGCACTTTATTTGACAGTTCGGTTGCTAGGGAAACATAAGGTTCATAAGGCATAACTGTAAAACAGGGATGTACAAACTGATCTATTTGATGCTTTATGGCTTCCAATACCCGTGGGTGGGAATGCCCCACATTCATGGTGCCAATACCACCGGCATAATCAATAAATATATTTCCATCCACATCCACCAGGCTTGAGCCTTCAGCTTTAGCAATAAAAACACCACAGACAGACCCATGGCCCCGGGCAACAGCCTTGGACCGCTGCTGGGATAGTTCTATGGATCTGGGACCTGGAATTTTTGTTTTAATCTTAACTTTCATAAATTATGTTTTCCTTCCTGCATCCAGATCATAGGGGAACCAGTAGTCTTTTTCCCGTATCTGGTAGTCAATCAAAATATGTTTAGGCTCACGGAATTCATCCAAGCCCTCGATACCCAGTTCACGGCCTCCGCCTGACATTTTCATACCTCCAAATGGGGCGGCCTCATTATCGGTTAGTGGATCATTGATCCAGAACGATCCTGCTTTTATATCATTTGCTGCTGTGAGCGCTTTTTCCATATCGTTGGTGTAAATGTTACAGCCCAGGCCATATTGTGAGTTGTCTGCCAATTCAATAGCCTCCTCCAGATTCTTTACTTTTTGGATCGGAATGATGGGGCCAAATATTTCCATATTCATCATTTCCATTTCACGGGTAACACGGTCAAAAACAGTGGGATTATAGAAATGTCCTTTTTCAAAATCTTTTGGACGACTCCCGCCGTATAGTAATCGCGCACCCTCTGATTTTGCCTTTTCAACTTTACCCTCTGTCTTCTCAAGTTGCATTTTAGAGGCCATAGGGCCCATATCAGTTTTTCCATGCATGGGATCACCCAGTCGAACCTTTTTGGCCTCTTCAACAACTGCTTCCGTAAATTTATCAGCAATGGATTCCATGACGAAAACACGCTCCAATGATGTACAAACCTGCCCCGCATTTAGTAACCCGCCCCAGGCTGTTCCTTTTGCCGCTATTCCCACGTCTACATCATCGCAAATAATGATTGGATCATTCCCGCCCAACTCCAAACTGGTCTTTTTCAATTGTACCGCCGCCATGGCAGCTATCTTTTTACCCGTTTCTACGCTACCGGTAAATGCTATCACCCGCGTGTCTGGATGTTCTACCAACGCCGCCCCAGTATCACCGTATCCAGCAACCATATTAATGATACCTTTTGGCAGATGATTACAGGCCACCTCCAACCAACGCATGATAGATAAAGGGGTTACTTCAGAGGGTTTCACTACAATTGTATTCCCGGCAGCCAGTGCCGGTGCCGTTTTCCAGGCCATGAGTAGCAAAGGATAATTCCAGGGAACTATACAACCAACAACTCCATATGATTCCTTAATAACCATGCTCATAGATCGGGGCGTAACGGGAGCCACCACACGACCGCGCTGGTCACGGCCGATCTCAGAATAATATTCAAAAATAGAAGCAATCCATTCGATCTCATCCAAACATTCTATAAGCGGCTTACCGCTTTCAGCCACTATGATTTCTGCAATGTCCTGATCATGAGCCCGGCTTTTAACCGCGACTTCGCGTAGCAGGTCCCGCATTTCCAGAGAACCCAGCAATCTCCACTCCTTCCAGGCAGATTTTGCCGCAGAAACTGCAGCGCCGACATCAGCGGAAGAACTGTTAGGAACTTTAGCAATAATCTCTTCTGTATAGGGGTTTTCTACTTCAAAAGTAGAATTATTGCTTCCACAAACCCACTCGTTGTTGATATAGTTTTTATGATTCATATAATACCTCTACAGATTTAATTAAAAGCCTGAACCGGTCCCACCACTCATAAATCGCCCTTCATTCCAAACCACCAATCCTTATTTTTATGGTCATAATCAATATATATATGTTTTGCTTCGCGGAACTCTTCAAGCGCTTCAATCCCGTGTTCCCGCCCGATCCCTGATTGTTTCATGCCGCCAAAGGGAGCTGCAATATTTTCCATTAGTGGATTATTAATACAGAAAGTTCCAGCTTTAATATTGTCTGCTGCCGTAAGAGCGCGTTCAATATCTCGGGTGAATATAGTGCATCCAAGACCATATCTTGTGGAATTGGCCATTTGAATGGCCTCAGCCATTGATTTTATCCTCTGAATGGGAATGATTGGACTAAATGATTCTTCAGTAACAATATCCATCCCAGAAGTCACGCGGTCAAATACAGTTGGCTCATAAAAATATCCTTTTTCAAAACTATCAGACCTTTGTCCGCCTGTAAGTACACGCGCCCCCTCTTTTTTAGCAAGATCCACTTTGTTGATGGTGTTTGTAAACTGTGTTTTCGAAGACATAGGCCCAACATCCGTGTCGTTATCCATCGGATCGCCAAGTTTTACTTTTTTTGCTTCTTCTACCAGGGCTTCAGTGTATCGATCAGCAATAGTATCATATACATATACACGTTCTACCGATGTGCACACCTGTCCTGAATTAACAAACCCGCCCCA
>DKQR01000089.1:0-196 GCA_002471805.1 Fidelibacterota bacterium UBA7303 | reverse complement strand
AGGGTCTTTACCGCCCAGTTCCAGAGATACCTTTTTCAGATTATCGGAGGCTAATCTTGCAATTCTTTTCCCAGTGCGGACTGAGCCAGTGAATGTAATTACAGGGACATCCGGATGCTTAACCAATGCTTCACCGGCCTTCTGGCCATATCCTGTAACGACATTCATGACGCCAGGGGGCATGTCACCGCCCGCC
>DKQR01000019.1:13204-17085 GCA_002471805.1 Fidelibacterota bacterium UBA7303 | reverse complement strand
GGGTAGAACTATTTGAGCAGTACCATCTTCTTTGTCTGCCTGAATTCTCCTGCCTGTATAGTATAAAGGTAAAGCCCTGCTGATACTGGTTGACCTTTATCATTGGTAGCATTCCATTGTATGGATTTGAACCCTGCAGTCTTCTGATTGCTGACCAGTGTGCTGACTTTCCTGCCCATCATATCGTAGATGGTGATGTTAACCATGGCATCTTCTGGTAAGTCATAGCGGAGAGTAGTGATGGGGTTGAATGGATTTGGATAAGCATTGTAAAGGTTATAGGTGATAGGGAGAGTCTCATCAAATATCGATACTTGATTACAATTGGTCGTATCTTGGTCTCCTACATATTCTTCAATGCATGAAGGGTAAGGAGGGCAAAACTGATTTTGATGGATTGAGAATACAGAATCACCAAACACATTACCAGCCCAATCTATTGACAGAGAGCACAAATCTTCTGGAATTGCACCTGAAAATTGATTTGTTGAAAGATCCAATGCTGGGTATGTAGTAATAGACATATGACCGGTGATCACTATTCCACTTAAATTTATGAGGTTGCTTACTGTAGGAGAAATTTCTCCAGACAAAAGATTATCACTTAAACTCAAGGACTCTAAATTGGTAAGGCTGTATAGTTCTATTGGAATTTCTCCGCTAAGCTGGTTTAGTGATAGATAAATTGAATTAATATTCGCCAAATTGCCAATCTCAGGTGGAATTTCTCCGCTAAGTAAATTATTCGATAGATCTAATCCGGGATGAAATATCGATCCACCCATCATCGAAGTCACATATCCTGATAAATTCACCAGATTAAATAATTCGATAGGGATTTCTCCTGTTAGACTATTTCCACTTAATGACAATGTGTTTAAATTCGTAAGGTTACCGAGCGAACTCGGAATTTCTCCAGTCAATTGATTGTCCTGCAAATTTAATTCAGTCAAATTTGTAAGATTACCAAGCTCTATTGGTATTTGACCATGTAACTGGTTGTTTGGTAGGCTCAGAGAAGTTAGGTTGATCAAATTGCCAATTGCAGTCGGAATTGTATCATCCAAAGTACCGTACCATAGATTAATCATGGTTGTACTATCAATTGAGTAACACTCACCCCATAGTTCAACACCTTCTGTGCCATTATCGGCAGTACAATTTGAAGAATTAGTGTAAAGCGTTTTTACAATACCAATTTTATTTTGATAATTATGGACCAGGGTTATTTGTGTACTTTCGCTAAGCAATTTTATATCAATTGCCTGATAAGAGAATCCTTCATATGTAAAACTATTTGATGTGCTGTCATTCGTGTTAAGTAATAAATATGAGAAAACACCCTGGCCATAGTGTCCGGCAATAATATAGGTACCATCCGGATGTTGTACAAAATTTGCGATACCATTGATCCCCGCGTCATCCAAATTTATATCCCATTCCGTATTCCCTAATGAATCCGTTTTCCAAAGCCAGGGTCCTGTATAATAATCGGATGAGTATTGTCCACAGACAACGAGACCATTATCAATGGTTGAATGAATAATGCGTCCGTTCGTATTCACAGATCCCGATTCATATTGGACCCATTCCTGCTCTCCATTTGGGTTGATTTTCAATATAAAGGCTGTACCAGGTGCACCCCAACCTCCGTAGCCACCAGTAATGAAGATGCTGCCATCTGGCCCCAGTGTAACTCCTTCCGTATTATTAAAATCATAAGTATTACCCCAGATTGGTTCTCCTAAAGAATTTGTTTTCAATATCCAGGTCTTGAATTCCTCATCTACATAGTACTTCCCATATAGTATTAAATCCCCATCCTGCGAAGCAATTACCCCAAAACTATTATTACAAATGTCATATTGATCATGAGAATAATCCTGGAGATATGACCTGGTCCATATAGTGTCTCCCGAAGCATCAAGTTTGAAAAGAACAAGGGTTGAAACAGTTGATGAATCCATATCATCGTAGCAGGAATAATTTGATTCCATTGTTAAAACGACAAACCCGCTGTCCGGAATAACATCTATAGAATAAGCTCTCACCTTATCATAAATTGAATGGGGCAGCACGGTTGTCCATAAATTCTCTCCATCAGAGCCAGCTTTTAATAGAAATATCTCTGGTTCAATGTTTTCATTATTTTGTTCTCCCAGAATAATAAAACCACCATCAAGTGTAGGCTGAAGGGATCTACCAATAAAATCAAGAGTATCCTCATCAGGAAAATATATTTTTGTCCACAATGTGTCTATTTGCGAAAAAGCAACCTGGCTAAATAGAATTAATACTATAATATGCTTAATCATATCAAAATCTACCTATCACCCCACAAACAAAAAACCCCTAGTGATCGTGGTTTGTATAATGGTGGGTAATTACTTTAATTATTAAATTTATTTAAATCATCCAATCGAATAATTAATGAAGGAGAAAAATTTTGAAACCAATAATTAATGTTGAAGATATTACTGAATATAAGGGTCATGAACATGGTGCATTTGAAGCTAAATACGCTAGTGTTGGAACAAAAATAGGCGCAGAACAACTAGGTTATAATATTACCATAATCCCCTCTGGTAAAAAGTCTTGGCCATTTCATAATCATCATGTGAGTGAGGAAATGTTCCTTATTTTAGAGGGTACAGGACTATTACGGTTTGGAAAAGATGAATATCAGCTAAAAAAGAATGACATTATTGCTTGTCCTGTTGGCGATAGATCGGTAGCTCATCAGATTATAAATAATGGTGATAATGATTTAAAATATTTAGCCCTGGGCACAAATCGCCCCTACGATATCTGTGAATACCCTGACTCTGATAAAGTTTTATCACGAGTTAGTTCGGGAGGAGATTCAAAATTATGGAACATCTCAAAAGGTAGTGAATCATATGATTATTTTAAAGATGAGGAGTAGAGAATAAAAAATGTATAACTCGCAATGAATTAACAAGAAAGTCTCAAACAAAAAACCCCACTAATGTGGGGCTTGATGTTGTATAGGATTGAGAATTTAGTATTCTAAAATATTGCCAGTGCATTTAACGGTGAACCAGTGCCTCCCTCGAATCTCAAAGGTTGAAGAGAAATAAAAAACTCCCATTTATTTAATTCTTTAGCTTTTTTAGATAATTCCTCTAGGTTTAAGTTGTCCAAAAGAGGCATCCCCATTGCAACTATGGTTAACATATGAATAGGACTACCCTCTTCTTTGATTAGGGGCGGATTGGAATCATTAGTTCCATCAGAACCTAATACAGCAATTTCCCTTTCACTTAAATAGGGAATGATATTATAATGAATGCCTGCACTTTTGTTTGGAAAATCCCAGTCTCCTTTTATTTTTTTTTCTATCCACCTGCCTGTTCTAATTAGTAAAATATCTCCTTTTTCAATTTTTACATTATATTTATTTACAAAATCGAAAATATCTTTTAAAGTTACTTTATAGCCAGCTTCAACATATTCTTTATTATGCAATAAAGGGACATCAATTAGAACACCTTTTGATATAATTCCATTTTTATAATTATCTACCCCAAGAATGCTGGGATCAGTAATACCATTGTACATTTCACCATTTTTAGATAAATGATTTATACCATCAATATGAGAATGGGTAAATCCATGATAAGCAATTTCATAATTATCCCAAATCCAATTGTAACCATTATGCTCGGCAAAATTTTGTTTATATGAAAAGTTTGATAAATGGTCATATGTGGAACTATTTATTCTAGTTGAATCAACAACCATATTAAATGCCAGAGATACAGATGTTCCTTTGCTAGGAATTTTTAAAGCAGATAAAACCTTTTGACTAGTAATATAATTTATAGTACCTAGTTTATCATCAGTCCCCCATTTGTTGA
>DKQR01000019.1:8132-12851 GCA_002471805.1 Fidelibacterota bacterium UBA7303 | reverse complement strand
TATCAAATTCCAACTTTTCCTTTGATACAACTTGACCAAAAGAAATATTTACCAATAAAAATAATAATAGTGTATTGAATTTTTTCATAAGATTATCTCACGCAAATCTACCCAATCATCCACAAACAAAAAACCCCCGCCAATCATAAATACATTAAAACCCTTATCCCCAAGTATCCCCGGCTAAATTTCACATCCATCTTTCACGCAGGTATTGTAATTTTTACCTGCTCCTCTCAATAAAACCATGGGGTATTCTTTATGATAAAAGCACTGCTCACCGCCATTACCCTTTCATGCATATGCCGCCTCCCTGCCCAGGAAAAACTTTTCCTGGTCTTCGAGTTTATGCGCGTGGACAATGAACAGGAATTGATCTACATGGAAACCGAGGATTTCTGGGAAAAAATACATGAACAACGGGTGAAAAATGGGGATATTTTCGGCTGGGACCTGTGGCGACTGCAGCCTGGCGGAGAAGACCAGGGCTATCAGTATCTCACCGTAAACTTATATGACGATAAAGTGAAAATGATGTCCGGCGCCGGTGATGTTGAAAAAGCGTTAAAAGACGCCTATCCGGACCTTTCTGAAGAAGAGCTCTACGAAAAATTCAACCAGACTGGCAAGTCAAGGGACCTGGCCGTAAGGCTTTACCTAGAACGCCTTGCGCAGACGGAAAATACATTTGAAATGCCGCTGGGTACCGTGGCCGCCATTGATATGATGAAAGCTGAGCCAGGAAAATATTGGGAATATGAAAAAGCAGAAAAAGAAGTTTTTAAGCCCATGCATCAAAGGTCGGTGAATAACGGGTCGAAAGGAAATTGGAGTTTTTTCAGAATCCTGGTCCCTTCAGGCAGCGACAACTATGCCTCCCATATTACCGTCAATATGTTCAAGGATTATAACCACATGTATAATACGGATTCACCCCCGGGACCGGAATTGAGTGCGGACGAACAAAAGGCTGTCAGAGACGGCATTGATGCCCGGGATATGAAATATACCTACATGGCCACATTAATTCGAAAAGTAAGGTAAACAGCCAGGCAGCCGGCCCCTGGAAAGTAGCTGGTTATTTCTTAATAGATTCCAGATCCGCCATCAGGCCGTTAATGCGGTCCTGGTCCTCATACGGCTCGGATTTTACGAAAGATTCTATATTCATACCTGTCATGATCCGGGCTTCTTTTAATTTTTCCTGCGCTGTTTCTTGGTCACCTTTTTTTACATAGGTTAAAGCAATATAGAACAGGTGCGCTTTCAACACTTTTACTTTTTTAAAACATGTTATTGCCTTGTCATAGTTTCCTAGCCAGTAATGACAAAGAGCTTCCGCACCAAAAAGCAGGTCGTGGGAAAAGGGATCGAGCCTCATTGCTCTTTCCAATTCACCAAGAGCTTTCTCAAATTCACCAAAATAAATGAGCATGGTTGCATAGCGGGATATGATATACACATCACTGGGGCATAGCTCCCGTGCTTTTTCAAAATGATATTTACCTAAATCATGATCCCTTTCAAACCACAGTTTGATAGCACCCATTATGCGGTGTACTTCTGGTTCATTGGGATCAAGTTCAAGGGACAGGTTGGCAGATTTGATCGCTTCAGTGAACAGGTCAGGATTCGGGTTCTCCTCCCAGTCCGCCAAGTTCCCCAGAGAACAGGCACGCCAGGCGTGGGCCCGGGCGTAGGAAGGTTCGGCCTCAATCGCCTGCTCGAACAGCTGCACAGCTTTTTCAATATTCTCCTTGATCACATTGCCTTTTTTGGCATATTCCAGCCCCTGTAGAACCAGGTCGTAGGCCGCCATATTCTCCGGCCGCTTGGTTGTCAGGGCATTTAAGGAATCAGCTTCAACCCGGCCCACAATTGTGGCAACGATTTCTTCCGCAATTTGATCTTGCACATCAAATACTTCATCTATGGACAGGTCATAATTATTGGACCAGATGGATTTCTCATGCTCTGTGGATATTAGGTTGGCCGTGATGCGCATTTTCGGTCCCAGCTTTCGCACACTCCCATGAATAATGTACCTGACTCCCAGTTCCCTGCCGATCTCCGCAAAACTTTTTGATTTTTCACGGTAGGCAAAACTGGCGTGGCTGGAAATCACCACCAGTTTATTAAAACGGGAAAGCATGGACAGGAGATCCTCGGAAAATCCTTCACAGAAATATTCCTGTTCCTCATCATTGCTGAGATTTTTGAAGAACATGACAGCAACAGAACCCGGTTCGGCTTCTTTTATCTGTATTTGAATATCAGACGAATCCTGTGTATAGCGGGGTGTACCTTTATTTTGAATGACGTGGAAGGCCTTGATAGGAAATTCTATATTTTTTAATTCCAGCTCACCTGCATCCTCAAAGGATACCATGATTTTCCGGTTGATCATATCAAATACCGTTTTTGATACACAAATACCTGAAGGTTTTGCAGCCGCTTCCAAACGGGCGGCAATATTGACCGCATCCCCAAAGAGGTTATCAGATGTTACCATCACATCGCCAATATTGATGCCCACACGAAAGTTCATCTGGTCTTCTTCATCCTGGTCCTGGTTCATGGTTTTCATCTTCAGTTGTGTTGCAACCGCTGCTTCTGCCGCCTTGATGGGGCTGGAGAACTCAGCGATGACACTGTCGCCGGCACTGCCGAAAATAATTCCACCGTGTTCGTCAATTATACTATCTATAGCCTGCCGCCGATCCTGAAGGATGTTCAGTGTCTTCACTTCATCCGTACCCATCATTTTACTGAATCCTACCACATCGGAAGCAAAGATTGTTGTGAGTTTGCGATCCATAGTTTTACCCTGATGCATTGTGTAATGCTGGCTGGGGCTAGTCTTGTTTTAAGGCATCTAATGCTGCCTCCATGCTCATCACCGGGCGAATATCCGT
Source organism: Fidelibacterota bacterium UBA7303 (assembly GCA_002471805.1). Taxonomy (GTDB): domain Bacteria; phylum Fidelibacterota; class Marinisomatia; order Marinisomatales; family UBA1611; genus UBA2134. The sequence continues at coordinate 9,936 of DKQR01000019.1, read as the reverse complement.
ATCGCCAAGTTCCAGCATGGGGTCAAAAAACTGCACTACCTGTTCCATAGTTTCTGCTTCCAGCACAAAGTATCCTTTGTGACCCGGGGGATCTACATAAATTCCGTGGATCTTAATTCCGATTTCTTCGGTCGATTGAACTGCTTCCATTATTTTTGCCTTCCGAGCCTCATCATGAGCGTGGCAGGTCTGGTAGCTGTGTGTATGAGTTGCATGAAATAACATGGTATCTCCTCTTATTATATTACAAATTTAAGCAGCAAGTATAACGTTAATAGAACTGGATAAATTAGGTACTTAATTACGTGAATCAATAAAACAGTCACCTTTATTTAACTGAGAAAACTAGATCTATTTTAATAGTGCCATCCCTGGTCTTTTAGATGCGCAACTACACAAGTATCAAACCCCGCTCAAAGGCAGGCTTTCAGGACAAATACGGTCCTTATTTTCATAATGAGGTTAAATAAGTGATATCAATATCCTCTACATCCTCATTTGAAACTGTTATTATATCTGGTTCAATATCCAGCCCGTCCAGGTCAACACCATAAAAACCAATCCGATCGGATTCAATATCAAATTCCAAGTTTGAATTGTTGTCTTCTATGGCAACAATATAATATTCTCCATTTTCTACATTGATAATATTATAATTCCCATTATTACCTGTAATACTGCCATTTGATAAACTCAACCCATCGGAAATGCTCGCATTGGTGACCAATAAAACCAGGGCATTGCTCACAGGTTCACCATTTTCAGTGACTGTCCCAGATATGTCAATAAAAGCTTCATCAATTTCATCTTCCAGGTCGCAGCCAATAACACCAAATAGAAGGATGATACAAAGCCAAGATTTCGGTTTATGCAATTCCATCATTGGTAGAAATTACAAATGTTGCTTAAACCACCGAATTGCCTCAGGATATACCTGGTCCTGGGGGACTTTACGGTGCCTGGTTGGATACCAGATAATTTTTTTCGGTTTGCCGGCTTTTTTGTATAATAATTTTGATGTGATGGGCGGTACAACCTCATCTTTGGCCGCATTGAGCATCAGCAGGGGGCGCGGCGATATTTTTTCCACAAAATTAATAGGATCGATAATGCTAAAATATATCTGTGTTTCTTCTGCGGCGGCCTGCATTTTAAAAGCCAGGTGCAATCCCCCTCCCGCCAGCGCGATAACCGGCACCTTTATCCGCTCATCAACGCCGCAGAATATTGTGCCAATGATTCCGCCCAGGCTGATTCCCATAAAACCAATTCGGCTGCTGTCGATTTCCGGTCTTGTCTTGAGGAAATCAACCGCCCGACGCAGGTCAAAAACAGTCTGGGCAATCATATTCCGTGTCCGGTACCGATAGCCATCAACAAAATCATATTCATAATCGTATACTTTGCGGTCGCCATGATTCGCAGCATCGATGCGGAAAACAGCATAACTGCTGTCCACCATGAATTGATGCCCCTGTTCCATATAATCCCGGTCTTTATAATCACCAATACCATGAAGAAAAATAATGACCGGTACCGGCTTTGAAGCCATTTTAGGGATTGTTAATAATCCGGTAACATTAGCATTATTTATACTAACATACGTTACATAATGCATATTATAAATATCGGTCTCCTGTACAACCCGGACAGAATCCTGCAGGGGAAAGTCAAGGTCATAATCATAATAATTCTCAACCGGGATTTCCAGTTTCCCGCAGGCGCTGATACTTAAAAGAAAGACAAATGCCGTTATTTGGTAAAACATGATATGTATAAGCCCCGGCCGCCGCACGCCTGTACG
>DKQR01000019.1:0-7780 GCA_002471805.1 Fidelibacterota bacterium UBA7303 | reverse complement strand
GTATTTTCCATATCCAACTCCTTATCTGAATCTACCACTGGGCAACACAATACACAGAGAACCCTCATCATCCTTGGCGAAGATCCTAAACATAAAACCCCGCTAAGGGCGGGGTTTTATGTTTAGGAATTATAAACTAATCTTCCGTCTTCGATTCTTTTTTACCACCATGGTCCGATATCAATTTCCAACTGCCTTTAACATTCATTAGAATATCCGTCCATCTACCAGTTGAAGTTGTGGATTTACCAGTTTCTTTATTCTTATCAATTGTCATATAGTAATAATGCACAATTGCAATGTCATCGTATAGTTGAACTCCGATGGGATTAATATTCCAAAAAAGGACCTCATCTTTGCCCCAATTGTAATCAATCCATTTGGATACCATTGATTTATTACTTAGCGCTTCATTACTTTTATTCCAGCCTTTATAGGAATCATGAAAAGTATCTTTCCATCCTTGCTTATCTTTGTCGGCTGAAAGAGACCAATAATCATTTACTGCATCTATCACCTTTTGCTCTGCTTTTGAGTATGATTGTGCATTAAGCATACATCCTAAAACAGTAAAAGTCATGATTAGTGATAATTTCTTCTTCATACAATATCCTCTTTCTTATTTATGGTTTATTTTACCGATAAATCTGTTAACATATTATCAGATTTTAATTAGCAGAGCCCCCCTGGTCACAGCTGCCACCCCTAACAGTTTCTTTTAACTGCAATTGGAAGGAAAAGGGCAGCTATAATGATTAATACCTTGTCCGCAGATGAAGTGGCTTCGGGGAAACTTGACGCCTGGCTTGAAGAAGGTTAGGTTTCCTACGAACCGGGCGCTCCAAATCCGGATATACCAGCACAATAAGCAAACCCGGCCACATTGTGAATATATTTTTTAGCTGAACTGCTCAATGCCAATAAAATATAATACTGCTTGGCCAGGGATTGGGGTTGTTAATCCTCGTTAAGCTATGGGAAGTCAAAATTATCCGCAGTTGTAATATTATTTTTCTATACATTGGAATCTAAATCAGTGTTTCCGCGTCTTCAGGCCCAAGCGGGTCAGGACGGGTGCAGGTAGTTGCCATTTCAATAGCTCTGCCGGTTTTTGCTGATTGGAGAATGGCGGTCATGACCTCCACCGCATGCAGCGGGCGCTGGATAAGACAGCGTGCCTCCCTCCCTTCACGGATCGCCCTTGCCAGGTCAGCAAGGCCGGCGGACCTGTAATTTGCTATCCAGCCGCTATCATATTCTTCATTCTCTATTCCGAAAGGATGATCCCATTTCGGAACAGGGTCAAAGCCGCCATCCCTGGCTGAGATCTGTAGTACACCGCTGAAAATATTCGGGTCCGGTATTCGCAGAGTCCCTTCCGTACCATACAATTCCATGTGCGGGTGACCGTGATCCCACACATCCCAGCTGGCCCCCAGGGTAACCAGGGCACCATTATGGAATTGGAGCAGCGCATGGACCGTAGTGGGCGTTTTAACGGGGATTGTTTCACCAAATCGTTCTTCACTGGTAATGGTTCGTACTTTTTTGGGATTGGATGAAAAAGCGGTTACACGGCTGATGGGCCCAATCAAGTTGATGAGATTGCCAAGGTAGTACGGCCCCAGGTCAAGAATCGGGCCACCGCCGGGTTGGTAGAAAAAATCTGGATTGGGATGCCAGTGTTCCATCCCGTGGTTCATTACATGACAGGTGCCTCCGGTGATTCTACCGATTTCTCCTGAATCAACCAGGTCTCTTGCCTGCTGATGCACTCCGCCCAGGAAAGTATCTGGGGCACCCGCAACCAGAAGTCCTTTTGTTTCCGCCAATTCATGCAACTGCAGCGCCTCAGGGAGTGAAAGGGTTAGCGGTTTTTCTGAATAGACGTGTTTTCCCGCTTCCAGGATGGATTTTGATACCTCATAGTGGGCATCGGGTACAGTGAGGTTTACAATAATATCTATTTCCGAACTTTTGAGTAAGGACGCCATATCCAGGGCAACGATTCCAAATTCTTCAGCCTGGTTTTTTGCTGTTTCCAGGTTCAGATCAGCGCATGATTTGATCTTAATATTTCTGAAAAGCGGAGCCAGACGGAAATACGCGGCCGAAATGTTGCCGCAGCCAATAACTCCGACTCCCGTTTTCTGGTTCACGGGTTCACCCCAAAGGTCCTGACTGTTTCCATTGAACGTCTGGCAAAGCGGTCCAGGTCATTAGGTTTGTCATGTTCCAGGATAAACCAGGATGCAGGCGTCTTTACCAGGCGCTGAAACATCTTCGGCCAGTCAATGATTCCGTGACCCAGATCTGCCCACCCATCTTCGTCGGCATTTTCCCCATGGGGTGCAATATCTTTGAGATGAACGGCACAGAACCGGTTCCCGTATTCGCTGATCCAGCCCAGGGGATTCGAATTTCCTTTTACCACCCATGCAAGGTCTATCTCCCAGTCCATATCCGAATGATCCAGCAGGATTTTCATGGGGATCTGACCATCTGGCAAAGGTTCAAATTCAAAGTCATGATTGTGCCAGGCAAACCCAAACCCCGCCTGCCGGCAGAGGTCACCAGTTTTTGTTAATGTTTCACTGAACAATTTCCATCCGTCCGTGTCCCGCGGTCGCTCATTCTCTAGTATATAAGGACAAATGATAACTTCCATACCAAGTTTTTCCGCAATCCTATACCCTTCACCGGTGCCCCGGAGCAGTTCCATATCGAAATGGCCCGTGGGCATGGTTAAACCATATTCATTCAGCATAGATCTTAATTTTTCTATATCATTATATAGCCCGCCATAACCTTCCACCTGGGAATATCCTATTTCTGCAAGCAATCGCAGGTTCTCCTTCAGGGGCGAAAAATCCCGCGCACTGTAAAGTTGGAATGACCAGTCTTTCATTTTATTTCAGTTTTGGGGATTACAGAATAACTTATCTTTACAGGGAATTGACAAAAAACATATACCCTGGATGTATTATAAGACAATTAAACGCCTGTCGCCAGTTCAGCTGCTGTTGTTACTGCTGCTATGATTTTGCAGCAAAAGATTGATCTGTTTCAATAAACCGCAATCTTTGCCGAAATATCAATGTCATCCAGGATCAGTTTATCGCCAAGATCCTTGAAATATTTGCCTGATCTATATTTTACGTCGTATAGTGTTCTATCGAAACTGAAATTAATAGTAGCTGAATAGTTGTTTCCTGATTGATGAATTAATCCTGAAAATGTGATTGGGTGAGTAATATTCTTGATCGTAAGGTCACCTGTGAAATGTATTTCACCTGACGTTTCCGCACTCAAACTGGTAAAACTTAATGCCGCCTCTGGAAAAGACTGGACCCCAAAAAAGTCATCGCTGCGCAGATGGCCCTCAAGCTTGGTTTTGCCTCTGCCTGTCATGTCTAAACACTGTATTGAATTCATATCAACGACAACATTACCACTTACAATTCCTGCAGTGCTGACCTCGACTGCGCCCTGTTTCAGACCCAGGGTTCCATAATGGGAATCTGTGGTGATTTCTTTCCCCGTCCATTTTATTGTGCTGGAATCAACATTTACAGTGTAGTTGCCTTCACGTATAATTGGGATTGTTGCATTGTTGCTTTGGTTGCTGCCCTCCGCTGGCTTTTTTCTTTCCTTCGCGCAGCTCAATAGGAATATTGATAATGCTGCAATAACAACTATCTTAAATTTCATGGTCTCGAAATTACCTCACTTTTACTTAAGAATAAACCAGTGCGCCGCCTGAAAATGAAAAAAAGTTTAATAATGATCCACCTGCAGGGTCAAAGACCAGGGGGATCTTTTAATCTCGAAACACAGGCCGTTGGGATAATGTCATCATAAAAGGTGTTTTTATCCGTCAATAATAAATAACTTTTATTGCCAGAGATTTACTATAAATCCATTAAGTATGCTACTTTATCTGGTCCTTCAGGGTGTACCATGAAAAAATTAAATAAACTGTATGTTATCTTAATATGCGTTGGCGCATTTTGCATTGCGGATGAAGCAATACAATTTGAGCCCGATCAGCTTCGTTTCCGGGAAATGGTCGCTGTCCGGGTGAGTGTTCCGCCAATCATTGATGGCATTATAGATGATGAGGTTTGGACAACTGCATTAGCAGAATCTGGCTTTTTACAATTTGAACCATATAACCTTGCAGCCCCGTCCGAAAGAACGGAAGGCCGTATAGCTTTTGATAACGATTATATTTATATAGCAGTAAATAATTATGACAGTGAACCAGATAAAATAACAGGCAGGTTGAACCGCAGGGATCGCTGGATGGAAGCATTTGGCACCCATTCTGACTGGGTAGGCGTTGCCTTTGATTCAAACAATGATGATCGTACCAGCTATTGGTTTGCAGTAAATCCCGCCGGCTCTAGAATGGATGTATATATTTCCGGCGAAGGTATGCAAGCATTCGATAGCAGTTGGGATGTGGTTTGGGAATACAAAGCTGCCATACATGATAAAGGATGGTCAGTAGAAATGAAAATCCCTTTTAGTGTATTTCAATTTGATTCAGAGAAAAATAGAGATTGGGGCTTAAATATTGACAGGTATATCCATCGGTTACAAGAGGAAGTGCAATGGCCAGGCAGACCAAAAGGGCTCAGCGGTTTTGCCCCTTATTACGGAGTATTAAAAGGTTTAACTGATATTCCATCACCAAAAAAAGTAGAAATTCTACCCTATATACTGGGTGGACTCAAAGATGATTCAAATGTTCGTTCTGCGGGCCTTGATATGAGATATGGTCTAAGCGCAAGTTCATCACTGAACCTGACAATGAATCCGGATTTTGGTCAGGTAGAAGTTGACCCGTCAGTATTGAATCTTACAGCATTTGAAACGCAATTTGAAGAAAAGCGCCCCTTTTTTATTGAAGGCGGTTCATTTTTTGAGAATCGCTATGAAGTATTCCATTCCCGGCGCATTGGTAAAACGCCAGGAATACTTATCCCTGAAGATGCAGTGATCGTAGAAAGACCCGATGCAACTACAATATTAGGAGCAGGAAAACTTTTAGGTGAAACATCAGGGGGGACCAAATATGGAGTTATTGAATCCGTCACTGATGAAGAATTTGGCACATGGGAAAGTGAAAACGGTGATAAAGTCAGCGGAATGATTGAACCAAGGACCAATTATTTCATTGGACGGTTAGAACAACCGGTTTTTAATCCACTTTCCACAGTTGGTTTTATGGTCACTGACGTACGCCGAAATAACATCGGTTATGCTAATGTACAGGGACTGGACTGGAAATTGAAATTCATGGAAAATGCCTTAACCCTGAAAGGGCAGGTTGTACATTCGATGAAGGATAATGTATCTGGGAAAGGTGCACGAATTAACATTGGGTATAATCATCCGATATGGTGGGACTTGAATATTGTAACTGGTTTTACTGATGATCAATATGATATAAATGATTTAGGATTTAATGAACGGAATGATCAATGGTATTACGGTTCTTATGGAGGATTACGAAAGCAGGATCCCTGGGGCAGATATTTAACCAATGATATGGAGTTTCGGTTCTTTATTAGAGGTCGCGGAGATGGTTTAACCCTATCCAAATCATTGGTGATTGAACAAAACAATCAATTAAAAAACTATTGGAGTTTTGGTTCAGAACTGAATATGCAATTTGCTGCTTATAATGACGAAGATACATTCCGTGATGAACGTGCCTGGGTGTATCAATCTGAAACAGAAGGCTATGGTGTTATATGGTTTCAGACTGACAGGAGAAATAAAGTAATCATTCGGCCATTTTTTGGATATGGCGGAGGTGAATTTCGCGCCTGGGGTTATCGTGCAGGTGTAAACCTCAGATGGCGTCCACTGGATAATATGAATTTGATGGTAGAAGGATTTCAGGACCTGGGACCAAAATCTATGGAATGGGTTGGAATTGATGAAGATTCCACTGGAGAAAATATTATTTATGCCGAATCCGCTTCTCTGATGAATGATATTCAAGTCAGGTTCAATTGGACCTTCACTTCTGACTTGACCTTCGAAGCATTTTTTCAGCCCTTTACCGTGGATATGGATTATATATCCTTTTACAAATTAATGGCAGAAAAAACTCGAGACCTGGAACCCTATTCTTACAGCAGTGACCCCGATTTTAAATTAAATAATATGGTGGGTACATTTGTACTGCGCTGGGAATACCATCCGGGAAGCACAATATATCTGGTGTACAATCTGAATAGTAACAAGTATTTTTCCGCTGAAGATGGCAGGTGGGATAAAGACAATGCAAATTCCTTATTTGTCAAGTTTAATTACTGGCTGCAACTCTAAGAATAATAATTATAGTGATAGATCTGATCATGGGATGCATCTCGAGTCAGCGAGTACTTGCCCTGATCAGATATGATTAGGTTGTTTTTCGTCTATTCTCTTCCAACAACCTATCTAACTTATCTTCAATTCTTACTAATCTATCAATCATTTCTTCATCATCTATAAAATAATCAGTGAGAAAACCTGTTAAGGTTCCAATCAGGACTATTCCCATTCCAATCAAAATAACGGAAAATACTTTTCCTTCGGGAGTAACCGGGACTACATCACCATAACCAACTGTAGAAAGGGTTACAACACTCCACCAAAAACTATCTAACAAAGAACCAAATTCTGGGTTTACGGGGTTCTCGATAGTGAACACACTAATTGAAGATAGTATAATCAATAACCCCGTTAAGATTAGAATCGTTTGTAATGTCGAATAGGATTTATTTTTATTGATGTATTCATAAAACACCTTTCCCGAACGAATCAATCTGAAAATCTTGATTATCCTTACAAACCTTCCTATTCTTAACACACCGATGAATGGGATGGAAGAAATAAAGTCAATCCAATGTCCTTTTAAGAATATTTTTTTACTTTCAGATTTGTAAAGTTTATAGAAGAAGTCTATAAGAAAGATTATACATATTCCAAAGTCAATTCTTTCTAATAGAACAAATGTGGATTGTGAGAATTGATAAATCGAACTGATATACAATTCCACAACCACATAGACAGATAAAACTAATATGAGTTTTTCTGATATAGAAAGTTTCTTCAATTATTCTTACAAGGGTTTTTTTATCTCAGATGTAATTTACATATAATTATGCTTTAAAAAACAAAACCCTGCGGTAGTAGAGCTACATGATTATTTCGGCAGTACCAACTGCTTATATTCTCAAAATTCCCCTGCCTCTATCGTATAAAATTTGATAAACAAAAAACCCCGGGTGAACAGGGTTTGATGGTTAGGTTATTTCTTTTTAGTTATTTGCAGCCTATTTTCTTTCCGTATTCATCCCAACATATACTGGAAATTATTTTTCCATATTTGTGAGTAACCTCCATTTCAGTTTGGCCATCCTCATACCAAAAGGTCCATAATCCATCCTTTATATCGTTCTTGAAATTTCCTTCATTTTTCTTCTGTCCATTTGTATACCAATGAGTCCATAATCCATCTTTTTTCCCATTTTTATAATGACTTTCAATTTTAATCTGTTTATTGTCATAGAGCCAAGTCCTTAAACCCTGTATCTCCCCTATTGTCCCGTAAAGTGTTGTTTTATGATATGTAATACTATATATGTTCCCATTACTGTAGTTTTCAATAACAGGAATCAGTTCCTGAGCATATATAATTGTAATCAATAATAATAGTGAAATAGTTACATAGTTTTTCATTTAATATGAATAATATTTACAATAATTATACAAAAAA
>DKQR01000063.1:7192-10972 GCA_002471805.1 Fidelibacterota bacterium UBA7303 | reverse complement strand
CAAATTTTTCCTTGGCCATTGTTTCTGAACTCCTTGTGTACTTTTTTTAAAATTTTTGTTTTCGATGAGCCTACGACCGGATTTGAACCGGTGACCTCTTCCTTACCAAGGAAGTGCTCTACCGACTGAGCTACGTAGGCATAGTGAGCGAGTGATCGGGATCGAACCGACATCACCAGCTTGGAAGGCTGGGGTTCTACCATTGAACTACACTCGCAGAGTGGGGAGAGAAGGATTCGAACCTCCGAAGGCATACGCCGGCAGATTTACAGTCTGCTCCCTTTGGCCGCTCGGGCATCTCCCCCGCAATACTCTTCAAGTCAAAAAGCCTGCGAAGCTTAGAGCCACCGAGAGGACTCGAACCTCCGACCGACTGATTACAAATCAGTTGCTCTACCAACTGAGCTACGGTGGCACATTATAGTCACCAACATTCCATCCTATGTTTTATAGGACCCGGTGGTAGCACGTTTTCAAAAAACACAAAACCTTGAATTAAATCAAAGTTTTGGGGTTAACTATACATATGGATTAAGAGAATGAGGAAGACCAATGCACAGCCTCGTAAATTATAGCTTTTATAAAAAAAGATTCAATACTTATTTTAGGGTAAATAAGAATTATCTAATAACTGGCACGAATCTTGCTGGTCAGGTTTTTTTTATCTTATAGCCAGTCACTAAATCTTCGATTATCCAGCCTTTTGATTGTACCTCATCGCGAATTTTATCCGCTTTCTCCCAATTTTCTTCTTTTCTCGCTTCTTCCCTCTGCTCTGCCAGGTGAATCACTTCGTTTGGTATATGATCAGAATCTATTTTTACAATTCCAAAAATAGATTCTAAAACACATAAGAATTCCCAGGATTCTCCAATATCCCTGTCATTATATATACCTTTATCGAATTTGGAGTTTTGGGTTCTCATCCATTGAAAAAATAAGGAAAGTGCGCCCGGTGAATCCAAGTCATCATCCAATTTGTTGATAAATTCATTATATACAGCAGGCAATTGACTCTCCGCTGCGGAATAAGCACCAAGTTCAATTAACCTGGATTTCAAATCAAAAATTCGATTCACGACCCGGTCACCCTCATGTTTTTTATCTGCCGAAAAAGTAATTCTAGTTCGGTAGTGACCGGATAGAAGTTGATACCTGATATTCTCTGGGCTGTATCCCAGGTCTACCAGATCTTTTATCTGATAAAAATTCCCCAGAGATTTACTCATTTTTCCACCCTCAACCAGTAAATGTTCTGAATGCAGCCAGTGATTTGCAAACGGCTGATCAGTCGCACATTTTGATTGTGCAATTTCATTTTCATGATGTGGGAAAATATTATCCACACCGCCGCAATGAATATCAAAATGATCCCCCAAGTATTGATTGCTCATGGCAGAACACTCGATATGCCAGCCAGGTCGTCCTTTACCCCATGGCGCGTCCCATGCGACATCTCCATCTTCCTCTTTCCAACCTTTCCAAAGCGCAAAATCCTGGGGATCATCCTTGGTATATTCATCGCTGGCAATGCGATTTGTCGTTCTTTGGGCATTCAAGTCCAGGTTGGTGAGCTGCCCATAATCAGGATAAGATTGAATATTAAAATAAATCGATCCGTCATTATCGGTATACGCATACTTCTTTTCCAGTAATAGTTGGATCATTTCAATCATTTTAGGGATAGAATCCGTTGCCCTGGGATATTCATTTGCAGGAATAATTTTCAACCAGTTTGAGTCATCCATAAAATGGCCTGTGAACTTGTCCGTCATCTGACCCAATGGCGTATTCTCCTCTCTGGATCGTTTGATGGTCTTATCATCAATATCCGTAATATTCATAATATGATATACTTTGTAACCACGATGCAGCAGATACCGCTTTAACAGGTCCTCGAATATAAATGTGCGAAAATTCCCAATGTGGGCATAATCATACACGGTAGGACCGCAGGTATACATTCCCACCTCTCCCTCTTTGATGGGCTGAAAGACTTCCTTTTTACGCGTTAATGTATTGTAAAAGCGAATAGGCATCTATTGACTGAGTTCTATGATCTTTTTGACCAACTTTTCAAAAGACAGGCCTTCAGCTGCTACAGCTTTTGGTACTAGGCTCGTATCGGTCATACCGGGAAGGGTATTCATTTCCAGGAAAAAATATTGACCATCATCTGCCAATAAGTAATCCGCCCGTCCATACACTTCACAGCCCAGTCCTTTGAAAATATTCTCTGTATCACGTTTTATTTTATTGGTTAATTTGGGAGACAAGTCTGCCGGACAGATATATTTACTCATTCCTGGAGTATACTTGCATTCATAATCATACAGGTTGTGGCTGGGCTGAATTTCCACGATAGGGTACGCCTTGCCTCCCAGTACAGTCACGGTTAATTCCCTGCCGTTGATGTATTTTTCTATCATAACTGATTTCCCATGGACAAACGCATCCTTAATGGCAGGTTTGATTTCATTTTTATTATGTACGACTGTCAGTCCAACTGTACTGCCTTGAGTATTTGGTTTTACAACAAAAGGCAGACCAATACTATATGTTTCATACACATGATGCAGTAATTCCCAGTCCGCCGTTTTTACACCCAGGTTTCTGGCCACTGCTTTGCTGCGAGATTTATCCATGCATAGCTCGGATGCCTCCGGCCCGGACCCTGTGTATACAATTAAATTTCCCTCCATCCAGGCTTGGATTTCACCGTTTTCTCCCATACCACCATGGAGAGCATTGAAAACAATATCTGCATTTTTAAGTTTTGAAAGTAATGCTTCATAATTATCCTGGAATGACAATTTCAGCACATCATAGCCAAGAGACCGGCAGGCAGCTGACACGGCAGCCCCCGTGGCTTTTGAGACTTCACATTCTTCACTTGGACCGCCCATTAGAACCACAACCTTCATAGGCACAGTTTTTTCACTCCTTCCGCCAGGTTCTGCACAATGTAAGCCGGCATCTCATATTCGGGAATTAAATCAGCAGTTTCCCGGCCGCGGCCCGTCAAAACAAGCATTGTATCCATCCCCAGCATTTCACCTGCTTCAATATCAGCCAATGAATCACCAATCATCAAACAATCAAGCAAATGTAAATTATGGTCTGCTTCTGCTTCCAGAAACATGCCTGGTCCCGGCTTACGCCTTTCCGTTGCCTCTTCCGGGTGGTCGATACAAACATAAATACCTAGAAGGGGTATGCCATGTTTTTCAAATTCGCTTTTAATAAACCCATGAATCTCATCCAGTGCTTTATTTTCGATCAAACCTCTGGTAACTCCCGACTGGTTGGTCACGATACAAAAACGATTACCAGCCTTGGACATCTCTTTTAGAGCGGGAATCGTAAAATCATAAAATGAAAAATCATTGAGAGAACTTATATACCCGGGATCCGGATTCAAGGTTCCGTCACGATCTAAGAAAATGCAATCGTAGGTCTTCATACTTCAATAGATTGATTCTTAATATCTTTTAGGTGAATACTACCCAATATAAAATAGGCACCTCCGACCAATAGAAAGGGGAAATACATCCCAGCGTGGGATATTAGGGCGTAGGCCAAGGCTTTTTCGCCGGTTATAGCATAAACAGCAATCAATCCATACTTTATTCCCGCATCATAGGTCCCAGCCATTCCAGGCAGAGCTGGTATCGAAATAATAAAGCTCCCAATGAGCAGTACGATAATAGCCCCATTAAACCCAATATCAATTCTGCAAGATGTTAAAACCAGATATGTTGAGAAGTAATACAACATCCA
>DKQR01000063.1:0-6797 GCA_002471805.1 Fidelibacterota bacterium UBA7303 | reverse complement strand
AAAAATATTTTCGACAAGATTAAATAAAAAAGCACCCAATCTAGTTTGAAAAATAGCCCAGGATTTGATTCGGTCCAGTACACGAAAATAATATATAATTAAAATCGCAATAATAATCAATATTGTGATACCTGTAAAAATCATAATACCTAATTCAAGACTTTTATGTTCAAAAGGGTACCAAGGGGCAACCATAAGAAATATAAATAAGACCGCCGCTAAATCCATGATCCGTTCCAAAATTACAGTACCAAAAGCTTGAGAAACTGAGATGTTCGATTGGGACGAAATTGAGTATGCCCGGAGCAATTCCCCCATACGAAACGGCAATATATTATTCCCAAAATATCCTATCATTACAGACCCAAATAAAGGATGGATTGCAATGTGGGCTACAGGGTTAAGAATATATTGCCAACGCAAAGCGCGAACCAGACAACTGAACAATAACAAAAAGACACTAATCCAAAATGGGAGCCATTGTACCTGCCTGAACTGTTGTATCAATTCTTGAAAATTCTCCCCATGAAATGCGAAATAAAGGCCGGCAAAGCTGATAACAGCACTTAGAATCAATTTATAATATTTATTCACGCAAATCTATTTTTTCAAAACCGGTTAAATCAATTTCAGGAATACTGTTGGAATCCCATGGTTCCGCAGAATTGATTTTTATTCGTGTTTCCTGATCGGGGCCAGACGATAATTTGATCTCCAAGGGTCTACCGCTTGTCGGCAAAACCCGAATCATTCCAGATAATTCCCAGGACGGTATAGTGAAAGGAATTTTGTAGTATTCTTTTTCCAGGATGGCAACTCGGGGAACAATCAACTCATTTTTCCCGGAAAGAATATCAAAAATGGTGACTTCTCCCGGTATAATATTATCAAGAATAATCTGTTTATTTATTTTACTGATGGTAGAAATCTCGCCATCTTGGAAAATGATGCGCTGCGCAGCATCATCAAAAAAATAATATTGATCCCTTAAATAGTAAAAATCACCTGCAGTATCGAAGTGATCGCCATATTGAATTTGGTAGAACTCCAGTGACATTTTCAAGCTGCCAGATTCATTTATAAACTTTAAAAAGGTTTGATAGGGATCCGAAAATCCGAAGGCGGAATTGATGAACAGGACCGCCAGGACCATCATTTTTTTCATAGAAGTTTAATCCCGGATCATTTCCAGGTAAGATTCATCCACCAGCACTTCCCTGGCTTTGCTGCCGGTAAATGGACCGACAATGCCGGCCTGTTCCATTTCATCAATGAGTCTTGCGGCTCTGGAATATCCAACTTTCAGCCTGCGCTGCAGCAAAGAAATTGAGCCTTGCTGATGGGTGACCACCAGGGATACGGCATCGTTGAACATATCATCAGTACCACCGCCATCACCTTCAAATTCAGTAATCTGAGCTTCTCTGACGGAAGGCAATATGATTTCTTCTGGCTTTGGCTGCTCTAGGATATGGTTCATGATCGCTTCTATTTCTTCTAATGACAGGAAAGCATTGTGCATCCGAAATGCGTCAGAACTGCCCGTTCCCAGATACAGCATATCCCCACGACCAATCAGTTTGTCCGCCCCAGTTTGATCGATGATGGTCCTGGAATCAATTTTACTGGCCACCTGGAAAGCGATACGAGAGGGGAAATTGGCCTTGATAACACCCGTAATTACATCTACAGAAGGGCGTTGAGTGGCAATTACGAGATGAATGCCAACAGCGCGGGCCAGTTGCGCCAGCCGTGCGATAGGCGCCTCCACATCCTTGGCACTCAGCATCATCAGGTCCGCCAATTCGTCCACCACAAGCACAATATAGGGCATAATGTCTTCGCCGTCCCGGTCCATTTTTTCATTATATTCATCAATATTCCTGACCACGGCTTCTGCTAGGATATTATAACGCCGATCCATCTCTTTTTCCAGGGCACGAAGAGCCAAAATCGCATTATCAACAGATGTCACGATCGGTTCAGCAATATCTTCCATTTTCAGCAGATGATAGCCTTCCAGGGCACGAAACAATGTCATTTCTACCTTTTTCGGATCGATCATGACAAACTTAACCTCATCTGGGGTCGCACGATATAGGAGACTGCATATAATGGTGTTAATACAAACTGATTTACCGGATCCTGTCGTACCGGCAATAAGCAGGTGCGGCATTTTTCCCAAGTTCAATGTGCTGATTTCACCAGAGGTTGTTTTTCCGATAGCCAAGGTAAGCAGCGATTTTGCTTCCGCAAACTCGGGGCTGTTTACAACCGATTTAAAAAAGACTGTAGCTGGATTCCGGTTAGGGATTTCAATACCAACAGAGGATTTCCCCGGAATGGGAGCTATTACACGAACACTGCTCGCTTCCATAACCCTGGCCAGGTCATCTGCAAGAGCCACGAATTTATTCACACGAACCCCTTCCGCAGGTTCTACTTCAAATAATGTAATGATCGGGCCAGGATGTACATTCACAACCTGCCCGTCTACACCATATGTAGCCAAAGATTGTGTTAGGTAATTGGCTCGCTCTACCAGTTCATCTTTGCTTAAGTGATCTGAGACATTCACCGGTGTGAATAAAAGATCCGAACTGGGTAGCTGGTATTTGCGCCGGGGTTTATTTCTTTCTGCGACAGAGTCAATATTCACTTCTTCCGTGGTAGCCACTTCACCAACCTGGATATCTTCCAGATCTGTTTCCGGGATCTCACCATGACTCACTTCTTCTTCTACAACCAGTCCCTGGTCGGTTTCATCTTTATGAGATTCATTCTCCAATTCCTGTTTCGGTTCAGACTTCTTCATTGTATCATCTACACTCGATTCTTCGATTGTGTCTAATGGATGATGAATCTCCCCAGGATCTGCAGCAGGTTCTATATCATCCTTTGAGGATGCGGGCGCCGTTTCCAGGACTTCTTTTTCTTTCTTTTCGTCAATTTTGGCCCGCAGGTCCTTTGTATGCCTGCGTTTTGCTTTTTCCTTTTTCTGTCTTTCTATTTTAATGGCTTGGTCTTTCCGCCATCTTTCCCATTTCACCTTCAGCGCTGCAAAGGGATGGTAATAATCCAGGTTAAAATACCCGCGGATCAGCATCAACCAGCCGGCAAATAGGAATAGGATCGTCCCATAAATACTGAACCAGTCCAGAAAAAACCCTGCTAGAATCCCGCCTAGCAGACCTGCAAAAGTATAGTCCAGTTCTGCTGCCTTCGACAATTTGATCAGGAACACTCCTGTGGTAAACGAAAGGAGGAGCATGGCCCCCAAAGCATAGGCCGTACTGCGGATGAGTTTGGTTGCATCCTGCTTACTAAATAAGGTCCAGCCCCATGCAATACCTAGAAAAGGGATGATGATCGAGGAAAAACCAAAGCCTAGTTTGATCAATAAATGTGATAAGAGTACTCCCATAATCCCCATGGTATTTTCGACTTGAACGTTGGCGGAAATTGTAGGCTCTTCACTAGGATGATAACTTCCCAGACTAACCATTAGAAAGATGGACAAGGCGACCGTCAGGATCCCTAGAATTTCTAAACGGCGTTTATCATTCATGAAAGGTAATTATGGTATGTAGAACAGTTACGATGGAAAATACGAATTTTCAGATGATTATTGAAGTGCAAACATCTAGACTTAATTATGTGCAATAAGCACGCCCAGAATTCCTTTTGAGATATATTGTATGAAATTCTAAATATTTGACATTACTCCAATAATGAACCATGCTCATAAAAAGGTGCTTTGACTATCTCAGCGGATTTTTGTTTTCCACGAATGTCAACCTTTACTGCCGTCCCCGTTTTTGAAAAGGGTATATTCACATAACCGATCCCGATCCCCTTTTGAAGGGACGGACTCATGGTACCGCTGGTAATGTGACCCACGACCTCATCATCCATAAGAATCCGGCATCCGGTCCTTGGAATCGCACGTTCTGTCATTTCGAGACAGATCAGCCGGCGGGATAAGTTGTCTTTTGCTTCACGGAGTGCATCTTTCCCTAAAAAATGACCCTTTCCCAGTTTTACAATCCATCCAAGCCCCGCTTCGATGGGATTTGTGGTTTCATCAATGTCATTGCCATATAGAGCATATTTCATCTCCATACGCAGTGTATCCCTGCTTCCGAGTCCCGCAGGTTTTATTCCATACTCACTTCCAGATTTCATAATCGCATCCCAAATCTTAACAATGTACTGCGGGTGTGCATAGATCTCGTATCCCAGTTCACCTGTATAGCCCGTACGGGCAATCATGGCTCTGCTATCGGAAACCTGTCCATCCATAAAATGATAAATAGGAAGGTCTGTTAAATCTGAATCAATCAGCGGTTGTAATATTTTCCTGGCTTTTGGTCCCTGCAATGCAATGAGATTTGTTGCATCACTAATATTATTAATTGACACTTGGCCCTCAACATGATCATCCAGCCACTGCAGATCCTTTTCAAGATTGGCGGCATTCACAACCAGTAAATAACTCTCGTCTCGCTTATAGATTAACAGGTCGTCCACCAACCCGCCATTTTCATAGCACATGGCTGAATACTGGGCTTGACCTGTAGACAAGGATAATACATCATTAACAGTCATTTTTTGCATGAAAGCGCTGCTATCATTTCCGGATACAATAAATTCACCCATGTGACCCACATCAAATAGTCCAGCCTTTTTACGCACAGCAGCGTGCTCTTGGTTGATACTGGTATAGTAGCTGGGCAATAAGAATCCTGCAAAAGGTACCATATTCCCATTGATTTCAAGATGACGCTTATAGAGAGCAGTCTGTTTTACAGCAGCCATTCTCAGGCTACAATCCAGGATTTGAACTTCTCGATTCCTTCGCGGATATCATGAACTCCGATCCCAGAGTAGGCAAAACGGATAAAATGTTCTTTTTCATCTTCTCCTGGGCGCCCAAAATGGTTGCGGGTACAAAACGAAACACCCGTCTGTTCAAGGACAGCAATGCGAAATTGTTCAATATCCTTGAACCCTTTCTTATTCATCACCGCTGTAATATTGGGGAATAAGTAAAAAGTACTTTCCGGGCTGGGTATCGAAATACCATCGATGGAATTCAATGTGGTAACAGCAGTATCTCGGCGCATACAGAGTTCATCCAGTATATTTTTTGGCTCGCTGATATCATCATGGAGTGCTTCTATCATCGCCCACTGGATAAAATGATTTGTACAGGATTCATCATTTACATTCAATTTTGCGATATGCGAGGCCAATTCTTTGGGGCCAATGGATGCGCCAATTCGCCAACCCGTCATGGCATATTTTTTAGAAAAACTATAAAGAATAACAGTACGGTCCTGCATCCCGGGAATGCTGACTATGGAACGAGGAGGATCATCCGTGTAGCGAATTTCGTAATAGGCATCATCTGAAAGCACCCATAGATCATGATCAATGGCAATGTCCGCCAATGTTTCTATTTCTTCTTGGCTGGAGGCGGCGCTGAGCGGATTTTGATAATTATTGTAGATCAGGGCAACTGTATCATTGGAAATGGATGAACGTAACTGGTCCAGGTCGATGGCAAAACCATTTTTTGTTTCTACGTATCGATATGGCAATGCAACACCGCCCTGGTATTCTATTTGTGATTCGTATATCGGGTAGCCTGGACTTGGATATAACACACCCTGCCCCCTATTCATGACAGCCGCAATGAATTTCCAGATCGTTGGTTTTCCCCCCGGCTGAATGACCACATTTTCAGCGGAATAGTTCACATTTCGTTTTGCACCCACATCCATTGCCAGAGCCTCTCGGAGTTCTGGAATTCCCGATGCCGGGCAATACCCATTGTGCCCCTCAGTCATATATTTATATGTGGCTTGGCGGATATTTTCCGGTGTTGGGATATTCATGTCACCGAGGTGAAACGGATAGATCTTATGCCCTTTTTTTGACCAAGCCTCTGCTTCGGCAGATACAGCAAAAGCAGTTTCTGTACCTAACTTGTCTAATTGTACATTGAATTTCAAGATACCAGTTGTGATAATGCTTTTTTAATAACGGATTCAAGTTCACCTCTCAACTCACCATTTTTATCCAAATCCTGCAGTACTTTTCGGGCATATCTGGATTTGTATCCCAGAGAAATGAGGGCATTCAAGGTATCGCGAAACAAAATGGATTCACCTGTATCTTCTTCTTCAAAACCCAGGGAATCTTCATCCATCTTTACAAATTTTTCTTTGAGTTCAACAATGATGCGCTTGGCAGTTTTCGCGCCAACGCCAGGTACAGATGTCAAACTGGCTACATCCCCGGCCACAACCCTGTCTTTCAATTTATCTGGGTTGATCCCCGATAAAATTGTTAACGCAAGTTTGGGGCCAATACCGCTGATATTGATCAACTGCATAAACGTGTGCCGTTCACGTTCTGTTGCAAAACCATATAGGTCAAGCATATCTTCCCGGACATGTAAATAGGTCAGTATTACTGCATCGTTTCCTTTTGGTGGTACGGCTTCCAGACCATTGATTGACATGGAAATTTTTATTCCAATACCATTTGCATTCATTACGACATAAGCTGGTGTCTTTTTCTCTACAATACCTTTGATATTTTCGATCATGATAATTTGAATTGATTTAAGTAACAAATACCGACGGCTATGGCATCGGAGACATCCAATGGTTTAGGAGGCTCTTTCAGTTTGAGGATCTGCATGACCATAAATTGAACCTGTTCCTTTGATGCCGCACCATTGCCGCAAACAGATTGCTTTACTTTACGCGGTGCAAATTCATGCACGG
>DKQR01000149.1 GCA_002471805.1 Fidelibacterota bacterium UBA7303 | reverse complement strand
GTAGACATTTCCGTAGAAAGAACACCAGCAATAAATAATCCTAATGCCCCAGCAGGCAGAGCCGCGACCATGATCGTTAACAGAGCAGCGTCGGGAGCCACATCACCGGGAAGCAGCCCCTTCAAAACACCGACTTTTGCCGACATGGCTAAAATAGTAATCATCCAATCATAAGACCCCCAAATGAAAATTCCTATAATAAGGGCATTCCGGACACTCTTGTAAGATTTTGCAGCAAAGATTCGCTGGTAAAATGTGGGTTCCACTAAAATAGATAAACCCGTTGATGCATAAATAATGATCAGCCAGATGGATAGATCACCCATCGTGTTGAAGTAGCTTGGTTCCAGTGTGTCAATCATGGAATCGAATCCGCCGATCAAATTCATGGCAAAAGGGAAAGCAAGAGCCAACACCACGCACATCATTACAAATTGAATCGAGTCTGTAAGCACCACAGCCCAGAACCCCCCAGTAAGCGTATAGACCAACGCGATTCCGCCAAGAACAAGCATCCCCACGATCGGTTTCCACCCAAGGATAACATCACCTAACATTCCAAATCCATAAAGAGACAATGCCGGCAGCGAATAAATGAAGGATGTCACGGCGCCAACATACCTGGTCTTTTTACCATAATATTTATCAAGGATATCTGGAAGACTCTTGAAGTTTTCTTCCCGCAACCGCTGAGCCAATAAAAATGCCGCAATAAGAAAGAAGGCATAGGTTGGCCGTGCATAACCAAACCAGGCCACAACACCATCTGTAAATCCCAGTTGCGAATCTCCAAACAATACATCGATACCATAGTATGTTGAAATCAAGGTTGTGATCAAGAGCGGAGTTGTAAGCGATCTGCCAGCCAGAAAATAGTCATCAAAATCAGTATGTTTTTTTGCAAACCACAGCCCAACGCCCACCATTCCTGAAAGATATAAGGCAATAATCACATAATCGATTGTAGAGATAGCGCCCATGATTTTATGAGATCCAGTCTAATAATCGATAATATTGAGCTGCAAACGGCAAAAACCAAGGGTCCTTTCTATAAAAGAACATGGTTTGATGCGATATTTCTTTATAAGGACTTCGTTCTTTTTGACCCGATATGAGCAACCCCAATTCTGTTCCAAGATAAGTGGCAATAGACAGACCATGTCCACCGTATCCAAAAGCATAGTGAATCCCGTTGATTTCTCCGATGTGAGGCATTAGGTCAAAAGTGATTCCCAGCTTCCCTGTCCAGGTATGGGTGAATTCATAGTCGTTCAATTCTGGAAAAACCGCGCAGACCTGCTGGGAAAGAATTGCAGCGCTTTCATGCAGGTCCAGGTCTGTACTCAAATCATTGCGCCCGCCCCACAGCATCCGCCCATCCGGCGTAAGGCGAAAATAGTTGATGAACCATTTGGAATCATAGAACATGCGCTGTTTCGGGCTCAGTTTTTCCTGGAGGTCTTTTGCTAGGGGCTCTGTCACAATAATATAGCTACCCACGGGAAAGATCTTACGCTTAAGTCCCGGCACCAGCATATCTGTATATCCATTTGTAGCAATAATTACTTCTTTGGTTTTTAGAGCGCCTTTGGATGTGATTACTTCATACCCGGCCCCCTTCCTGCTGATCTTCTCTGCTCGGGTGTTTTCACAAAGAATAGTACCATGATTAGCAACAGCCCTAGCTAATCCATCTACATACTTGGCTGGTTGAAGGCCTCCACTGGACTCATCAGAAAGTCCGCCATAATAGGCATTGGTTCCAATTTCAGACCGAATCTCCTCTCTGGGAACGACCGTCTTTTCATGGCCCATTTCTCTTTTGATCCATGCCGCATATTCAGGCAGTTCATCATAATGGGACTGCTTGTATGCTAAAGCAATGTGGCCTTTCCGGGACCAATCACAATCAATGTTTTCTTCAATAATGATCTGCTCTAGAAGATCGATTGCATCGACAGATGATCTCCAAAATTCACAGGCGTAATCCAACCCATATTTTTTATGAATCTTGAAAATATCCTGCTTAAGTCCCGGTGTTGCCATGCCTCCATTGCGGGAACTTGCACCCCAACCGATTGTATGCTGATCTATAACGGCCACTAAACAACCTGCTTTCGCCAGTGTTCGCGCCGCAGCTAGCCCTGTGTAGCCACTTCCAACGATAGCAACATCTACATTCGATGGAAAAATATCGACAATAGGAAGATCAGATGATCGTGAAAACTGATCTGACCAAAAAACTTCAGTTTTCATTTTATTTGTCTAATGTTCGTTTTACCGCTTCCTGAAACTTATTTAGGGTTTCATCAATGATCTCATTGGAGTGAGATTCACAAAGAAACCAAGGTTCTCGAGAATCCCCCTCAGCCCAGACACCCAGATGGTAAAGGTGGGTTAAAATTTTCTCATACATTTCTTCATCAGTGTGAGAAAAGTCCCGCACTTCCTTGACCGGGTTTTCCGTAATCAAAAAACTTTGAATATTGGGATGCCCGGTCATCTGGTGCGGAAGATTTGCTTCCGTCAAAATTTGGTCTAGGCCGGCCTTGAGTCTTTCACCCCGCCGGGCCAGGTTGTCCAGTACAGGCGATGCGGTAAGAATATCCAATACGGCTTTTGCCGCCGCCATGCTGAGCCCGTTGCCGCCAAACGTACCAGCGTGGGTCACATTTCCGCCGCCAACCACATTCATAACATCCTTATTGCCGCCAAACGCAGCTACGGGAAAACCATTCCCCAGACTTTTTGCATAGGTAGAAATATCCGGGATTACGCCGTAGGCTTCCCGAGCCCCGCCGTTGGCCAAGCGGAACCCGGTCTTGACTTCATCAAACACCAATACAATACCATATTTATCACATAAACTTCTGAGGTGAATAAGAAACCCATTATTTGGCTCAATCCCGGCAATGTTTCCCAGACAGGGCTCAACAAACAAAGCTGCCACCTCACCATGATGGTTTTTTATACACTGTTCTACTGCATCAAAATCATTGAAGGGCAGGCAATAGACATAGTCTCTTATTTTGTCCGGTATGCCTGAACCAACCTGGGCCGGGGTGGGAGCAGACCGCTCACCCAAAGCGCTGACGGGAGAAGAAGCAGTGCTGAACAAAACATAATCATGGGCACCGTGATACTGCCCCTCGAACTTGATAAATTTCTCCTTATTTGTATATCCTCTGGCGGTACGCAATGCATGCATGGTTGCCTCTGTCCCTGTGTTGGTAAAGCGGAGTTTTTCCATTCCCGGGACCATTTCCTTGATCTTTTCCGCTACATCCACTTCCAGTTCTGTGGTAGCAGCGAAGGTGATACCGTTTTCGATAGCGGCAGCAACCGCCTGATTCACACGGTCATCAGCATGACCTAAAATAATTGGTCCCCAGCCTAAGCGGTAATCAATGAATTCATTACCATCTGCATCCCACATCCGGGCACCTTTACCGCGGGAAATGATTGGGGTTTCATCTTTGCCAAGATAACGAAAATTGGAACTTACTCCTTTGACAAGGACACTTAGAGCGCGGTCAAAAATAGGTTGGGATTTTTCTCTATTGAACATGCGGTTCTCCCGATTGGTGAAAAAAGACTACATTGTTATTTAATGGTAAAGTGGCGAGAAATCTAATTGGTCATATGTGTCGGGAGCAAGCGTCCAAAATTTATGGAAAGCACAGTATATTACCCGTCATATTATAAAAGGAATGAATAGGAAAAGGAATATGGGAAAACGGCGTATGCCGTTTTGGACAACGGTAGCTGCCATGTTTGTGATTTATTGCGGGGGCCCTTTTGGCATTGAGGAGGTGGTACCGCGCTCCGGACCGACCCTAGCTATCGCAGGGATGCTATTTATGGCAATCTTCTGGGGAATTCCCAGCATCCTTCAAAACAGTGAATTGATCAGCGCTATTCCCATGGAAGGCGGCGTATATCAATGGTATAAAAAAAGCTGGGGACCGTACTGGGGATTTCAATTGGGGTGGCTGGAATGGCTCACATGGATGTTTGATGCGGCGCTGTATCCCACCCTGCTGGCAGAATATTTTGTCGTCTTCATCTGGCCCGATGCCCCTTTTTCCATCTCATGGGGGCTGACAATTGGCGTCATCTGGCTGGCTGTTTTTTTAAATATTCGTGGAGTAAAAACAGTAGGACCCTTGTTTAACCTCCTGATCTGGATTCAGGTAATGCCGCTTCTTGTACTTGTTTATTATGGAATTGGACTGATTGATTTAAATATCTATAAAGCTCTACACATCCCGCCAGAAACAGATTTGAATACAGCCTTAGTGTTTGCCATGATCTTCGGGATGTGGAATTTTTCCGGTTACAGCGGGTTGGCTTCAGCTGCGGATGAGATTGAAGATTCTGTGCACAACTATCCCCGGGCGCTCTTTATTACAATGGGTCTTTCCATTGCCGCCTATGTGCTGCCTCTTATGGTGGGGATCGCCGTTGATCCAAACTGGTATACTTGGGATGAAGCTCAACTAAACCTAGTTGCCTTTGCACTAGGAGGATCGGCATTCGCGTGGTGGTTCAGTTTTGCAGCGCAGACTTCAAATTTTGGTCTCATTAATGGGGAAATGCTACTTATGTCTCACTTGTTAAAAGCAATCGCTGACGACGGTCATTTGCCTAAAATAGTATCAATGCAGAATAAAAAGCATGCAACACCAATTGGAGCATTGATCGCTCAAGGGGTCATTCTTAGCATTATGACCACAGGTATGAAATTTATAGACCTTCTGGTTGTGGGTACCTGGATCAGTATTCCTCTGTACATTATTGGATTTGCCGTATTCATCTCCCTCCGTTATACTCAGCCGGATTTACCCCGGCCATTTAGGGTTCCAGGTGGTATGATTTTCCCCTGGCTTACAGCCTTGATTCCGGCAGCGATTGCCATATATATATTGATCTACACACCGGAAAAATATCTAGCTGAAACAGTTCCTCTTTTATTGTCTGGTTTTGTTTTACACTGGCTGTGGCGTCGTATCAGGAAACTATAATGCTGCTTTAGGTGTAAACTAAAGCAATAGATGTATGCAGATTGCCCCACTGCTTTATAACATACAATAAATATTGATCAGTTATAACCCAATTTTTTCAGCGGTAAGATTCAAACACAATCGAGCCTTTGCTATTAGTTCATCAATTTCATCATTGGATATAATCAGTGGAGGCGATATGATCATTGTATCTGCAACTGCGCGCATGACAAGACCATTGTTAAAACAAAAATCACGGCATACCATCCCAACATTTTGTTTTTCTGGGAAACCCTCTTTTGTTTCTTTATTTTTTACCAGTTCCAAGGCACCAACCATACCCACGCCTCTGGCTTCGCCCACTAAAGGATGGCTGCCTAATTCTAACCATCTTTTCTGTAAATAAGGGCTAGTCTCATTTTTAACCGTGTCGATAATATTTTCTTCTTTCAGGATGCAAATATTTTT
>DKQR01000003.1:2244-3033 GCA_002471805.1 Fidelibacterota bacterium UBA7303 | reverse complement strand
CTGGTATAAGAAGTTCATTTCAACAAATGGATTAGATGAGGACTAAATGACCACCTTACCAGAAAAAACTATATCAGTATATATTACTTCCAAGGATACCGGGCAAAAAGTCGAGCAGGTGGATATATCTCACCTGCTGACTACAAAGAGCATAGAGGCCCCAACCATCAAATTATATAAAAATAAGACCCGCCAGGAGATCCTGGGGTTTGGAGGGGCGTTTACGGAAGCTGCTGCAAGTGTTTACAATAAACTGGGTACTGAAAAAAAGGAAGAAATTATTAAAGCCTATTTCGGGACAAATGGAAACGGCTACAGCATGGCAAGAACGCACATAAACAGCTGTGATTTCTCTCTTGGCAACTATTCCTACTGTAACACACCAGGCGATACAGAATTAAATTATTTTTCTATTTCCAGAGACAAAGAATTGCTTATTCCTTTTGTCCAGGATGCCATGGACCATGCAAATACACCGATACATATTCTGGCATCACCCTGGAGTCCGCCGGCGTGGATGAAAACCAATGGTCAAATGAACCATGGCGGCAAAATAAAAGACGAATATCGAACAGCCTGGGCCAATTACTTTTGCAAATATATCAATTCCTATGAAAAAGAAGGCATTCCCATCTGGGGTATTTCGGTTCAGAATGAACCAGCAGCGAAACAGTCCTGGGATTCCTGTATTTATACCGCGGAGGAGGAACGGGATTTCATTCGGGATTATTTAGGGCCTGCATTGGAAAGCAGAAATCTCCTTGATAAAAAAGTGATTATATGGGATCA
>DKQR01000003.1:0-1868 GCA_002471805.1 Fidelibacterota bacterium UBA7303 | reverse complement strand
AAAATACGTCTGGGGTACGGGATTCCACTGGTACAATGGTAACCATTTTGACGCAGTACAGCAAGTTCATGATGAGTTCCCTGATAAGGAACTGATATTTACAGAAGGCTGCCAGGAAAATGGACCGCATATAGGATCCTGGGACCTTGGGGAACGGTACGCCACATCAATTATTAACGACCTGAATCGCTGGACTGTAGCCTGGATCGACTGGAACCTTATCCTGGACGAACGCGGCGGCCCCAACCATGTAGGTAATTACTGCAGTGCCCCTATTATTGTGGACACCCGCTCGCAGGATATCCTTTATCAAAGTTCTTACTATTACCTTGGCCATTTTTCTCGATTCATTAAGCGCGGCGATAAAATTATTGGATATGAATGTAAAACGAATGATTTGCTGACCCTAGCCGCAGTTAATGCCTCAGGGATTGTAACCGCTGTTGTAATGAATAAAAAAGATGTATCAGCAGAATTTAAATATCAAAATGGTGATACGAATATCCCCCTGTCCATACCCGGGCGATCCATTGTAACACTTATCGATGATTCCATTCATTAAAATCTAAGACATAAGAGAATAAATCATGGATCGGTCACTATACAAAATTGCCAATGTAAATCGGATGGATCCATTCCTTATGACCATTACCAGTGGTGAAGATCACTGGATGTATCTCTCCAGTACCGGCTGTCTTACTGCGGGAAGAAAAAAAGCAAAGCATGCATTGTTTCCATATGTCACCGATGATCTTCTGCATCGCAACGCTCATTTTACCGGCCCCGTCACCGTGATACGCGTCAAGGAAGATAATAAAAACCTGGTATGGCGTCCTTTTTCCTGGTATGAAGAATCCTATGAAACGGAACAGAATCTCTATAAAAATAGTTTGGGGAATACTGTACTATTTGAAGAAATAAATCATTCCCTGGGTTTAACCTTTATTTATGAGTGGCAGTCCAGTTCCAAGTACGGGTTTATCAGAAAATCCCGACTGGTCAACCATCATTCAAATATGCTTAACGTAGAACTGGTTGACGGCTTAAGAAATATAATGCCGGCCAGTGTGGAATTGCGCACCCAGCAGGAAATGAGTAACCTGGCGAATGCCTACAAAGTATCTGAATACAGTCCAGATTCCAATTGTGCTTTGTTTTTCATGAATGCCCTGCTCATGGACAGCCCTGAGCCAGGTGAATCACTGTATAGTAACCTGGTGTGGTCTTATTATAATGGCAATAAAATAATTTCCGTAAGTGAAGCAGATATTGATCAATTTGCAGACAGCGGTACATTAAACGGAGCACATATTATCAAAGGAAAGCCGGGCTGTTTTTTAACCAAAATTGAAAAAAATCTGGAACCTGAAGATGAAATGTATTGGTATACGGTTGCCGACGTTAATAAAACACAATCGGAAATAACTCATATTATCTCTGACCTCAGGGATATATCAAATATTGAATTGAAACTGGAAGAAAGTATAGGGGAAAATCATTTGCTTCTTGAGTGTGCTGTAGGAGCTGCTGATGGATATCAATGCACAAACGAAACCATTAATGATTTACACCATACGGCAAACTCCATGTTTAACCTTTTGCGTGGGGGTGTATTTTTAAAGAATTATGATTTAAGCACAGAAGATTTTCTGAAATTTTTGCAAAACAGAAATGAACCAATATTTGAACAATACTTTGAAGCAATAAATGCGTTGCCTAATAATATTGGTTTGCGAGATCTTATTGATTTTGGGGATCAAACAAAAGATTCGTCTATTAGAAGGCTCTGCAGAGAATATCTGCCGCTTACCCTGGGTAGAAGGCATGGGGATCCCAGCCGACCCTGGAACCGATTTGAAATACGAACA
>DKQR01000010.1:10965-14890 GCA_002471805.1 Fidelibacterota bacterium UBA7303 | reverse complement strand
GGACGGCAGCCCGATCCATTTTGAGTTGGTAGACAAATTGACAGAAACAGATAGAGGGCATGGAGGTTTTGGAAGTACAGGGAAATGAAGGTGTAAATATGCCATATTGGCATGAACAATAATATTTTTATATCAATATGAAATATATTTTCTCATGGCATGCTTTTTGCCACTTAATCATCAAATTCTGTTTTGAAAAAAATCATAGGATGAAATATTGATCAAACTTCGAATTTGGTAGTAATTTCGCCGCCGCTTAGAACAGAATATTTTCATTATAGTCTAAATAAATAAAATAAAAAGGAGTCTCAAATATGGGATTAAACCTGAAGCCTTTGGCCGACCGTGTTGTGGTTGAGCCTGCCCCGGCTGAAGATAAATCTGCAGGGGGAATCATTTTGCCTGATACTGCCCAGGAAAAACCACAGCAAGGCACTGTTGTCGCTGTGGGTCCAGGGAAAGCCAGTGATACGGGTAACCTGATTGAAATGACCGTCAAAGAAGGAGACAAAGTACTCTACGGAAAATATTCCGGGAGTGAGATAGCTCTGGAAGGGACGGATTACATCATAATGCGCGAAAGCGATATTTTAGCAGTACTATAAGGAGGTTATAAAAATGGCAAAAGACATTGCGTATTCTCTCGATGCTCGCGGATCCCTAAAGGCCGGTGTGGACAAATTGGCCAATGCGGTCAGAGTGACACTCGGACCAAAGGGTAGAAATGTAGTTATCGAGAAAAAGTTCGGTGCACCCACTGTTACCAAAGATGGTGTTACCGTTGCAAAAGAAATTGAACTAGAGAATAAACTCGAAAATGTTGGTGCTCAAATGGTTAGGGAAGTTGCTTCCAAAACATCAGATGTTGCTGGTGATGGTACAACGACTGCCACTGTTCTTGCACAATCCATCGTTAACGAGGGTATTAAGAATGTTACCGCCGGAGCAAACCCCATGGCTATTAAGCGTGGGATTGACGCTGCCAGAGATGCAGTAGTGGATGCAATTAAAGCACAATCCAAAGATCTGCCAGATAGCCAGCAAATTGCCCAGGTTGCAACGATTTCTGCTAATGATGATACTGAGATTGGTGAAAAAATCGCTGAAGCCATGGAAAAAGTTGGTAAGGATGGTGTAATCACAGTGGAAGAATCCAAAACGGCTGAAACTTTTCTGGAAACAGTAGAAGGAATGCAGTTTGACCGCGGCTATCTTTCCCCTTACTTTGTGACCAATTCTGAATCCATGGATGCGGAAATGGATGATCCATATGTGTTGATCCACGATAAAAAAATCAGTAACATGAAGGATTTACTGCCTCTGTTGGAAAAAGTTGTCCAGACTGGAAAACCTGTTTTGATTATCGCAGAAGATGTAGAGGGTGAAGCGTTGGCAACATTGGTTGTGAATAAATTACGCGGCACATTCAAAGTCCTGGCTGTGAAAGCACCGGGATTTGGTGACCGCCGTAAAGCCATGCTGGAGGATATTGCGGTATTGACCGGCGGGACTGTTATTTCTGAGGATGCCGGCTACAAGTTGGAAAATGCTAATCTGGATTATCTAGGAACTGCCAAACGTGTTGTTTCTGATAAGGATAACACGACGATTGTTGATGGCGGTGGTTCTGTTGATGCCATAAAAGCACGTATTAATGAAATCAAAGTGCAGGTAGATAAAACTACTTCTGACTATGACCGTGAAAAATTGCAGGAACGCCTAGCCAAACTTTCCGGCGGTGTTGCTGTTATTAATGTAGGTGCAGCCACAGAAGTAGAAATGAAAGAAAAGAAAGCCCGTGTAGAGGATGCACTCCACGCTACCCGAGCTGCTGTTGAAGAGGGTATTATACCTGGCGGCGGTGTTGCTCTATTGCGTTCCATTGATTCACTAAAGAAAGTGAAGGTAGATGATGAGCAAAAGGTTGGCGTTGATATTATGCGCCGGGCTTTGGAAGAACCGATCCGGCAAATTGCAACGAATGCAGGTGCTGAGGCTTCTATCATTGTGCAGAATGTGCGCGATGGCAAAGATGATTACGGGTTTGATGCCCGTATTGATGATTATGTAAACATGTTTGCGGCTGGCATCATTGATCCGGCAAAAGTGGCTCGTGTGGCTGTTGAGAATGCAGCTTCCATCGCAGGCATGGTTCTGACCACGGAAGCTGCCATCACTGAAGTTCCTGAGGAGGAAAAAATGCCTCCAATGCCTCCAGGAGGAGATATGGGTGGCATGGGTGGCATGGGCGGTATGATGTAATCACCTTCCACCAGATTCAATCTGTAAAAAGCCCCGGTGAAACCGGGGCTTTTTTAATATAAAAACGATGTGGGAGTAGCTTGACTTGTACCGTAATTTTTTCGATGGCGTCTAAGAATAAATCAGATAGAAAACGGTTTTTTATTGTTGATGGTTTCGCCTTGCTTTTCCGAGCTCATTTTGCCCTGATCCGAAATCCTCTGATTACAACCTATGGATTGCATACCAGTGCTTTATTCGGCTTTGTTAATATGATCCTGAAACTGATGAAAGATGAGGATCCTGATTATCTGGCCTGTGCATTTGATTCCAAGGAAAAGACATTCCGCCATGAGAGATATCCCCAATATAAAGCCAACCGCCCACCAATGCCCCAGGAACTACAGGATCAATTGCCGCACCTGTGGGAAATGCTGGAAGTGATGAACCTTCCCGTGTTGAAAAAACCTGGTGTGGAAGCCGATGATATTATTGGTACCTTGGCTGTATCTGCGGAAAAAGAAGGATTGGATACCTATATCGTAAGTGGTGACAAGGATTTTATGCAGTTAATCAATGAACATATTTTTCTTTATGCGCCGGGCACTAGGAAAATGCCGGAACCGATCATATTCACGCCTGAAAAGGTGGTTGAGAAATGGGGGGTGGATCCAGAAAAAATCATTGATCTTCTTGGTTTGATGGGTGATTCATCAGATAATGTTCCCGGTGTGGCCGGTGTGGGGGAAAAAACAGCGGTAAAATTGATCAAAGCCTATGGTTCTCTTGAAGGAGCTTTGAAAAATGCAGATAAGGTAGCCAATAAGCGGGCACAGAAAGGATTGCAAGACGGGACAGAGAATGCACTGCTGAGCAAAGAACTGGTAACCATTTTAACTAGTGTGGAACTTGATAGTCAGGTCCATGATTTTGAGCGCATGGATATGGATATGGAAGGTACCAGTAAAAAGTTCAATGAACTGGAATTTCATGCTTTAATGAAGCAGATCCGTCACCATAATCAACCAAGGTTGAAAGTTCAGGAAGCAGCAAAAAAAGACTACCAGACAGTACTAAGTAAAAACCACCTTGATCAACTGGTCAAGGTTCTAATGAATTCTGACCTTTGCTCCTTTGATCTGGAAACTACTTCTTTGATCCCCATGGAAGCAGAGATCGTTGGACTCAGTTACGCAACCAAGCCAGACTCAGGCTGGTACATCCCGCTGCAATATTTTGGCAAGGAAAAGGAAAACTTTGGTGATAATGACCTGACAATTATCCTGGATACGTTGCGGCCGTTAATGGAGAGCGATCGATTAAAAAAAACAGGACAGAATATCAAATTTGACGCCCTGGTGATGAAACACCACGGTGTTACGCTGCAGGGAATTTCCTTTGACACTATGATTGCTGCCCACCTGCTGAACCCTGCTGCACGGTCCTATAAACTGGACAGTCTAAGCCTGGAGTATTTGAATTATGAAATGGTGCCTATCGAAGATTTGATTGGCAGGGGCCGCAACCAGATCACTATGGATCAGGTACCGCTGGACCAGGCATCTTTCTATGCTTCCGAAGATGCGGATATTACTTTGCAGTTAACAAATTTATTCAAAACCAGATTAGAAAAGGAAGGCCTCTTATCCTTTTTTGGATCTATTGAAATTCCTTTGATAACCGT
>DKQR01000010.1:0-10575 GCA_002471805.1 Fidelibacterota bacterium UBA7303 | reverse complement strand
ACAGAAATTGGGAAGAAGATTGACATCCTGTTGGCCGATATCTACAAAATGGCTGGAACAGAATTCAATGTTAATTCCACCCAGCAACTCGCCAATATTCTATTTGATATTCTGGGCCTCACTCTGATCAAAAAAAGGAGTACAGCAGAGGAAGTATTAAAACAGCTGGAAAAGGAGCATAATCTGCCTGGACTGATCCTGGAATACAGAAAATATAACAAATTAAAAAACACCTATGTGGATGCCCTCCCAGATTTAATCCATCCGGAAACGAACCGCATCCACTCTACTTTTCATCAAACCATTGCTGCCACCGGACGGCTTTCCAGTACTAATCCTAATTTCCAGAATATCCCTATACGCACAGAGGAAGGACGTGAAATTCGAAAAGCAATTCGTACTCAGAGAAAAGGCTGGAAAATATTATCCGCTGACTATTCCCAGGTGGAACTGCGCATCATGGCCCATTTAAGCCAGGATACGGCATTGTGTGATGCCTTTAAACAAGGAGAGGATATTCACACCCGTACGGCAAGCAATGTCTTCAGCGTACCTATTGATAGTGTTCTGCCAGAAATGAGACGCATCGCAAAAGTTGTGAATTTCGGGATTATGTATGGGGCCGGGCCTTTCCGTATGAGTCAGGAATTGGATATTCCCCGATCCGAAGCTGCAGTGATTATTGAATCCTATTTTGATCAATACAGCGGCATTCGCACCTATATTGATTCCACACTGGAAAAAGCAAGAACAGAAAAATATGTAGAAACCATTTTGGGGCGCCGCCGGCCCGTCTGGGATGCGGACAGCAATAATGGTCTCCGGCGCCAGGCTGCGGAACGGATGGCCATCAATATGCCAATTCAGGGCTCGGCAGCGGAAATGATAAAACTGGCAATGGCAGCTATTCATAAGGAATGCATAAAAAAGAAAATGGAATCCAAGATGATCCTGCAAATCCATGATGAACTGCTTTTTGAATTTCCTGACTCGGAAGAAGAGACTTTGATTGATCTGGTTACGACGGAAATGGAAAAAGCATTACCTCTTTCCATTCCAGTAGTGGTAGACTATGGTATTGGTGATAACTGGTACGAAGCACATTAAAGTAAATGGAAGCAAGTATTACCCTAAAAAAAGTTGGCAAACTGGTTGGAGACAAAACGATCCTGGCTGGACTAACTTTTGGTGTCGAGCGAGGCAGTCTGGTGGCTATCGTCGGTGTGAATGATTCTGGAAAATCGTCATTGCTGAAACTGTTATCAGGCTTTGAGAATCCAGATTACGGGCAGGTATTCCTGCACGGCCTGGATATGAGTAAAAGGCGGAATGAGACCAGGAAACTGGTGGGATATGTGCCCGATGCCACAGATCTGGACCCCTGGCTGACCCTAAGACAAAATATCCTATTTACAGCAAATTTATTTCGTGTTTCACCTGAAAAAGCGGCAGCGAGAATATTAAACTATACAAATGTTTTGATGATGACCCCTTTCCTGGACGAACTGGCTCGTAATGTCTCCCATGGAATTCAAAAAAAAACAATGCTGATCCGGGAACTGGTCCATGACCCGGAGGTGCTGATTCTGGATGAGCCAACAGGATATATGGATGCTGAATCCAATCGGATCACCTGGGATCTGCTGAAAAAACTGAAGGGGGGAAAAACAATCATTTATGTTAGTAATTCCCTGCCCGAAGTGGAACAGGCCCACGACCGCATTCTTGTTTTCCGGAATGGTAGAATTATGATGGATGGTCATATTGATACCTTACTGAAGAGCACTTTGGATTATCACCAGTTTCAAATTGAGTTCCATGAATTGTCTGATGATTTGTATAAGAAACTATGCAGTGTGTCCACAGTAGTCTCGCCCAACCGGTTGAATAATTCCTTCCATTTTTATGGTCGTACCAGGCGGGTATTCTTTGATGTTTTCAACGTGGTATCCGGGGAAATGATGATCGATCTGGGAGTAAAAAAACTTGGCCTGCGAGATCTCCTTGATTCTGAATTTGCCGGTGTAGACCTGAAATGATATATGCTTTGCTGAGACGCAGGATCTGGCTCTGGCAAAACAGATTGATGTTAAGCCTGGTTTTTCTGCTGGTAATCCCCATAATACTGACAGCAATGATTGTTCTTCCCTTTAAAAATATATTTGTGAACAGTTTAACAGATATGCCATTTGAACAGTGGGTTGCACCCGGTCTGATTTTTATTATTTCTTCAATTGCCTTAGTCCCTTTTTTATATCGGGAGTTTTTTAGCCTGAGAATTCACCGAAAAATGCTGGTCCATATCAGTATGGCACCCTATACCAAACAAAAAATTATTTTAGGATATCTCACTGTTGCAGTCCTGGAAGCCCTATTAATCGGATTGGTCTCACTGGTGATTTTATCTGTATTTATCCCGGTGCATCTATCTGCATCGGAATTGTTGATGCTGACCATACAGTTGATCATTTATTTATGTATTCTAGGTAATCTTATCATCACCATTGCTTTAGCAATTGATGCTGTCACACCTTTTCTATTGATCAGTTTCTATCTTATAATTTTAGTCATTTTTGGGAATGGGTTCATTGTGGAGTTTGGATTTTTCCCGATTGCAGTGGAATCCATCTTAAAATTGCAGCCATTATCATTGCCCTATCAATCATTGCAGATATTCATTACAGGTCGAGTCATGGAATGGTCGAAGTTTGGTATTTCATTGCTGTTATCGGGGATTTGGATCACAGGGAACAGCTTTTTATTACAAAAAAAATTGAGACAATGATCGTTTATTTATCTGGTGGTATGGAACATGCCAACAATGACGGGTCCGGCTGGCGTTTAAAATTTGCACGATGGCTGCAAAATAACCTTAAACATGAAGTGATTAATCCGGTACAAGAGTCAAGGAAACTGGTACAGGAAAAAAATGCCAACAACTACCGCGCATGGAGAACTTCCGATCCACAACGGTACAAGAAATTTATCCGCTGCTGTATCGATCACGATCTGCGACTGGTCATCGGCCATGCAGATTATATGGTTTGTTTATGGGATGAGAGTGTATTAAAGGGTGGGGGGACACATGGTGAAGTCACCATGGCCTATTTTGTGGGGAAACCGGTATACTTGGTGAATGAACTCTCTGATGAAGATCTGAGCGGCTGGATATCATCATGTGCTGCTGAAACATTCAGTTCTTTTGATTTATTGAAAACAGCCCTGCTAAAACAGTATAAATCGTGAATATCATCGGTCCCAAGGCGTATATACATCTGGATAGATTAAAACAGAATCTTTGGAATATTCGTAAACAAATCGGAGACCGTCATTTACTTTGCGTGGTGAAAGCCGACGGCTATGGACATGGTGCAACAGTCATTGCCAGGGCTATCGCCAGGGAGCCAGGTGTTTCATTTGCGGTCTTCGTTTTTGAAGAGGCTTTGGAACTTCGCCAGGCAGGTATTACAAATGAAATCCTAATCTTTTCCCGGTTACAGAAGTCATGGCTGGAAGATGCAGCCCGATTGAACCTTGTGGTCAGCGCCTCAGCTATGGGTGACCTGGAACTCCTGCAAGATGTACAGGGACGGATCGGTAAATGTCCTCGATTTCATGTCAAGTTTGACACAGGTATGACACGATTGGGTTTTGACCTGGCCGACTCAGATTCAGTTTTTGGATTTTTAAATGCCAATAAAAGTTTGCCTGCGGCGGGGATCTATTCCCATTTTGCAACTGCAGATGAAGGGGATTTGAGCTATGCCCATACCCAATTGCATGCCTTTCAGCAAGTCGTGAAAGAAGGGCAGGAGGCTGGTCTATCTTTTCAATACATTCATTGTTCCAATAGTGGGGCGGTATTAAACCTTTCTGGCGCGTATTTTAATATGGTGCGGGTGGGGATGCTGCTCTACGGCGCTGCCCCTTCTCATGAGGTTACCATGGATGTGGATGTGGAGCCGGTCATGAGTTTCTGCGGTCCCATTGTGAATATCCGCCGGCGGGTTCAAGCCGGAACCCAGGTTAGTTATGGTGGTGTTTATACCACTGTAAACGAAACCAATATTGCCGTTATACAAACGGGCTTTGCGGACGGTTTTCCCCGGCCATGGTATGAGCGTGGATTTGTGAGCTATAAAGGATTGGAATACAAGATCGCAGGACGGGCCTGCATGGATCAGTTCATGGTTGATTTTGGCGATGTGGAGCCAGAAGAGGGTGAGGAAGTTTTAATTTTTGGTAAACGTGGCCATGACCACTTGCCGGTAGAGCGAATTGCCCAGGAAACAGGCACTACGACCTATGTATTACTCACAGGGATTCACGGCCGGACAGAGCACATTACTTTGCCGTGAATTAATTATTCAGACTCAAAATCTTTTTCAGGGTTTCGGACCCAGGAGCGGCGGTTTTCAAATGATTTCACCTTCAGGTCCGCCCAGTCACTGATGATATCCTTAAGTTGTGCTGACTGAGTGGGGTGATCGCCCAGGTTTGCATCGATTACATCAAAAAGTTCCTGTTTGCGTTCCTGAACATGTCCGTATGTAACAACATCTTCATTGACTGATGCCTCTTTTTTCATTTTGAACTGATCTCTGATATGGTCTGCTTCGCTCTTTTCTTTTTGCCCATGTGTGGATAAAGCGTAAATGAGGATGACTGCAACAATAATTAGAATAAGTATTTGTGGAGTCATAACATACCTTCCTTTCTAGAAACCAAATCCAGCAGGATCAATACCCAGGATTCCTGTCCAATAGACGATGACCATGACAGCCAGTGCAATCAGTGCTGCGGGCCAACCAAGGGTTGCCATTCTGATGAAATCCTTAGATTCAAGTTGCCCGCTAGCATAAACAATCGAACTTGCTGGAGTGCCAATGACCAGCCAATAGGCCATAGAGGTGGCAATGGCCAGACCTACGCCGACCAGGACGGGATTGGTCCCAGAACTTACAGCCATGTCCAGCACAACTGGACCAATGACCGCAACGGTAGCGCCAGCGCTCATCAGGTTCGTCAATACAGCGCCTATAACTGCCATCAGGATCACCAGGCCAACGCCTGAATTAAGGCCGAGAGGTGCTACCATGTTCATGATTTGATCGGCAAACCAGCTGGAAGCCCCAGTGTTTTTAAAGACGAGCCCTAAACTTATACATCCGGCATAAAGGACGATAACACCCCAGCTGACTTTTTCTTCGTAGTCTTTCCAGGAAGTGAGTCCCAAAACCATATAAGCAACAGCCCCAGAGACTGCAATCCCACCAAGTCCTAGAGAAAAACCCAGCACATTGGCTACAAGAGATTTATCAGTAATCCACAGAAAAACCACGCATAGCATGACAAAAGCCACAATATATTGCTGTTTGGTCATGGCACCATGCTTAGTCAGGTCTTTTTTCAACAGGTTTACAGCGTCACTAAGATCATCTACCTCTGGTTTAAACAGTAAAGGTAGTAGAAAGGCCATTACAATTGACATCACAAAGGTGTAGAACACACCCATGGATAACCAGTTTACAAAAGAAACTTCAATGCCAATATTAGATAAAAAGCCAATCATGAGTGCATTGCGTGCACCGCCAGTGGGGCTCATGGGCCCGCCAATCATACAACCCACAGCGATAGTCACCATCAGCAGAGTTCCGAGCTTGGGTGCCGGGGTAGATTTATTTGTAAGTGTAAAGAGTGCCAGGGCAATGGGCACATACATGGCAGCAACAGCATGCTCACCAACAAAGGCCGTAGGGATGGCAGTTCCCAGCAAAATACCGATTACTATATTTCGTGTCTTGGTGCCCGCAAGATTAATGACCAGCATACCTACACGTTTATCTAACCCATACTTGACCAAGGTTGCCCCCAGAGCCAGGGAACCGGCTATAAACCAGACCGCGTCGTGCGCATAAGTTATGGCGATCATTTTTGGCGCTGTAATTCCGAAAAATAATTGCACCAATCCAATCAATAGAGCGACTGCAGGCATGGGTACGGCCTCTGTGGCAAAGAATACCACACAGGTGGACAGTAATGCGATGATCAGTTTGATATGCAGCGCTTTTTCTGCGATGTCAATACCGGGTTCATTCCCAAAAAGATCCTGCGCCTTTTGCGCCATTGAATCCGGAGTAGGCATGATGGCGATTAAAATAAAAATGACTAGGCCTATGCCCAGCCATTTGAAATCGGTTGTTTTGGCGAAACCGCCGCTGTTATTGTTGTTTGTATCGCCCACGGTAGAACTAAATGTTGGTCACAACGGAAATGAAAAACAAGTAAAATTCCTGCTGAATATTTTCATTATATCAGTTTCTTATTTAGTTTTATTTCTGTTCCGGGTAACTTTTCATTGCAAAATGATCAGAATCCGTCAATTAGTATCTTTTTACTTCATGGTTGCAGTATCCATCGCGCAGGACTCCAGCATAGTGAATTATCAGTATTCCAAAATACTTACAATTCCGGATTTATCTTTTTTTAACCAGGTTTATACTGGTCTTGATATTTTAGAGCAAATGGACTTTGCCCCTGTCCGGTCAAAAAACATTGGAATCTTGACCAACCATACAGCTGTGAACCGCAATGGAGATCATATACTGGATCTACTAAAAAATGAACCCAGCGTAAATGTCCATGTTTTATTTGAACCTGAGTATGGTATCTGGGGCTTGGATGATAAACGGGCAAAACTGGTAGGCAGGGAACGGGTTGATCCAGTGCACGGAGCAAGAATAATCAATATATTCGACGGAATGGTTTATCCACCAAGGTGGGCCATGGCCGAACTGGATTTGATCCTGATAGATCTTCAGGATACGGGAATTCGGTATTCAACCTTTATCGCTTCTGTTTCAAAATTATTTGAGGCGGCCAGCGATTGGAAGATTCCTGTCATGATCCTGGATCGTCCCAACCCGCTCCGCGGGGATATCGTGGATGGGCCGGTTCCCAGAACCGAGTTTCAAAGCCTAGAAGCGTACCATTTATTTCCGATTCGTCACGGTCTAACGCTGGGAGAAGCATGCATCCTCATTAATGAAATCGGCTGGGTCAAGGATTCAAAACATGTGGAACTGACCATTGTACCCATGGCTAATTGGAAACGGGACACCTGGTTTGATCAGACACAGTTATCCTGGAAACACCCCATTCCGTTTATCAGGGACTCGGAAACATTATTAGCCTATGCGGGTATGGATCTTTTCCGAGGAACAAATTTGAATGCAGGTTTTGGCACGGATCATCCTTATTTATATGTGGGGGCACCATGGCTGGTTGCAAATTTTTTCCTGGAGAAATTGAATGATTTCGGTCTACCTGGTGTTTTATTTGAGGAAATCAAATATCGACCCCGGGGGTCCATTTACTATAATCGCGTTCCAAAATATGATGGGCAGTCCTGCAGCGGAATCAAAATGTCTATTACGGATAAAAATGAATTCGACCCTATAAATACAGCTACATCCATGATCATGCTGATCCACCATTTGCATCCTCGAGAATTTCAGTGGACAGGCGATGGCTATATTGATAAGCTATTTGGTTCTGACCTACTGCGCACGTTAACAGCCCAGAATAAATCACCAGAAATGCTCCCACCGCAATGGGTACATGACGTCTATTTATTTAATCAGTTTCGTCAACCATACCTGATCTATCCTTGATTCGAATTGTCATACTGTTTTTTATTTTGTATCACCATGCGGATGGCCAGGTAGTCCCTACTGTTCCACAAAATGTATTTCGATTGACCTACGGCAACCATGGTGGTGAAGATAGCTGGGATTTGGGACAGCAACCCTTTAACCTGACCGATATCGGCCGTATGTACTTCGATCATCAAACAATTAGTGATTCGGGCCGTTTTTCTTCTAGGTCTGATTTGTACCATATGGGTGACATTGCCATTGATTCTATCTGGACAGTGGAATCCTGGCTTTCGTGGTTCAATGAATATAAAGGCACAAACCTTCCCATTTTCGAGGCGGGGTATATGGATACAACTCAAACTGTAGTGACAGGGGGGCAATTCACAGATTCGCGGCAAAGATCAATTAACGGTCGAAAATTAAAAATTGAATATG
Source organism: Fidelibacterota bacterium UBA7303 (assembly GCA_002471805.1). Lineage (GTDB taxonomy): Bacteria > Fidelibacterota > Marinisomatia > Marinisomatales > UBA1611 > UBA2134. Next base: position 2,482 of record DKQR01000010.1, on the reverse strand, counting down.
GTATGTCAGACCGGATCACACTCTCCGTAGCTATTCCGGTCATGGATACGTACGAAATCACCCAATCTGTTACCGCTCAGGGAAATGCAATCTACGGCATCGATGAACTGGTTAACTTCCATCGGAATGCAAAGTCGGGGCTGGAATCTTTCATTGCCTCAGATACATATTTTTTTATGCGCAGCGGCCTGCGTGACACAGTACAGATGATCTACAATCTCTATTACACAGAGAATGGTGATTATTCCGTATTATGGGCATTGACATCAAGCAATGATCCGTTTAACAGTGGTTTTACCGATGCACGATTTTTCTCCGATGATATCAGTAAGGACACCGTTGATTTAGCTGACCTTACGAATTATTATTACCCCAGCAGAAAAAAAGGATCTGGGGTTGACGATGTTACACTCGGTGTAACCATGCTATTACTGGGGTCGCCGTCCTGGGCCGGTTCTGAGCGTTCAGGAGCCCTCTACGGCCAGTTCAAAATCCAGTCTCCCTATGGTTATACAATTCGTTCTTATTTGTCGGATGGAGCAAAACAATTCAGCCAGGCCGATGTTGGCAGTGGAGTAACCAGATGGTCCATTGGGTTCTTTGGGGAATATGGTTTTAAAGGGAAAATGAAACCCCGTTTCTACGGCAACATTACTTACGTAGCCAGTACCCCTGAATTTTTAAATACACCTGTTTCCCTGTTTACTGCAAGACATTCTCATCCAGACTCTATTATCAATCGTATTGGTGAAACATATAAATACAGCGAAGGTAACTGGGTTCGTCACGCACTGGGGTTCGATTTTGAACCCAAACCTGACCGTATCAGGGTACGTATGGGAACTAATTATGCATCGAAGGGACAGGATAAATTTTATTCCAATGATAAGGAATGGGATAACTGGATGCGTTCCCACCAGGGCTATGATTCTTCATTGCGGACTCGTCATATTATGCTAGAAGGCTGGCTTATTAATTCCATTTCACAAAACAGGATCGGCCCTTTTTCCTTTGACTTGTACGCTGGGTACCAAAGAACAATATCCTCAGAAAATACTTATGAAGGCTGGCAGATATATTGGGGGTCTACTTTTTATATACAGGGCTGGTAATTTCCGATCAGGAGGATTTGATTTGAATAGAAAAGAAATCTGGAGCTGGTGTTTTTACGATTTTGGAAATTCCGCCTTTACAACCCTGGTGATCACTTTTATCTATTCAACCTATTTTACAAAAGCAATTGCTGCAAATGAGATAGATGGTACTTATCTCTGGTCTCAGGCAATAGCCATTACTGCTGTTGTTGTAGCTCTCCTTTCACCGTTACTCGGCGCTGTCGCGGACCAGGGCGGTTATAGGAAAATTTTTCTTGCTTTGGCAACCTATATCTGCATTGGGACCACCGCTTTATTATTTTTTCCCCAGAAAGGGGAGGTTTTATTTGCACTTGCCTTGGTCGTAATTGCAAATGTGGCCTTTGAACTGGGCGGTGTTTTCTACAACGCTTATTTGCCTGAAATCGTTACCCGGGAAAAAATAGGTAGAATCTCCGGGTACGGTTGGGGGTTTGGTTATTTAGGCGGTCTTTTAGCCATGCTTCTTGCTATGGTAGGTTTTGTAAGTCCTGATGTGCCCTGGTTTGGATTAAATCCTGAGACAGGAGCTCATATTCGCGGTACAAATTTCGTGGTAGCAATTTGGTTTTTTATATTTACGCTGCCAGCCATTTTATTTTTAAAAAATAAAAAGAAAGAAACAAAACTAATCATAGGCCATCTTGTATTGAATTCTTTCCGGCAGATAAAAGAAACTTTTCATGATATAAAAATTTATAAAAACACGATAAGGTTTCTAGTGTCGCGATTGATCTATAATGATGGTTTGGTCACTATTTTTGCATTTGGAGCCATATATGCTTCTGGGACGTTTGGGTTTACATTCAACGAGATCATGATGTTTGGTATTGTGCTCAATATTGCTGCAGGTCTGGGTGCATTTCTCATGGGATTCATCGATGATATAATAGGAGGAAAACTAACGATCCAGATCAGTTTAATTGGTTTGATGCTGGCAGTAATTATTGCCGTTTTTGCTAATTCGAAATTTCTATTCTGGGTATCCGGTATTGTTGTGGGTTTATTTGCAGGTCCCAATCAATCAGCGAGTCGTTCATTAATGGGCAGGTTAACACCGCCAACCAAGATCAATGAATTTTATGGTTTTTTTGCATTTTCAGGAAAACTCACATCATTTCTTGGACCGATGCTTTTGGGTATTTTTACTAAGTATTTTGCATCGCAGCGCTTTGGGGTTGCAATTGTTTTTATATTTTTCTTTGTTGGTTTTCTGCTGCTGCGGGGAGTCCATGAACAAGAACCGGTATCTGTTTAGGCAAAGGATATTATTTATATAAAAATAATATTGCTCGATTTATTTTTGTTGAATTAAGTTCAAGTGTGATTCAGCCCCGTTGGTGTGGCGT
>DKQR01000082.1:5026-6624 GCA_002471805.1 Fidelibacterota bacterium UBA7303 | reverse complement strand
ATGACACTACTAACTAACATTTTAATATTTTTGATAGCCATATTCATGGCGATTGGTTTGTACACGAGGTACAAGGTTCACAGGGATTACAACAGGCGACATAAGATTGCAAGGAAGAGAATGACCAGAGATGAGATGGATGAAATTCGCCGCAGAGCAAGGACGAGAGCACCATGGCTGAGAAACAGATAAATTTAGAGACACTGGTGGAGATATTTGGAGACAGTGATTGTACGTTAAAGGCAGACGGTTATGATGATTGTATAGTTGGTATAGACAGTAATCAGTGTTTGGTATATGACATGAACAAGATTATAGAGAAGTTATCTAAGGATATGAGTTATGATGATGCGGTAGAGTATTTCCATTACAATATAGAAGGTGCTCATGTTGGTGATTTTACTCCGAAGTACATTATAGTGTTTAACAATTTGGAAGAGATGGTTGAGGCGTGAACAGATTAAAGGAGAAAAGCAAATGAGAAAAGCAAAAAAAGGCAATCCTAATTGGTATAAGGGTATGAAGTCATCAAATCCTTGGGGTCGTAGAGGCAAGCCGAAGAAGAGGGTTGGATCTTTGGGATTGGTAAACAATCCTTGGGGAAGGAATGGTAAGCCTATGGCATCCGGTGTTATGAATCGGGTTAACATCGGGCTTGAGAATTTACTTAAATCGCCATTTAATTAATTGGGATAGGAAATGAAATTAGAGAATTATGTGCCCAGTATAGAGACCTGCAGGAGATTGAAGGGGGCTGGTTTGGTTCAGAAGTCCATATATACATGGATGAAGGAGCAGCATTCTGAGAGTTCTGAGTGGGTATTGACTGCAGACAGTCCATTAGGTGACGAATATTACAGTGCGTATACGGTTGGTGAGCTGGGCACGATGTTGAGTGAGATCCCGATGAATTTATATCCTCACCAGTTGAGTTTAATGTCTGCTATGGGCAGTTTGGCTATAAGTGAAGCGGAATTTAGGTCAAAGATGATATTGTTTATGGTTGAGAATGAGATGATGAATGAAGACTGGCTGTCGATGTGGGTGAAGAATATTGATCATGAAGTTCATGGTAGTGCTCTTGGGGCTGGATTTGCCCAGAAGGACAACAAGGTTGAGCCGATTGATGCGTATCTGGAGATGAACAAGGAGTTCGGCAATGAGTGACAGAATTGGAATATGCGAACTCTGTAATGAAAATCCATGTACCTGTTTGAACATAAAATGCAAACATGAGAATGTTGAGTACCAGCCTGAAGAGTTGGATACCAATGCTGCGGAATCCATGTACTGCGGTGATTGCGGTAAGGATCTGGAAGTTCCAGATCAAGATTGGGATCTAATGAGAAAAGGAAAATAAAATGAGAATTGAAATGACTGAAGAGAAATTAATTACAACCAGAGAGCTATGTGACCGTTTGGGGGTCACTAGACAGGCAGTGTATAAATGGCGTAGATTGAAGGGTAACCCAATGCCTGTTGCGGTTAATAATACGGATAAAAACGGGAAAACGATAAGATATCTATACAGTGATGTAGTGGAGTGGTTAAATGGATCAAAGAGAGAAACCGAAGTTTTACGCAAAAAAGAGAACTAG
>DKQR01000082.1:0-4707 GCA_002471805.1 Fidelibacterota bacterium UBA7303 | reverse complement strand
TCTGGGCGATATATTACCATTGCTCAGTCGGAAACTAGGCAGGGGCTTATCAAGATGATTAAGTCCGACAGTAACACATATCAAGAAGAGAGAGGTAATCATGGCAAAGAGACACACAGACACGACCCTGTATGACCAGCAGTGGTTTCAAACACTGCACCCAACACTTAAATGCTTCTGGCTGTATATATGTTCAAAATGCGATCATGCCGGGATCTGGGATGTAAATATCCCGCTGGCGAGATTTACTATTGATCCGAATAATGAAACTAATATAAACTTTGATAATTTACTGGAAATATTTAATGGAAGAATACTTGACCTTGGAAACGATAAGTGGTATCTTAAAAAATATGTTTATTTTCACCATGGCGAAGTTTTGCATCCAAATAATAATTTTCATTTAAGTATTATTAAGTCCCTTGAAAAATATGGGCTTGCAACTCAAAATGAAGAAGGATTATATGCCGTAAATCAAAGCCCTGATAAGGATGCAGTTAAAACAATACGTCAGAAACCTACTGCCAGAATGGCTACACCCACTGTTGCGGAATGCGTGGACTATTTTAAAAAGAAGAACTGCCATGAAGCAGAAAATGAAGCGGAAAAATTCTGGGACTTTTATGAAAGCAAGGGCTGGATGGTTGGTAAGAACCCCATGAAGAAATGGCACTCTGCAGCAGCGAACTGGTTGAAAGGCGTGGAAAGCCCCAAGATCAAGTCTAGGGCGTATGTACAGGAAGGGAGCTTAGAAGAAGAGCGTGACTGGTGAGTTTGTATTTAAACCGCATTCTGGGAAGCAAACAGAATTTTTAAAATGTACATCAAGCTGGGTATTTTACGGAGGTGCAAGGGGCGGCGGGAAAAGCCTAATGCTTGCTTGGAAAGCCGCCCTTACTCCAAGGAAATGGCATTATGAAAGAAACAGAAAAGAAATCACGAAAGACCAAGCGGATCGCTATAAGGCGCAAAAAAAGGTCGTTCACGTTAAAGTTGAACGAATATCAGTTGACTACCCGGACTATATCGCTCTACTTATCAGAAGAACGTACCCGCAGCTTGAACGTAACCTCAAGCCCGAATGTGATAAGTTATACAAACTGTACGGGGCAACGTGGCAGGAAAGGAATAAGTGTTACCTATTTCCCAGCGGCGCAAAGGTATACCTCGTGCATTGCCAAGATCGCCGTGCCTTGGACAACTACATCGGGGGTAACTACAATTTTATAGGCATAGATGAAGCCAACCAGTTCCCAGAGCAATGGGTAGAAGAGTTAAGCACATCTGCCCGTACCGACAATCTGGAGCTTACACCGCAGATATGCCTCACATCCAACCCCGGAAATATCGGGCACATATGGCTTAAAAAACGGTTCATTGACGTATGCCCTCCAAAAGTCATTGGCAAACCAGTATATAATAAAGATTTTGATGTAGAATACCAGAAAAACAAATCAGGAGATGCGTTTGTAGACGAAGAAGGGATCTCATGGCAGTTTATACCAGCCACTGTATTTGACAATCCCACCCTGCTGATGAATGACCCCGCATATGTAAGGAAACTTAAAAAATTAAATCCCATATTAAGAGCCATGTGGCTGGAAGGCAGATGGGATGTGTTTGCCGGGACATACTTTGACAACTGGAACCCAATGCACCATATAATACCGGAATCCAGCTTCCAGTACGGTGTGCACTTTAAAAAGGGAACCCATGCCCTGTACAGATTTTACGACTATGGAACCAAGGCTCCGTTTGTATGCCTGTTCGCAGCGGTAGACCGTGACCAGAATATGATTATATTCGATGAAATCACCGAAACAGGTCTCTCTGCATCCAAACAGGCTAAGTATGTCAATGAGTACACTTGGAGAAAATATAAGCTGAAGCCTACTGACTTCGACGATGATATCGCAGATCCTGCGTATTGGACAAAGCACAGCGAAAAAGAAGGTGCTCTCTACAGCCCCGCCGACTTTTACGGCGATGAGAGCATCTTCCTTTCAAAAGCAAACAACGACAGGAAAGCAGGGGCAAAGATCGTCTATGAAGCACTGGAAGTACCCGATGAAGGAGAACCCAGAATACGCTTTACAGAAAACTGTACCCAATGTATAGAAACCTTTCCTAACTTACCATCGGCAGAAAATGATCCTGAAGATATAGATACGGATGCGCCTGATCACCATTACGATGCGGTCAGGTATGGATCACTGAAAGTATTACCATCATTGGTAACTGATCAAAAAAGGAAAAAAGGATGGAGATATAGGGTGTTCGAGTCATCACCAATTGGCGGCGGTGCTAAGAACTGGAAAACAGCCTGATGGCAGATTATAATAATACTCAGCCTTCCGGTTCCCAGTATGCCACTGGAGTCCTGTCCAAACAGGCAGATAAAGTATTAAAATCTTGGAAATTTTCTAGGGACTCTTTTGAGAATGCTAGGGAAGAATCCGAAAGAGCTGTAAGATATTTAAATAACGATACTTGGACTTCTGACGAAAAAACCAATGCAAAAAAATATAAGAAGCCCACACTTAAATATAATATTATCACCCCGATAATTTCTACGCTGGTGGGCAATGAGCAGCTAAACCGTAGACAGGCAAGGTTTAAACCAACCACTGTAGAAACAGTTGCCGCAGCGGATATCGTGCAGCAGAGATGGAATGCGCTGCAGGATGAGCAGGACATTGAAGATAAGCTGCAGATCGCTTTTATTGATGCCCTTACAACAAAACTTGGCGGCTGGATCGAGAGATCTTGGAAAATGAGTCCTGACGGATATCTGGATTTTAAATATGAAGTGCTGAACAATTTCAGGGTATATATAGATCCAGAGACCAGAGCCAATGATTATCAGCTGAACCACTGCCGCTGGATAGTCAAAGAAGGCTGGGAAGCTCTGGATGTTATCAGTGAAAAATATTCAATTGACCCGTATGACGTTAAAGTGGAGCGCAACAAATGGTGGTGGAACGCACTGTCTGAAACCATCCGCAGGGTGACTGACAAGGTATATTCATCCAATCTGGAAAATTATGACAAGGTAAATGACCGCTACCGCATACTGGAGATGCAGGAACGGGTCACGACCAAGATGGTTAAGCTCTTTGATGGGGTTGAGTATACAATAGTCTCCAGAAGCGAATATAGAAAATTAAGAAAAGACAATCCCGGTCTTATGATGCTGCAGGAGTTTGACGAAGATAAGATCCATGTTACTACCATTATCCCCTATTTTAAGAATCTGGTTGTTAAAGACGAAGACATGGATCAGCCAACATCGAATTTTGACGTATTCCCAGTCTGGAGCTACAACTATAATGTACAGGTAAATGAACAGACATCCTTAGTGGATCTTCTCCTAGACATTCAGGATGATGTTAACAAAGCCAAATCACAAGTAAGAGACTATGTGACTCAGATATTGTCTGGCGGGACGTTCATTGACAAGCGGGAAAAAGAGACCATTAAGGCATTGAAGGAAAAGGGCAACCAGCCTAATATGGTCTATGAGCTTAATAATCCTGCGATTATGCCCCAGAAATTGCCTCCGGGTACACTCCCGCCAGATATCATGCTTAATGCCGAAAACAGCGTTGCGTTTGCACAGCGAGTCTCTCTGGTATCTGAAGCTATGAAAGGCGAAACAGCAAGATCAGGGGAGTCTGGTGTTTTGTTTGAGCAGAAAGTTCAGAGAGCCGCTGCTGCGATTAATCCTTATTTTAAGAACCTTTCAAGGCTGAGAAAAGCTCTGGCTAAGGACTTTATGGATAACTTTGGGCATATATACGCTGAGAAAGACAGGGTAATTAAAATCAAGGATGAAAATGTTTTTAACGAGGTGATTGTTAATCTTGAGACAGCAGGGAAAATGTTTAATGATGTCAGGAACCCGTCACTGTATGTTGAGCTGGATGAAGGCGAAAGCAACATCACCAATATCGAAGAAAACTTTAATAAGATGCTTGCCCTGTCCAATATGATAGGTCAGATTAACCCAGCACTGGTTGACATCAGGACACTGGTCGAGAGTGCTCCGATCCCCGGTGCGGAAAAATTTGTTGAATTTATAGACCAGACCATGCAAGCACAGATGGAAGCACAGGGTCAGCAGTCAGAATTGGCACAGCAACAGGCAGAGATTGAGAAAACCAAGGGTCTGCTTGAAAATGTAAAGACTGAGCGTGGAATGATGAACGATGAAGAAAAGCTCAGGCTGGAAGATAAAAAGATTAATCAGCAGGGAGTCAGCCGTGGCAGGTAATTATGATCGATATGTAAAGTCGAAAAAGAAGAAAAAAAAGAAAAAGTATAAAAATGATATGCCCCATGGGGTGTCTATAACAAGTAAAAAGATTACTAAGAAGGCTAAAAAATATAAAAAAATTAAAAAGGAAAAGGAAAAAACCCCTTATGAAAAAAGGATGGAAGCACGAAAACCGGGAAGAGGGAAAAGGGGTGACTTTATCTTGTTTGGTGTAAAAGACCGTGGTGTTGATATCAAAGGAATGGCAGAGAGCGAAAAGACAAAAAGGCAGCTTAAAAGATTTGATCCATCATTGAAAGGCACAGACAGGGGCGGTTATACCAAGCAATTTAAGCGGAAAGGTCGTAAAAAGGCATTAGAGTTGTATAGAAGTAAATATGGTAGGTAAATTCAGTGCTAAAATAGCTAGAAAGAAATATTAATATGTTTGA
>DKQR01000093.1 GCA_002471805.1 Fidelibacterota bacterium UBA7303 | reverse complement strand
GATGGGAGTGGCCAAAAGATCATCCAGACTAAAATAAAAAATGCCATCCCCAAGACTGCAGGAATGGAGATTATCCATTTATGTAAAAAAAATGGTTTATTTTTTATGAATAGAATAATTCCGAATGAAATAAATATCCAGATCCATAAAGCAACATACTCTTCAACAGGCTGCCCCGCTCTTAAAATAAATAACGGGAATCCAACTATCGGTTCTAAAAGTTTACGAATCCAATTTATTTGAATCGAGAAATTGTTTTCGGGATTGAATGTTACAGCATTTATTATTTGAATGGGGCGATGGCCAAATAAATTGATACCAATGATTATTAAAGAAAAAGCAGTGAAAATTGGATGAAGTTTATATTTGCTTTTTAAATGCTCAATCAAATTATTCAAATGAAATCACCATGATAATCGTTTCAGAATTCTGTTTCAATTCTTTCATGCCATATTTTTTATAAAATTGGAATGCACGTTTATTTCGGATACTTAGCCCAAGATGCAGTCCCTTTGAACCACTCTCTTTTACATAATTCAGAAAATAGTCCATCATTTTCTTGCCCATTCCCTGCCCCTGTGCCCGGGGTAAAAGATCAATATGTAAGTGCGAGGGATAATCAGACAAATCTTCGGGGAGTTCAGGGTGATAGAGTAAATGGATTAATTCTTCATCCTTCGTCCACAATTTGGAAACTTCAGCTGGTTCTACATACTGATTTTGAAGATTCGGCAACCATTTCGATTCTACCTTATGAAAAAACGATTGCGTATCCAAGGCCCCTATAATGTAACCGCACGCCCCCATTTCATCTTCTAATATAAACGCAGATTCCGGTTCAAGATTGATATAAGGTCCTGCATAAATATGGCCCAATAGCTTTGGATCTTCGAATTGGTCAGTCGCATCCTGACCTGAATTGCCTGTCTTTAAACAAATTTCATAAACCGTGTCATGGTCCGTTGGTTCATAAGGTCGAATTTCAAATGACATTTTTTAATCTGATTTTAATTCCCAGCGTACATTTCATCAATTAAATACTGGTAATGAGCAAAAACCACATCCCTCTTTACTTTTAATGTAGGTGTGATCTCATCCTTATCCTGGTCCAATTCTTCTTCTAGAATCCGGAATTTCTTAATGGTCTCGTAACTGGCTAATTCCTTATTCAAAGCGGATATTTCATGATGTAATAAATCAACAACTTCCTGTTTCTTAGATAAGTCTGCTAAATCCTGATATAGAATTTTTCGGTCTCTTGCAAATTTGGCAATTTCATCCTCATCCAAAGTCACCAGCATGGCTAAATACGGTTTTCGATCTCCATACACAATGGTTTGGGAAATAAAGGAACTCGTCTTCATTAAATTTTCAATATTCTGTGGGGCTATGTTTTTTCCGCCAGCCGTGATAATAATATCTTTCTTTCGATCCGTAATGAACAAATATCCCTCATCATCAATATGTCCAATATCACCGGTATGGAGCCATACTGCTCCCTGTTCATCCTGAATGAGTAATTCATTTGAAGCTTCTTCATTCCGATAATATCCCAAGATATTCTGAGGTCCTCGCGAACATATTTCACCATCTTCCGCAATTTTAACTTCTGTATCCGGGTATATCTGACCGACTGATCCTATTTTCACCCGTCCCATTCTGTTGGCTGAAATCACACCGGTCGTTTCCGTCATGCCGTAAACTTCATAGATATCCAATCCTACCCAGTGGAAATATCTGATAATATTTGGAGAAATGGGTGCTGCTCCTGAAATCATAAAGCGAATATTTCCACCAAAGATATCATGAATTTTCTGAAAAATCAGAAAGTGGGCAATAGCATATTTCACTTTTAAATACAGAGTCGATGTTTTCCCTTTATCCGTCAATTCCGCATAAGATTTACCTACTTTGACTGCCCAATCATAAATCTTCTTTTGAAACCAGGTGGCATCCTTGATCCCAGATGAAATCCGGGCATAATATTTTTCAAAAACTCGAGGGGTACCAAACATGATCGTGGGACCTGATTGTATCAAATTCGCCGGCATATCTTCCAGACTTTCTGCAAAAACGGTCACATTTCCTGAATATAATTTCATGAAATGTCCTAAATCCCGTTCGGCGATATGGGACAAGGGAAGATAGGCTATAGACATATCATTTTTGGTAATCCCGTATAGATCGGGTAAATGTTTTACAACAGCGAGAACATTTTCACTATTAATCAGGCCGGCTTTTGGATGTCCTGTGGTGCCGGATGTATAAATAAAACTGATTGTATCCTGTGGGTTTCCGCCATCAATTGATTTTTTCAACATCTCTGGATTTCCACGCCTAAAGGTGCTTCCCTTTTCTCGAAACGTATCCAAGGATATTACCTTTTCTATTATTTCCAGCTGGTATTTATCAAAAACCACAGTTTGCTGAACATCTCTTAAACCACTCCTGATTTTCATCATTTTATCTAATTGTTCCTGGTCTTCGGCAAAAACGAATTTGGATTGGCTGTGATCCAAAATATAATGAACTTGCTCTTCCGTATTGGATGGGTAAACAGGTACAGTTATGGCACCGATAGACATGATAGCCAAATCCACTACAACCCATTCAAACCGGGTCAGGCTGATAATGGAAACTTTATCGGCCCTTTGAATTCCCGCATCCAATAAAGCATTGGCAATATCTTTTACAAAATCACCGTATTCTCCCCAGGTTACGGATTCCCACGCCCCTTGTTGTTTTTGCCAGATTGAAATTTCATCAGCATGGTTCTCCACATGGTGCCAGAAGAGTTTTGGGACAGTATTGCAAATCTGAATATCCAATGATTATCAACCGCTCCAGAGTTTGGATCGCCTCATATATTTCCCTTCACCCAGGTACTGTTCTCGCACTTTTTCTTCATTCAACAACTCTTCATAGGTTCCGCTTAACAATATTTTTCCTGTGGTCAAAACATAGCCGTAATCTGCGATGGACAGGGCTCGATTCACATTTTGTTCCACTAAAAGAATCGTCACACCGGATTGATGCAGATCTTTAATGGTTGTAAAAATATCTCGAACCAGTATGGGAGATAAACCTAAAGAGGGTTCATCCAGCAAAAGAAGTTTTGGTCTAATCATCAGTGCCCGTAAAATCGCCAACATTTGCTGTTCCCCTCCGCTCATAGTTCCGGCTATTTGCTTCTTTCGTTTTTCTAAAATTGGGAAATGTCTGAATGCTTCCTCCATTCTTTCGTAAAGTAACTCTTTTTCCTTAATAAGAAATCCACCCATGAGCAAATTTTCTTCCACAGTTAATTCCGGGAAAATCCGCCGCCATTCCGGAACATGGCCTATACCCAGTGCAACAATCTTTTCAGAATCTTCTCCATCGATGCGTTGCCCATTGAAATGGATCGTTCCGTGTTCCGGCTCTACTAATCCACTGATTGTCTTTAGAATTGTTGTTTTACCGGCCCCGTTAGCACCTAAAATCGTGACCAGCTGCCCTTCTTTGACTTCTAGAGAAACACCGTGAAGCGCCTTGATTTTTCCATAAAAGGTTTCGACCCCAACCAACTTAAGCATCAGCAGAATCTCCCAGGAAAGCTCGAATAACATCCGGATGGGTTTTCACCTGCTCTGGTTTTCCCAATGCAAGAACTTCGCCAGAATCCAAAACACAAACCCGATCGGAGATACTCATCACCAGGCTCATGTCATGTTCCACAACCAGAACTGTGATTCCCAATTCATCTCGGATTTCAGAAATAATTTTCGCAATCTCATATGTTTCCTGATCATTCATTCCTGCAGCCGGTTCATCCATAAGAATCAGTTTGGGTTTTCCCACAAGTGCCCGGGCAATTTCAGTCAATTTCTGGATCCCGTATGGCTGGCCTGCCATATATTTTTGTTCGTAATTGACAATCCCCAAAAAATCCAGAATCTCCAGTCCCATGACTTCTTCCGCTGCTCGCTGTTTTTGCGACAGCCATCTTTTCACGGTTGATTCTGGGTCAATACGATGGTGTGCTCCGAGTAAAATATTATCTAAAACGGTCATAAAAGGAATATTCTGCACATTCTGGAACGTCCGTGAAATCCCGCACCGGATTATTTCATGCGGCTTTTTTTTTAAGAGATCATCATTCCCAAAAAGGATGCTTCCTTTTTGGGGACGATTAAAGCCATTAATACAATTAAATAAAGTAGATTTTCCTGATCCGTTCGATCCAATCAGCGAAAATATTTCACTTTCTTTTACAGAAAGAGATACATCATCAAGGGCAACCACTCCGGAAAACTGCATCCGGATGTTGTTGATACATAAATCAGCCATTAGAAAAAAGGCCTCGGTTTTCCGAGGCCTTTTTTCCTAATGAATTAATCAATCCAATCGGTAATAACAGTCTGTTTGCCTTCTTTAACCTGTACCAAAACAACGGACTCTGTGCCCGCGTGGTCATTTTGACTGTAGGTGATGGGCGGGAAAGCACCTTCATCCCATTTATTGAATGTTTCCAGCGCATTAACAAGACGATTACGGGTTGGATACGGCCCTGCTCGTTTCAGACCTTCTACCAGGACTTGAGCTGTGGCAAATCCGTAAAAGTGGTACATACCCATATAGGCTTCCGGAACCTCATATTTTTCACAGAGCTCGCGATAAAGAACAGCGGTTGGCACATCGGAATTCCAAAGATATGCAAAATTTGAGGCAATAAAACCTTCACCAGCAGGCCCGGCTGCCAGAGCAACACGATGATCCATAGTTGGGCTTGTGCCAAAAAACTGCGGTGCGTATCCCATGGCTGCAGCAGTTTTCATAACAATGATTGGTTCTTTGACTACTCCTGCAATGATCACTTGAGTGGCACCACCTTTCATCAGGTTTGCGACCTGTCCTGCAAAATCAGTTGCCCCTCGCTGATAGGCTTCTCTTTGAATGGAAATCCCGGTCCGTGCTTCTGCAGCAGCTGCGCCTTTCAAGACATTCTCGCCATAATCATCATCTTGATAAATAAGCCCAATCTTCGCATTGGAATCCTGAGAAAGTATATAATCTACAAGAATACCGGTTTGTTTGTCATAACCTGTATCGGTGTGGAAGATTAATTCCGCAGCTTCCCTGGACATGTCAGACATGGATCCTGACTGAGTTGCCGGCGCAACCAATGGGATTCCTGATTCAGCCAGTATTGGACGGATGGCTTCACAGGGTGAAGTGCCTATAACCTGGTAAAGACAAAACACCTGGTCTTTCTCAATCAGTTTTTTTGCAGCAGCCACAGCTTTCTGAGGATTGTATTGATGATCTTCTACCATCATTTCAATCTGACGGTCATGGACGCCTCCCTGTTCATTAATATATTTAAAATATAGATTAGAACCGGCAGGCAGAACAGCGCCCAGCTCTTTCATGGGGCCGCTTAGGTCCTGAACATTTCCAATCAGAATTTTATCTTCTGACACCCCCGGAGCTGATGCGCGATTTGCACAACCCATTACCAGGAGCGTCAAAAGAAAAGATAGTCCTATATATTTCTTCATAACATTATCCTTTTTATTGTTTTAAATAAATTTTTTCTTCGGGTTAAAGGGGAAAAGTTTCCAATAAATTCTCATTTTTAACCACATTCCATACAAACCTGTGGGTTGAAATATAATAAATAAAAACATTATTAAACCGAATAGGAGTGATTGAATATCACCTCCTTCAATATTCAGGAATTCTTGAATCCAGCCCTTCATTTCAGGAACGAATAAATAATCCAGCAAAACAATAAATAACGTGCCTAAGACAGCACCATAGATTGAACTGGCGCCCCCGACTAAAACCATAATGATAAAATAAATAGATAATAAAATATCAAAATGATCAGTGGAAATAAAATGACTTGTATGGGCAAACAGCACCCCTGCCAATCCAGCAAATATTCCTGATATAAAAAAGGCAAGCATTTTATATTTGGCTAGGTTCACTCCGCTCGCCTCAGCAGCCTGTTCAGAATCCCTAATCGCCATGAAAGCTCTACCGATTTTAGACTTCCCTATTCTCCGGGATACGACCACAGCTAAAATAGCAAATGCTGAAATGAGAAAATAATTATCCCAATCCGATTTGAATGTGTAACCAAATATGATGGGAAATGATACTTCCAATCCGCCTGCACCCTGGGTCCATTCACGAAATGCAATAATGAGACGCTTAACAATGAAACCAAATCCCATGGTGGTGAGCCCCAGATACATTCCTGTTATTCTCAGCGCCGGAAAGCCAATGATAAACCCAAACAGGCCCACAATCAGGGGAGAAATAAAGAGGGAAAAAACAAAGGGGATACCAACCTGGTCTACCAGAATGGCTGATGTATAGGAACCAATCGCCAGAAATGCCGCATGGCCTAGGGAAATCAATCCGGTATAACCGCTTAAGAGGTCCAATCCCACGGTCAGGATGATATATATTCCGGCCATATTCAAAACAAATAAATAGTATTTATAACTATACGTCAGTCCTTTCAGGACGAACGGCAACAGGAAAATCCCAACGATCAGGATAGGAATCCAGGTCAGATTTTCGTCTTCGTATCTACCTTTCATTATACTTTCCTGACTTTTTCAACTCCAAACAATCCATCCGGTTTTACCATTAATATTGCTATGAGCACGATCCAGACAATAATGTCATTAATTTCCTTGATCCATGAAAAGTAAAATGATAGTGTGCCCATACTGATTGTTTCGATCACCCCCATCATAATACCCCCGGCAATGGCCCCGGTGATGGATCCAAAACCACCCAGTACAGCAGCAGGAAACGCTTTTAACCCTAAAAACCCCATGGATGTATCCAATAAGGACATTCTGGGTGCCAGTAATATTCCGCTTATGGTGGCCACAATGGCAGAAAAGATCCACACCAATCCATAAACGCGTTTAACAGCTATGCCCATTAACTGGGCTGCAACAGGATCTTCTGATGTTGCCTGAATGGCGATCCCCCATTTTGTTTTATGAAAAAAATAATAAAACAGGACAACAAGAAGAATCGCACTTACGATAATGGAGATATCTAAAATTGAGATAACTATTCCGCCTACGGCTACGATTTGATTCCCGAAAGGAGAGACAGGGATAAGGCTCATTGGGCCTGCGAACATCGAAACGACGGCGCGAAGAATAATGGATAAACTGATCGTTGCCATAATAACTGAAAAAACAGGTTCATCCTTAAGCGGTCTATTGATGATTCGATCCAGAAACCAGCCGAATAATACAGCGAACAAAATACTCCCTATGAAACCTGAAAGAAAAATCCATCCGGTCGGTTCACCGGACTCCGCCATGAAGGATGTAACCAGGAAAAAGTTAACATAGGCTCCTACCATCATTAATTCGCCCTGAGCGAAGTTGACAACTTCCGAAGCTTTATATATCAGGGTAAACCCCAAAGCGATCAAGGCATAGATACAGCCCAGGGCCGTTCCGCTGATCGATTCCTGGAGAAGGCCGGTAAATAGGCTATCCATTAATCTGCCAGCAGGTTTTGCAGTAAATCATTTCCCGTTATCGCACTATTTTGGATCGGCGAAAACCGTAAACCATTGTTCACGGATCTAACAGGATAAAAGATAAGGAAGATGGGGTTGATGCTTAATTTCAATCTGATCACCTGAACAAAAAAACAATAACGATGAATAAGGTGAAAAAACTTTGATTATATATTCCAAGAATGAAAGGAAATTTATTTTATATCCATGATTCGTTTCAGCAATGATTTTTCATCTGGCAACAAACCGGAATTAACCAGTCTCGGAGTCAGAGTTCTTAACCGTGGTTCTCGCCTGAACACATCCTTGAAGATGGGCAATGCTTCTTCCAGGCGCCCTTCACCAGCCAGTGCGATGGCTGACCAGTAAGGCAATTCCGGATTTTCAGGGTAATACAAACTGGCCTGGTTGTATTCCTGCAGCGCTTTTTCAATTTCTTTCATTTCCAAGTAGTGATCACCCAGGTTTGCATGCCGGTAGGCACGGCTGACACGGATCAGGCGTTTTAATTCCTGGAGTGGTTCGGGGTAGTCATCAATCCGGATATCCATCACGATATCTTTCCAGGCGATTCCTGTGGGATTTCCACTTACGATCAGCATTGCCGCAGATTGCCTGCCGCGAATATCTCCACCCTCACCCTCAGCAGCTTCCAGGGCAGCCATCATTCTGTCAGCCAGGTCACCTGTAGTATTTTCGAATGCTTTTGCCATGGCCGGCCAAACTGTCTCTTTTTCCATCAGATTGGCCTGCACGGAATAATTTTTTCCCTTTTGATGACCAGCAGCAAATATACATTTTGATCCTGTATGGGCTGCAACATCGCCATGCACGTTAACCATGGCTACCTGCCGTACAGCTTGTCCTTTATCTTCGGCAAGCAATTTGCTCAATGCTTCCGTGGCTGAATACCCTTGCTCCATTAACTTAAGGCCTTCTGGACCATAATCCACCTTAACAAACGATTGTGTAGCCACAGCGCCTACTCCAGCCTTGGCCCAGGGTACCAGAAATCCAACCGAAAACCAGTGGCTCTGTACAGCAACACCCAGTTCACCGGTCTGATCATCATAGGCTACAATGGAATAGGTGCTGACCGGAATAGTTTTGGATGGTTCACTGCCCGAAAGATTGTTTAGAACCAGACTGAAAATAAACCAGTACCTGAATTGCAGATATATCAGATCCTGGTAAGTTGAAAAAGTGTGTCGTGCGGTTATTTTTTCATTCCGCAGTCTGTTTTACTGCTGCAGGAACCCATGGAGCAACAGGCCTTACCCCGATCAGTCATTGATCCGCTGGTATCATAATTGTAAGACACTATCACCATTATACATAACATAGAAATTAATATGAGAGATAAAATACGGTTCATTGTTTATCCTTTTTTATTTGTAATTCTTAGCCAAATGTACAAATCCAGGGTTGGTCTAGCAATGGTGATTAGTGGATTTCCTTGTCTTAAACACCATTACCTACTACCTCGAACATCTCTGGTAAATCTACCTTTACCAAACAAACCCTGGGAATGGAGGCTGCTTCAGTATTTCTGCTCTTTATTAAAGTTATCTGTGCCTAGTGCTTTTAATTCCAGAATCGACCGTGGATTCATTGCTTTAAGGAGGATCGCAGGCAGCAACCCAATAATGAGCAGCAGAATATATAGATGGCCGATACTCACAACAGCTGTGAGTAAACCAATAAGTTTGGTACCCACCACCACTGAAAGGTTAGAGATCGCCATATAGGATGTAAACATGGTTGCCGAGGACTTGGTCCAGGACAGGGTCATAGCCAAGGCAAACATGGCTACCGTACCCATGGCAATAAAAAATGGCCAGATGATCAGGTGGGCAAACTGGATCCAGTAAGGAATTGGGTCAAGGCTCAGAATCAGGATGCCAAATATTCCGCACCAGACTGAGAATCCGCCCCAGCCTAGAAAGAAAATTTTACGACGCCCAAAACGATCAGCTAAAACGCCCCCTAGCAGGGCGCCAATAAATTCCAATACTGCACCTGGACCGCCAGCCACCTGGGAATAGGTATCCGGCTCCCAGCCCAATGTTTGATTATAGAATACTGGCATGATCCCACTGTTGATTCCCTGGTTGACCGCAGCGGCAAAAATAAAAAGGGCTGCCGAAAAGGTAGGCCTTTTTGAGAATGCCCGGATCAGATCTTTTACAACATTAAGTGGGTTGCGGATATCCTCTGCGTCCTTGTAAACTGTTTTTTCATTCCGACTCCAGGGAAATCTCTTTTCGCCAGGGCGCTCAATGAATAATAATGGGAATAGCATAATACCAAACATCATCAGAGTTTGCACTATAATGGCAAAAACAAGACCTTTTGAAACCAGCAGGGTGCCCATCACCATAGCTCCCATTCCAGTACCTATAACCTTGGAACCCCACATAGCTCCATTTACCTTGCCCTGTTCTTCAGGCAATAGAATATCCACTGCCAAGGCATCGGAGCTCACATCCTGCAATGAAGCAAAACAATTATGTAAAAAAAACATCCAGCCTAACAGCGAAATATTGGCAGAAATATCACCCATCATTGCCATGGCAATAAGGGATGCTGCCATACCAAACTGGGCAACCAGAATCCAGGGACGACGACGCCCCATCGCCCGGTAGGTAAATGAATCAATCAAGGGTCCCCAAAAAAGCTTAAAGGTCCAGGGCAGGTAGGCCATGGCAGTCAACTGGCCGGACTCAATCATGGTCAATCCCCTGGAAGCTAAAAAGGAGAGCAAACCGGTAATCATGAATCCCCATGGAAACCCCTGGGCAAAATACAGCACACATAGTGTGGTGATCCGTAGCCATCTATTCGTGGTCAATGTCATGGGCATCAATAATGTTTAACCATAATATTTTGATGCAGAATAATCATCTTGATCTGTAGATGACTTCAAAGGTAGTGCAAAGAAATTGAATGCCAGCGATATGCGGTCCCGATTGCTCTCGTTTTTCTCCACAGCGTGGTCCAGTGCCGAAGGAAAGAAAACCATTCGGCCGGTTTTAGATGAAATACTCCACTCTTTCTGATGGCCCTTTGTTTTCTGACGAAATTTGATATTGCCTCCCTGCTCAGGCACATCGACATAATACACACCCGAGAGTACTGCACCTTCCTTATGATCGTGCCAGGCCGTGGATTGCCCGGGTTTTGCAATATTAAACCAGAATTCATCATGGCTGTAACCCAGTTCCCTGTAGGGTATAACAGCCTGCTGATTTAAAATATTATTTGCCAATTTCCC
>DKQR01000042.1:4334-6051 GCA_002471805.1 Fidelibacterota bacterium UBA7303 | reverse complement strand
GCATGTTCGATGATGCGTTCCTCCCGATAAAACTCAAGAAAATAGATCGATTTTATGCCCGCATTTGCAATGAGCTTGAAGCAGTTATAGCAGGGGGAAGCAGTTATATAAATTTCAGCATGATTGATTTCAACGCCGTTTTTTGCGGCCTGGACAATGGCGTTGGCTTCCGCGTGTGTGGTGCGTATGCAATGACCGTCCACCATTTCGTGGCCGACCTCATCACAGTGGGGCAGGCCTTTGATGCTGCCGTTATAGCCCGTGGATAAGATGGTTTTTTCCTTAACGATGACGGCACCCACATGCTTGCGGCCGCAGGTGGAACGGGTAGCCACTTCCGTCGCGATATTCATGAAATATGTTTCCCAGCTAACGCGTTCTTTTTTCATGACTGTAATTCTTTTCTATTAAATATTTTTACTGCGTACCGGGGCTCACCATAATAGAGCTTCTCTGCTACTTGGGCCAAATTTGCAGTCAGTATCAGGTAAGCCCAGGTTGGAATGACAACGTCAGCACAACCTTTGATAATCACTTTCTGGTCCCGGTATTGTTCAAAATCCATTTCAGCCACTTTTTTCCGAAATGATTTTTCACGGATGATACCGCCATCAACAAAATTGTCCAAGTGAATGGTTTTCATGCTTAAAAATATTCCCGGATAGAATCCAGGGACTGACAAAATTTATCTACATCCGACTCATCATTATAAATATAAAAACTCATGCGTGCTGTAGCAGTCTCGCCCAGGGTTTTCAGCAGGGGCTGCGCGCAATGGTGGCCTACGCGAATGGCAATATTGTCTTCATTTAAAAACTGGGCCAGGTCATGGGGATGGATGTTTTCCAGGTTAAAACTGATCACCCCGCCGCGTTGGGGAGGACTGCCGTGGAGACGCAGACCTTCAATTTTGTCAAGCTTATCTAAGGCATAATTGGTTAATTCTTTTTCGTGTTCAGCAATCTTTTCCATGGTGATATCTGCCAGGTAATCAACAGCGGCTCCCAGGCCTACTGCCTGGGCAAAGTTTGGTGTCCCTGCCTCAAATTTATAGGGTACGGAATTCCAGGTGGATGATTCCATGGTGACAGCCTCGATCATTTCACCGCCGCCCATGAATGGATCCATATTCACCAGTTGTCCCATCTTTCCCCACAGGATTCCCACACCGGTGGGGCCCAGCATTTTATGTCCTGAAAAGGCGTAGAAATCACAGTCCAGATTCTGGACGTCCACTTTCATGTGGGGTACTCCCTGGGCTCCATCTACGATAAAAACTGCTCCCACGCCGTGAGCCTTTTCCGCCAGTTTCTTTACCGGGTTAATCGTACCCAGAACATTGGATATGTGAGTCAATGAAACTATTCTGGTACGCGGTGTGAAATATTTATCCGGATCTGACAGGTCCAATTCGCCATTTTCATTGATAGGAATGTATTTTAAGACAGCACCGGTTCGCTGTGCCGCCAGCTGCCAGGGCACAATGTTAGAATGATGCTCCATTTCCGAGATCAGGATCTCTTCCCCGGGCTTCAATGTATTGCCTATGGAACGGGCCAATAAATTAATGGATCCGGTGGTGCCCCCGGTAAAAATGATCTCTTTCTCTGAAGGTGAATTAATAAATTTAGCAATCTTCATCCTGGCAGTCTCAAATCGCTGTGTGGCTTCACTCCCCAGGGAGTAAATGGCCCGGTGTACATTGGCATTGGCTTCC
>DKQR01000042.1:3663-3963 GCA_002471805.1 Fidelibacterota bacterium UBA7303 | reverse complement strand
GCGGCATTGTCCAGGTAAACCAGGTCTGAATCCTGGAAAATGGGAAAATCCTTTTTCAGAATTGCAGGGGAAAAGTCCATTTTAAAGCATTCCTAATTCCAACTGGGCGGCCTCGGACATCATATTTCGGTCCCACATCGGTTCCCAGACCAGTTCCACCATTACATCACCAACACCATCGATATCCCTTACTTTGCGCTCTGCTTCACCAGCGATCATAGGGCCCATTCCGCAGCCCGGTGCTGTCAACGTCATTTTTATTTCCACAAATTTATCATCGTCTCCATCAGTGATCTTTAA
>DKQR01000042.1:0-3278 GCA_002471805.1 Fidelibacterota bacterium UBA7303 | reverse complement strand
TCCCAGACCAGTTGTTCGGAAAAAACACCCGGTTCTGCAGGTTCTTGTTTATGTTCAACTTCTAAACCAAGGGCGTCTATGTTTTCTGCGGTGATCTGGGCCATATTGCCATTGACAAGGATGGTGTAATTTCCACCCAATGCCTGGGTTACTCGAACAAGATTCCCCGCCAGGAGTTTTACCTCATCACCGGAAGGTACCATATAGGCATCTACATCTCTAAGCAGACGAATGGCCTCGTTCGGTACGCTG
The DNA here is from genome assembly GCA_002471805.1 of Fidelibacterota bacterium UBA7303. Taxonomy (GTDB): domain Bacteria; phylum Fidelibacterota; class Marinisomatia; order Marinisomatales; family UBA1611; genus UBA2134. The sequence continues at coordinate 3,026 of DKQR01000042.1, read as the reverse complement.
GTCGTCATGATACGAGTCCCTGTATTTTTTCCACGGCACTGGAAAATCCGGTTGTCCGCTGGCTAGTAACGGCTCCCACTAGTCCAATTGAATTTAAAATCATGGTTCCATCCACGGATCGGATCTCAGCGGCTGTTTGGCCACTAAATATTTTTACCAGAAGAGTAAGCAGTCCTTTTACAATCATGGCATCGGAGTCTGCCCGAAAATAGAAAGTGTTATCTTCCTGTTTATCTGCCAAAACCCAGGCCTGGGAAGTACACCCATACACTTTATTTACTTCAGTCCTTTCTGATTCAGAAAGACCTTCCGATTCTTTGGCCATATCCATAAGCTGGACAAATTTGTCTTTATGATCATCGAAGATGGCAAAAAGTTCATTTAATTCTTGGAGTGTATCTTGGACGGTCATGACAATTCATATTAATTGAGCCAGTTATCAAAACGCTGCACGATGAATGATTTTATTTTTTTATCTTGGATTGTATCAAAACATTCTGTCGCAAAGCCCCTTACAAGGAGTGATTTTGCCCTTGCCAGGTCCAGCCCCCGGGACCGTAGATAGAACAGAGAATCAAAATCCAACTCTCCAGTGGTAGATCCATGTGTACATCGTACATCATCTGCAAGGATCTCCAGTTGGGGATTGGAATTCATTAGGGCATCCTTGGATAATAGTAAGTTCTTGTTGGACTGCTTGGCATCCGTTTTTTGTGCGTTTTTCTGTACAATAGTGCGGCCGTTAAATACACCAGATGATTTTTCTCTGAGCACTGATTTAAATAGTTGCGAACTAGTACAGTGAGGAACCTTATGATCAATAATTATGTGATTGTCAAAGTGCTGTTTACCATTAGATAGGGCCAGACCATTCAATTCGCAGTTTGCACCCTTGCCGTTCAGGTGTACATAAACATTGGTTCGCCCCAATTCACTTCCATCAGCAAACTGGGTAAAGGTGTAACGGCTGTCTGTTTCCTGCTGCACATCAAGATTGGCCATGTTCTGGGTTGAGGTGGAATTGGATTGAATGCGGATATGATCCAAAGAAGCATTTACACCTACGGATGCGAAAAAGGAAGCGTTCTGGAAAAAAGAAGCAGCGTTTCCTACATGGTGTTCGATAAAAGTAACAGCAGCAGAATCACCCACATCCAGGTACATACGGGGATTGGCCATAATATTATTTTCGCCATTTGAGATGAAAAGAATTCGAACTGGTGTTTCTACATTTATGTTCGGATCAACGATAAATGACATCCCGCAATCCATGAATGCCGTATTCAGAAGATCAAAGGGGGAGCGTTCAGCCGTCTCAAATTCCCAATTATTTCTTTCCAGATACTCGATTCCCGACAACAATTGAATACCACTCGGAACGGATGACAATGCTTCTTGGTAATGTCCATTATAAATAACGACCGTATCAACGCCATCAATCTCAAAACTGGAAAGGTCAACGTCACCAGCAGGTGCATCTTGTGTTTCGGAGATACGATACTTCTTCTGTTTCAGTTTTGATAAATTGGTAAAACGCCAGTCTTCCCATTTATTAGTTGGAAGTCCACTATTTAAAAATTTAGAAAAGGCTTCCTTGCGCATAGGATGAACTGCATCCAGGAAATAGTCCCGGTTCATTATTTTATCAAATTCGGTCTGAAAATGAGACAGACTCATGCTTCCAGCCAACTATATCCTTTTTCTTCTAGATCTACAGCGAGATCCTTGCCGCCGGATTTCACGATCTGGCCATCGATTAATACATGGACAAAATCCGGGTCAATATAATTTAATAGTCGTTGATAATGAGTAATGACCAAGAAAGACCGTTTCGGACTTCTATATTTGTTGACGCCTTCGGCCACAATTTTTAATGCATCAATATCCAGCCCGGAATCGGTTTCATCCAGGACGGAAAGAGCGGGTTCTAAGGTCAGCATTTGCAGGATTTCATTTCTTTTTTTCTCGCCGCCGGAAAATCCTTCATTCACTCCCCGCTGCAGGTAATTAGCATCCATATCCATTTCAGCTAGTTTGCTTTTGATCAATTTCAGGAAGTCTGCAGCGTCCAGTTCTTTTTCATCCTTATGCTTCCGTTTGGCGTTTAACGCGGCTTTCAGGAAATAAGTATTATTTACGCCCGGGATTACTACCGGGTACTGAAAGGACATGAAAATACCCGTCAATGCTCGATCTTCCGGTGACCAATCCAGGATAGATTCACCATTAAATAGAATATCGCCTTTTATGACTGCATATCCTTCCCGGCCTGTTATTACATTGGCAAGTGTGCTTTTTCCGGATCCATTACGGCCCATTATTGTATGCATTTCACCGGGCATAATCGCAAGATTGATCCCTTTTAAGATTTGTTTATCATCAACTCCCGCATAGAGATTCTTTATTTCTAACATCATTTGAATTTTTATCCTACTGAGCCTTCAAGGCTCACTTCCATGAGTTTTGTGGCTTCCACTGCAAATTCCATTGGCAGTTCGTTAAAGACCTCCTTGCAAAAACCATTAACGATTAAGGAAACAGCATTTTCCGTGGAAATTCCCCGCTGGTTGCAATAGAACAGCTGATCGTCACCGATATTGGAAGTTGTGGCTTCATGTTCCATCTGGGCTGATGGGTTGCGGACATCAATATAGGGAAAGGTGTGTGCGCCGCATTTATCTCCAATCAGGATTGAATCGCACTGAGAAAAGTTGCGGGCATTTTCGGCCCCTTTCATGATCTTCACACCACCGCGATAGGTTTGCTGACCTTTCCCGGCGGAAATTCCCTTGGAAATAATGGTGCTCTTTGTGTTTTTCCCCATGTGGATCATCTTAGTTCCCGTGTCTGCCTGCTGGAAATTATTGGTTACCGCCACTGAATAAAATTCACCCACTGAGTTATCTCCTTTTAAAATACAACTGGGATATTTCCAGGTGATGGCTGAGCCAGTCTCTACCTGGGTCCAGGAGATACGGGAATTTTCCTCCAGGCAGGTGCCACGCTTGGTTACAAAATTATAGATG
>DKQR01000166.1:665-8780 GCA_002471805.1 Fidelibacterota bacterium UBA7303 | reverse complement strand
GTGGAGGAAGAACAAAAAGAAAAAGTGAAAAGTGTTTCCGAACCTTCCGATGACTTGCCAGCAGGGGAAAACGACTCAGAATCAAGTAAAGAAGAAGGATTAAAAGAAGCAGAAGATGAAATAACGGAAGAAATTGAACAGGAAGATAAAGTATTAGAAGAAAAGGAGGAAAAATAATGGCCTTACAGCATCGCAGGAAATATTGTTATTTTAAGGAAAATGGTATCACTGAGATCGATTATAAAGATGTGAAATTATTGCGCCGGTTTATAAATGATCAGGGCAAGATCATGCCGCGCAGAGTAACAGGAACCAGCGCAAAAATGCACCGGAAAGTTGTTCGGGCCATTCGGCGCGCCAGGTCAATCGCTTTAATACCTTATATTGACAGCGGTATGGAATAACAAGGGAATACCAGGAGAATAATTATGGATGTAATACTATTGGAAGATGTGCAGGGTCTGGGCGATGCCGGTGACGTAGTTGCGGTGAAACCGGGATTTGCACGCAACAAATTAATACCGGATGGAGTTGCTCTGAGGGCATCTAAACGAAACTTGGCGGTTGCAGAAGAGCGGAAAAGAGTTTCTAAGATGCGTAAAGACCGTGAATCGGAAGCAGATTATAATCTGGTTGATAAACTATCAAAGACAGAAATTACGATTGAAGCACAAGTTGGCGATGATGAAAAGATGTTTGGATCCGTTACTGCAATTGACATACATAAAGCACTGGATGGGAAAAAAATAAATATAGACCGTCATGCTATTGAGTTGGAAGAACCGATCAAATCTCTTGGTATTTATCATGTCCCTGTAAAAGTCAGTGCTGAACATACTGGCGATCTGAAAGTATATGTGATCAAAGCGTAAGTTTTCTTTATATACTCAGCCTTTTAACGGATTTTTTATGAAAAGGCCCGTACAAGGGGTTTTTTATTGCCATCATTTCTTCTCGCCTTATAAACTCCAGAGTTATGTTTGTTGAGGTCGCATTCCCGATATCCAGTTTTCAGACTTTTTCCTATAAAGTGCCGCCGAAGTTTTTGAATGACCTTCATGTTGGCATCCGGGTAACAGCACCATTGGGTCGCAGAAAAGTACAGGGAATTATAACAAATCTGTCCCAAAAATCTGCGTTTAAAGGACAAATAAAATTTATTACCGGGATCATTGATAGAGTGCCGGTTATTTCACCTGATTTATGGGCTTTAATCGAATGGATGAGTGAATATTATGTCACCCCGAAAGGACAGGTAGCAAAAGCAGTTTTGCCCACAAATCTATCCATGCGGTATTCACCGCCCAAACACTGGTATGTACAGCCAATCCCAGTCGTTGATGAAAAAGATCTGAACCGACTGAAACAACGGGCTCCACAGCAATTTAAACTCCAGCAGATAATATGGGATTCCCAGTGCTCGGTACGAGTCGCCTCTTTAAACGATCAAACGTCCAATCCTTTGAATGTATGCCGTAGCCTGAAGCAAAAGGGTTTTGTTGACTTATTTCAGGAAACATCTTTGCCGGATGTTACCGGTTTTACATTTGCTCCGATCCAAAAACATGTTTCATTTAATGCCGACCAACGTAGCGCTATAGACAAAATGATTCCATCCTTGGATAGCGGAAAATATTCCCCTTTTTTGCTTCATGGAGTCACGGGTAGTGGGAAAACAGAAATTTATATTGAGGCTGTTCGCCGCTGCTTGGATCAAGATCGAAGTGCTATTATCCTTTTACCTGAAATTTCGCTGACGCCCCAGATCGCAGGGCGATTTAAAGCGGTATTTGGCGATACGGTTGCCCTCTGGCATTCTAAATTAACACAGGCACAGCGCGCATGGACCTGGAAGGAAATTTGTCGTGGGACCTTTCCAGTTGTGATTGGTGCCAGAAGTGCTGTATTTGCCCCCGTAAAAAAACTAGGCTTAATTGTTATTGATGAAGAGCAGGAATCATCTTTCAGGCAGGACGCCCCCGCTCCAAGGTACCACGCCCGCGATGTTGCTCTGATGCGGGGAACCATAGAGAAATCAACAGTGGTCCTGTCCAGCGCCACGCCCAGTCTGGAAAGCTATTACAATTATCTTAAGGGGAAACTCACTTATCTATATCTCCCAAAACGATTCGGAGGGGCCAAGTATCCCCATGTACACGTGGTGGATATGCTGGCAGACCAAGATGAATCCGGTAAATATGGACTAATTCTTTCGGGTTTACTCCAGGATAAAATCGAAGAACGGCTGAAGAAAAATGAACAGGTAATTCTTCTACAGAACCGACGCGGCTATTCCCCGGTGATTCGATGTTTCGATTGTGGTGAAACAGTATTGTGTCCATACTGCAGGGTGTCACTTACTTATCACCGTCAGGATTCACAGCTGAGATGTCATTTCTGTGGTCATGTTGAAACGGGCAAACGCGAATCATGCATCCGTTGCGGTAGTGGCGATTTAAAATATTCCGGTACAGGCACTCAACGTGTGGAATTATTATTGCAGGAAACATTCCCGAATGCCAGAATTGGCCGATTGGATATGGATACTGCAAAAAAGGGTACCAGGCTTATATCGATTTTGGAAAATTTTTCCGCTGGTAAAATTGATATCCTGTTGGGAACACAGATGATTGCCAAAGGATTGGATTTTCCCAATGCAACCCTGGTTGGGATTATTAACGCTGACCTAGGTCTTCATCTTCCGGATTTTCGTACCGGAGAACGTATTTTTCAATTGATCTACCAGGCCTCAGGCCGTGCTGGAAGAAAAGACAAACCTGGAGAAGTAGTCATCCAGACCTATATGCCTGATAATCCAGTGATCAAAAGCGCCGCGAGGCTGGATATGATGAAATACTACAGCATTGCACTCAGCGAACGGGAGGAATTAAACTATCCCCCTTTTAGCTGGATGGCTAAAGTTGAACTTTCAGGACCCAGTGCAAATTCTGTTGAAAAACTGGCAGACCGTATTTCAAAATCGTTGGTAAAAAAATACAAAGGGTTGCAAGTCTTGGGCCCATCGCCCTGCTACCTGGAAAAACTGAAGAACCAATATCGTTTTCAGATTGTTTTCAAATCGTTAAAAACATCAGATATTAATGGGCAAAATCTGCACTCATTTATCCAAGATAATTTCATCGGTACCCAAACAAAATTTAAACCTGGAAAAAATAAGATCAGCATTCACCTTAACCCGCAAAGCCTGATCTAGGGAAATTATTAAAATGGTAAAAAAAATATTTTCTTCATTTTTGTTGCTTTTTTCTTTTTCCTATCCCGGGACCGGGAATCCTGGTTTTCACGCCTGGACTTCTCCATCCAGAATGGCATTAGGAGGATCTGGATACTTGTCATATTCGCCTATTTCAGCCCACACGAACCCATCAACTATCTCCAGAAATAGAATATTTTCAACAGGATTGATTCGATACCCTGCGGGAATTACCAGTCAAAGCCTGGCAGCAAATTTTCCCTGGAAACAGGGTGTTGCCGGCATTGCTGTTCGACATCTTGCCTATGGTTCATTTGATGGATATGATAATGAAGCCAATCCCACCTCAGCTTATTATTCCAGCGATACCTGGATCAAAGCAAAATACTCAGCCAGTAGTAAAAGATTCCCATTCCAGTATGGATCTTCCATTTCCCTTTTTTCTTCTAATTTAAATGATGATAAAACCAAGGCCCTGCTGGTATCCTCCGGTGGGCAACTAGATATTAAAAAAATAAAAACGACTCTTGGAATTGTAGTTGAGAATTATAGTTTAGCATTAAATAAAATTTCAAAAACGGACGGTGTATTCTCTCGTCGAACAACTCTTAGTATATCAAAAGATCTTGCCTACCTGCCAATGAAACTCTTTGTCGATGGGGAACTGGTTTCAGTTTCGAAAACAGGCAATATCTATTTTGGCGGACAGGCTGATATTACCCCTGCCATACAAATCCTGTGGGGGACTTCAACGAAAAAGATAGATCATAATATCCGCCAGGATCTCTGGAAAACTGTATTGGGCGCAAGCGGGTTTGGTGTTGTTTATATTACCGGGGTCACAAAAATTATATATGGTTCTTATATTTTTGGCACTGGCACTATCATCCAGGGCATTGAACTGGAAATTACATTTTAATGAAAAGATATTTTATCGTAGGTATTTTTATCATGGGTGCCATCTTTGGTAAAAATGATTATCCTATTGTTCTGATTCACGGATTTTTAGGATGGGGACCGGATGAGATGGGTGGCTATAAATACTGGGGTGGAAAAGATGATATCGCGGATTTACTGCGACAGGAGGGCCATACGGTCTTTGAAGTTTCTGTTGGCCCTGTTTCATCAAACTGGGACCGTGCCGTTGAGGCTTATACTCAATTAAAAGGCGGACAGGTGGATTACGGCAAAGCACATTCTGAAAAATTCGGATTGATTCAAAAACCGGAAGGGAAAACCTTTGTCGGATTATATCCTGAATGGGATGAGAACCATCCAGTTCATATTATTGGTCACAGTATGGGTGGGCAGACAGCCAGAGTGCTCCAGTACCTTCTGGCCAGCAAGATTTACGAAGATCAGGAGTCGACAATATTCGAAAAGTCACCCCTTCTTGGACAGGTAAACCTAAAATGGATTCACAGCATTACCACCATCGCCACTCCCCATAACGGGACTACAATGGCAGAATTGGTCACAAATACTTTCCCTTTTGTACAATATTTTGTAGGACTAGCCGGTGTGGTTGGAACACGATTCTATGATTTTGATCTTGAACAATGGAATTTGACACGCAAGGCAAATGAATCATGGAGCAGTTATGTCAGCCGCATGCGCACACACCCAGCCTGGGAAACAAAAAATATAAGTAGCTGGGATGCAAGCCTCGATGGGGCCAAGGCAATGAATAACTACGCTGTAGCCAGTGCCGATATATTTTATTTTTCAATTTTAACTTCGATAACAGAAAAAAATGCCGATAATCATTTTCACTCACCAGTGCGCAGTGCCCCTTTATTGATCCGTGCACGTGCAAAAATCTTAGGTACAAAAGTGGGTTACTGGCAGGATGGAACAAATACAGATTCTACATGGTATGAAAATGACGGATTGGTTAATACGTGTTCAATGGCCGGACCTACTACTGGGACAAACGGTCCCGATACTATCACACCTTTGGTGGAAAAAGATGTTTTGATTTCCGGACAATGGTATACAATCGGTCCGCTCAAAATGAATCATTGGAATATTATTGGTCATAAATTGATGCTGGGGAATTTAAGCGAGACAGCAATGGACTTATATAAATCCCACGCATTGCGGTTAAGCATGCTACCAATATTTTAGTTCTGCAGTTACCCTATATATTTGTAAACTGCAAATATGAATTATGGCGAAGTTCTACATGCTCTATCAATTGATCTGCAAAGTTTTTTTCGTAGAAGCATTAAAATCGATGATGCATCTTTCCCGCAGATACTTGCCCTTGCTGTGGTCCCAGATGACGGTATCGAAATGTCCTCCCTGTCCAAACGGCTGGGGTTGGACAGCAGCACAGTTACAAGACTGATTATAGGATTGGAAAAAAAGGGCTGGGCGGTAAGAAAAAAGCAGAAAAAAGATAATCGTATCATCAAGGTATTTCTCACTTCAGCGGGCGAAGAGAAACAATCGCAACTTGAGGATAAAATCGATAAACTGGGTTCATTGATTGAAAAAGAAACAGATCCTTTTGACCGCTCTGAATTATTAGAGTATTTGTGGTCTGCGCATTGGACCATATCTAAATTATTATTAAAAAATTAAGATTGTATAATGCAAACAAATATGATTCAGAACCGTCTTTTATCTTGGTATCGTAAAAACAAGCGCCTGCTGCCTTTTCGGGATAGGACAGAACCCTATATAATCTGGCTTGTTGAAATAATGCTGCAGCAAACGCAAGTAGAAACGGTCATTCCTTATTTTAATAAATGGATTCATCAATTTCCAACATTGCAAAATGTTGCCGAGGCGCAATTATCGGAATTGTTAAAATTATGGGAAGGACTGGGTTATTATGCCCGTTGCCGGAATTTTCACCAGGCGGCCATTATTATTCAGAGAGACCACAATGGTAAAATTCCCGAAGACTGGGTCACTTTTCGGTCATTGCCCGGCGTAGGGAATTATACTGCAGCGGCAGTTTTATCTATAGCATATAAATTGCCATATGTCGTTATCGATGGTAATGTAAAACGAGTAATGGCACGGATTTTAGGCCGGAAAAAACTTTCACCCAGAAACATGGTCATGATTAATAATACCCTCAATAACTGGATCGATAAAGAAAATCCTGGTGATTTTAACCAGGCCATGATGGAATTAGGTGCTCTGCTATGTAAACCAAAAAGACCAAACTGTACCGTATGCCCACTGCAGCCTAATTGCAGGGCGGCAGCGGCTGGTTACCCTGAACGATATCCACGTAAAATAAAAAAGGTGATCCGTCCCCACTATATAACAGTTGGAGGATTAATTTGGAGAAAAAACCGTTTTTATGTACAAAAAAGAAATGTCAGTTCCATGCTGGGTGGATTGTGGGAATTCCCCGGAGGAAAAGTAAGAACAAATGAATCTCTAAAAACTGCTCTGAAAGAAAGAATAAAAGAAGAATTCGGTATTACACCGATAATCCAGAAAAAAATCGGTTCAGTGGAACATGCATACAGTCATTTTTCCATTACATTTCATGGATATCATTGCAAAGAGAATGGAAAATATCTTGAATCAAAAACCGAACACCAATGGATAACACCACGGGAAATCAATATGTTTGCTTTCCCGACAGCCAATCATAAATTATTCAACCTGATCACAGAACAGGGGTGGAATGTATAAAACCATCGTATCTTTAATTCTATGGCCAATCTGGTTTGTGTATATGCTGATTTCTTTGATTATTCTTTTTGTCGCCCTTTACATTGTTCCTCGTCGGCATCTTTATTTTCTAATACGTGTTTGGTGTTGGGGTGCCTGTTTATTTGCAGGTCAATGGCTGATAAAAAAAGGGAATCTTCCAGATTTAGATGGAGAACCATACTTGTATATGTTTAATCATGTGTCTCTATTTGACCAATTTATGGTAGCTGCATTTATTGGTCATTATGTGACAGTTGTGGGCGCAGTTGAACAGTTCAGATGGCCAATCTGGGGAACTGTTGGCAGAAAATATGGTGCCATCCCCATTATGAGAAAACAAATTAAAAAAGCAGTGAACGCCCTGAATGCTGCAGAAGAAGCAATAAAAAAAGGAGTTTCAATTATGATTGCGCCAGAAGGGACACGAACAATTACAGGGGAAATGGGTGGTTTCAAAAAAGGCCCATTCCATCTCGCCTACAATACCGAAGCTACCATTGTGCCCGTTGGCTTAGTCGGTGCTTTTGAAGCGAAAAAGAAATCAGACTGGCGCCTGAAACCCGGTATTATCACCGCCCGGTTTGGGGAACCCATATTAAGTAAGAACTATGCAGGTCTTGGTGTGGAAGAGATACGGGATCTGGTGCGGGACCGAATTAGAGAATTAATAAAAACACAGGAAAAAGAATGAAATATTGGCTCACCATCTTATGCATAATAATCATCAGCTATCCTTTAGTTGCCCAAGAAGATGTAAAAACAACTAAAACACCCGTTATTGAATCATCTCCCAATGTAGAAGCAAGATACCCTGGAGGCCGGATTGAATTGTTCGGCATTAAATTTAAGGATCCCCTTGTATTATGCCAGATTTTAATCGCCTTAATGATGACCATCGCGTTTGTTCAGTCCGGCGTGGATAAACTAATTGACCGCGAGGGGAATCTTGAATTTTTCGAATCTCATTTTGCAAATACTCCCCTAAAGTCTGTAGCAGATGTTGGTTTGTCCATATTAACCATACTGGAGTTAATGGGCGGCGCTATGTGCGCCTTTGGTGTTTATTATGCCATTGTCGAAAAAAGTACTATTTGGATCTTCAATGGCTTGCTGTTGCTAGCCGTGACAATCCTGATCCTCTTTTTTGGCCAGCGTGTTGCCAAAGACTACCTGGGCGCTGCAGATCTTGTGCCCTATTTTATTCTGATCATGCTGGGCAT
>DKQR01000166.1:0-273 GCA_002471805.1 Fidelibacterota bacterium UBA7303 | reverse complement strand
ATGGTAACGGAAAACAGACGGCTCTGGAACTTGCAAAATTGGGCTATTCCCTGGTTCTGGTGGGCAGAAGTTTAGAAAAAGGGAATTCTACTGTTGCTGAATTGAAATCCTTTACGGGGGATGAATCCATTCAATTTTATTTGCGCTGATCTGTCAAGCATGAAAGCAGCTTCACGAATCTCTGATGAAATCAAATCAACTTATAACGCCCTTGATATTTTGATTAATAACGCCGGTACATATTTCAGTGAATTTCGGCAAACAAAGGAGCAG
>DKQR01000226.1 GCA_002471805.1 Fidelibacterota bacterium UBA7303 | reverse complement strand
CCAATGCTGGAAATTATTTATCCAACCGGGCATCGCTTCCAACAGACCTTTTACAGCAGGACCGGGTTCCTATGTGCTGGAGGAATATGGCGTCTGGAATAACCATAGTGATATCGTAAACGCTTGCCGGGGACTGGGCTGGGTGGATGGTTTCCAATTTTTCAGCTATGGAACCTGGAGGGACCAAAATTATTTCACTACCGCTGGAAATTCAATTTTTTATCAAAAAACAAAGTTACCGTATTGGTCTGACAGTGAGGTTGTACCATCCGCACCATTGCTGGTAATGGCTGCGGTGGATTCTTTTCATAATAAGTTAACTGTTTACCCCGTTGACTTGAATGAGCCTGCCTGGTTGATTCTTTATCGGTCCCTAGATCCAGAAACAACACCTGCAACAGCAAAGATTCTAGACATTCAATTTTCGGACCGGGCCGTAAGCTACACAGACCAATTATCTACCATAGATACTTCCAAGGTATTTATCTATTTTGCCACAATTGCTGATCGCTCCTGGAACGAATCTGACCCCTCAGACTATATTTTTTCCAACAGCGGACCCGTCCCAGATCAGTACATTTTATCTCAGAATTTTCCCAACCCATTTAATGGATATACAAAAATAAAATATGGCATTCCGAAATTTGGGAAAATAGAACTCAATATCTATTCACTGCAGGGTACGAAAATCCAAAGCCTGGTAAACCAGACCCTCATACCCGGTGAATATGAGATCCAGTGGAACGGACGCAATACTATGGGCCAGCGTCAATCATCCGGTGTATATATTTATTCTATATTCTCCGGAGGAAAAAAGCACACCAGCCGCAAACTGGTTTTATTGAAATAAGCGGATCTTTTTGCCGGTATTTTCTTACAGCGCCTTGAAGCCTTTGATCAAAATATCCGATATTGTGGTAATGACCATATTCACTATGACAGAGATACACACATACCAGGTCCAGGCCAGACCCGCATGTTTCAGATAGAATACAATCAATAGACTGGCCAGCAGCCCCACGATCAGACTGGTTACATGAAAGGAGCGCCTAAGGCGGCTCAGAATAAACAACCCCAACAAACCTCCATAGGTAAACGAGGCGATCTGTAGTCCAATCACCACAATTGCAGTATCACTCTCATCAAATAAAAGAGCGATCACGATCAGAACCACACCCCAGGCTAAGCTGATGAGCTGTGATGTTTTTACGGTTGCGGATCCTTTCAACCAATCGGTCACGGTGGACGAAGCAAGGGAATTAATGGATGAACTCAAGGTAGACATAGCCGCGGATAAGACACCAGCCAGCAGAATCCCTTTGATGCCCGCAGGTAAATGCTGAATAATGAAAGTTGGAAATTCCCGATCCTTTTCTATATCCATACCACCAAAGTATATGTAAATAAGTGACCCGATCAGGAGGAAAATGGAGAACTGCAGGAAAACAAAAAAGCCGCTGCCGATCATAGCCTTCCTAGCAGAGTCCAGATCTCTGGTCGCCAAGACTCGCTGCACCATCATATAATCTGCACCATGAGAGGCAAAAGAAAGAAATACACCGCCAGTCAGGGCGCTGAAGAACATAAAGGGCTCTTCAAACACATTACCTTCAAACTGAAACAGGGTTAGTTTCCCTTGTGATGATAAGGATTCATAGATGCCGGTAATGGGTAATTCGATAAATGACAGCAAGAAGTAGATGGAGATTAAACCGCCAGCCAGGTAAAGCAGGAATTGAAATCCATCCACCCAGATCACAGCACGAATACCGCCCAGCAGGGAATACATAAGTGTGATCACGCCAATAATGATTACCGCCGCCGAAAGGCTCCAACCAGTGATAACCTGAACAATCACAGCCGTCGCCAGAAACCGTACACCATCGGCCAGAATCCGCGTCACTAAAAATACCGCCGAAGCAATCTTCTGGATTTCTGTCCCGAATTTCTCCCCCAGAACTTCATAGATTGACGTAACACCCTGGGAAAAATATCCTGGTAGCAAAACAACAGTTACCAAAATACGTCCCAGGATATAGCCCATTGCCAACTGCAGGAACAGCCAGTTTTTCTGGTAGGCCAGGCCAGGAACACTTATGAAGGTAAGAACGGATGTTTCTGTTGCAACAATGGAGAACATGGCTGCGGCCCAGGGCAGTGTTTTTCCACCCAAAAAATAATCTCCTATGGTATGATTGAAACGACTCTGGTACCAGCCAAAGGCAGGCAGACCAATGAGGAATAATCCCAGGATGAAATAATCAATTGAGCTAAGCAAAACTTGTATATCCCTACTGCGCCGAGAGGGTATCTTTCACGGGCTGCTGCCACCTTTCTTTAAGGATCAGTTTGGTATTTTTTTTTGTGATACCCAATGATTCATATATAGCCGAATGTATCCGCTGCCGCCAGTCAAAATACTTAGGTGTTTTACGATTTCGATTAGGATGAACAGCATTAGTTAACAGAATCACAAAAAGATCATGAGTAGGATCTATCCATAGAGAAGTACCTGTGTAGCCCGTATGTCCGTAACTGTTATCGCTGATATAAATACCCCCTGAAGCCTCCCCTGAAGGACTGTCCCAGCCAAGGCAACGGGAACTGCTGCTGTCCACCAATGATTGTGCAGTGAATTGCTGAATAGTTTTCTCCTTGAAAATTCTCTTGTTGCCGTAAATACCTCCCTGAAGCATACATTGAGAAAATTTAGCTAGATCACCGGCGGTGGAAAACAAGCCCGCGTGGCCAGCCACACCTCCTAGCTTATGGGCATTTTCATCGTGTACCTCACCATGAATTAATCCTGATCTATAACCGGAGACTATCTCAGTTGGTACGATGCGCCTAAGCTTATGGTCTGGTGGGTTGTAAAATGTATTATCCATATTCAACCGCTGGAACAAATTTTTTGTAATAAAAGCATCCAGTGACACCCCTGCGATAGATTCCACCACCTTGCCCAGCAGGATTAATCCCAAGTCTGAATATATTGTCTTTGTTCCCGGTTCATACAATAGCTCAGTATCACAGATGTCTGTAAGAATATCCTTAGTCTCAATATCCATACGGTAATACTGTTTGAAAGCTGGAAAACCTGCTGTATGGGTCAACAGATGTTTTATAGTAATATTTTTTCTTGCTTTTGATGCCTTATCCTTTTTCTGGATAAGTTGGGGAATAATTTTATAGACTTTCATATCTAGGGAAACTTTATTTTTCTCTAACAACAACATCACAGCGGACGTAGTCGATACTGCTTTAGAGACAGAAGCTATATCAAAGATGTCGGAAGGGCTCATACGTCTTTGGTGACTATATGTGTGATATCCGTTGGCCTCATGGTAAAAGACTTGTCCATCTTTGGCAGCCAACAGAACATTGCCTGGCCATGCAGAGTCAGCAATGGCTTCATCCAATAGCAGATCCAGTGCTGTAACATCGGCACCCACTTCAACAGGCATAACCCATTTTAATTTCTCCCCGCGCTCTTGAATTGGTTTCTGATAAAACCAGATTGGTTTTTTATTAACCATAATACCAAAATTCTTATTAGCAACACCGGGAATGGTGATGGGCAGTTTGCCAGATATATTTTCGCGCCCTGTAACTGCCCGCACAAATGCATTCTGCATAATTTTGTTACCCTTCCAAGAACATATATAATTTTTGACCATAGGAAAATTTTCAATCAGATAAGGATTTCCGTAGCTATTCAATAATATTTTTTTCGTTTTCTTGGCAAGTGATTTAATGAATTTTTCCTGACTTCTTGATAAAGTAATTCTATTCTTATTAGATGATGGGCTTACAAATGCATTAACAATCACTGTAGATTCTTTTGGAATTTCTTTTAAGATTGAGCTGGAGACATATTTTTTGTCCGATTCATCTAGTTGGAAAGAATGGACATTGGCGCCCAAATTACGTAAAGCTTTTGTTGTAATAGATTCAGAATGATCATTTTTATGATCATAAATATCAACAATATATAATTTTTCCATCTTTTTTAATTTGAGCGGAAAAAATTTGGTTTCATTCTTTACCAAGGTCAGTGCTTGGGTCGCCATACGATTGGCAGTAATCTGGAAACTGCTGTCTCGTAAAGAACCCTGCGCATCTGTCATTTCGATAACCGAATTATTATTTAGATCAATTTTTTCTTTCATCCTTAATATTTTAAGAGCTGACTCATCAATTCTTTCTTCGGGAATTATTCCATCAATAACAGCCTGCTCAATTACATCAATAGATCCCTTGAAATCATCATTCTGTATAATAAAATCACATCCCGCATTAACAGCTGCAATCAACCCATATGAATCAGAGTAACTATTGGTGATCCCCCCCATACTCATAGCATCCGTTACAACCACGCCCTTGAATCCCAGACTGTCTTTTAGGATATCAGTCACCCAGAACTTGGACAATGTTGCCGGCAGGTCTGCATTAAACTGATAATCAGGTGCATGTACGTGTGATACCATCACCGCATCTACACCAGAACGAATAGCGTTTGTAAACGGTTTAATCTCAATGGTCCACAACCGCAATGCATCACTGGGTATTTGTGCCAAGCTGGAGTGTGAGTCTTTTTCTGTGTCACCGTGGCCGGGAAAATGTTTTGCCGTAGCTAGCATACCGTGGTCTTGTAAGCCATGAATATAGGCTTTACCATAAATTGAGACTTGATCAGGATCTTCTCCAAAAGAGCGGGTATTGATGATCGGATTCCGAGGATTATTATTAACATCCACTACAGGTGCAAAATTCCAGTGAATCCCCACAGACCTACCCTCTGTGGCAACAATCTTACCTGCAGCATAAGCTAAATCTGGGTCACCGGTTGCCGCAAGGGCCATGAAAGGTGGCAGTTCTGTCCCTTCCGGAAAACGCTGGTACAAACCGTGCTCAATATCTGCGTCCACCAGTATAGGGATATTAGAATACTTTTGCATCTTATTGAGCAAGGTCAGCGATGTTCCTACATCTCCGTACCAGATATGTACACCACCGATGCCATCCGTCTCCAGGAGTGATTGTATTTCTTTCCATTTTTTACTAGAACTGGACAAAAACCTCATATTCATTCTATAGATGAGCATTTGTGCAACCTTTTGTCTTAAAGAAAGTCCGCCAAAGGTTTCCATAGCCCAGCTGGCATCTTTGGTGTAATTCTTGCCGCACCCATGCAGGAATAAGGTAAAAAGAAGTAGTACTGCCTGCAGTCTGATATTTTTTACTATCATGGGGACTTAAACTGATGTTGGAGATAAAAAAGATGATAATCCAGAGCATGCACCCAGTATTCCCAAGTATGAGCGCCTGGAAATTCAGTATACACATGCTTAATTCCTTTCTCAAGCAGCATCCGGTGTAATTCCCGATTGATTTCGATAAAAAAGTCATCTGTACCGCAATCGATTAGAACTGGGAAAGCCAGCGTTTCTAGATCAGAAATTATTCCCACAATGGAATTTCGTTCCCATCGGTGAGGAAATTTTTCATAAGGTCCCAGTTTTTGAGCAATATCCCATGATTTTGTAGAATGCCTCAAATCAACACCGCCGCTCATACTGGAGGCAGCAGAGAACAGTTTCGGATGCCGAATAGACAAATACAGCGCACCGTGCCCTCCCATGCTAAGCCCTGTAATTGCAATGTCATTAATACGGTATTCATTCTCTAGCCAAGGTATGAATTCATCAATAATAAACGTTTCATACTGACTATCTTGGTCAACTGGACTGTCTAGATACCAGCTATTCCGGCTGCCATCAGGGCATACTATAATAAACTGAAACTGATCAGCATAGGGTCTTAGGTCTGTATGGGACTGCCAGTCCATATAATTGCCTCCATGCCCATGCAAGAGGAGTAAAGTATTATAATGTAGATCACTTTGTGCATAATGGTCTGGCAAAACCACAAGGGCAGGGATATTCTTTCCCATGGATACACTGTAAACCTGAACTTTGTCTGCAGTACCGGCTTGAATTATATCTAATAGTAAAACCAGTATAAATAAAAATAATGACTTCATTCTTGATAATAAATTAGATAAGGTATTGCAGGGGATGGATATTATTTTAAATACAACAGCTTATTTGAAAATACTCTTTCCCCTGATTTAGCTACGGCAACAAAAATACCAGACGCGATACCTTTTTGGTGTTTGTCCTTTCCATCCCATAAAAATTCCTGAACGCCTCTTGAGATAGTCCTGGTAGATATTGAAGTTATTAACCGTCCATCAATCGCGTAAATATATAAAATATCCGCGGGACTTGACGAAAAAAGCCTTATAGTACATTGATTGTTAAACGGATTTGGGAAAACCTGAATTGCAATATCCTGGGGGAGAAATTCATTTTTATTAGAATGAAATCCAAGATAGTGCAGGCCAATGGATTCAATGAGTTCCTGTACATCATTAACGAGATCATACCCCAGAGCCCAGATCATCATCCCTCCCAGACCTCGCTGCTTTACATATTCAGCCTTAGCCTGAATGGATGCAGGATCGTCAAATGTAACCAACTGATTATGACTCGTATTTAACAGATATGGACAGTATGCATCTTCATCCCAATAATACTCCCACCCTGCGGCAACCATATCTGAAGCTTCGTCATACCAAATATCCGTCACAGTACCGCTGTAGCTCCCATTTATTGCACTGGCATTGAATTTCTTTCCGTAAAATGGAACACCCAGATTCAATTTTTCAACAGGGATATTTCTGGTGTTCACTAAATAATTAACTCCAGTATGCACAGATCCATCAGGATCCCCCGGGGGTGACTGATACAGTGGTGCATTGTGTCCAGCGTGACTGGACCAGCTGCCATGAAAATCATAGCCCATCATACTGAACCAATCTATATTTTCATTTATAATTTCATATTCATAATGTTGGCCGCTCCAATTGCTGGCTCCAACTGCCATTGTGATCATAAACTCAGGGTTCACACTATTAAACGCATCCCGTAATTCCTGGACCAGGAGAGTAAGATTATTTGTTTCTGTACTATTAGATGGGTGTTCCCAATCCAAATCAATCCCATCATAACCATAGTTATCCATTAAATCCAATAGGTTAGAAAT
>DKQR01000118.1 GCA_002471805.1 Fidelibacterota bacterium UBA7303 | reverse complement strand
CTGGTTCCAGGTGGTAGTTTTACCATGGGTAGCACTGGTTCACAAGCCAGCCCTGATGAGTCGCCACTCCATGAAGTGAAGGTTGACAGTTTTTACATGGATATGCATGAAGTCACGAACCGTCAGTTCGCTGAATTCGTAGCAAACACAAACTATATAACCGTCGCCGAAAAAAATATTAACTGGGAGAAAATGAAAATTAATCTTCCGCCAGGCACACCGAAACCTGCTGAAAATATTTTGCAGCCTGGATCAGTAGTATTTCAGGCCACGGATGGTCCGGTTTCACTCGCTGATGAAACACAGTGGTGGGTTTGGACCATTGGTGCAAATTGGAAATATCCGACAGGACCCGGGAGCAATATAGATAATAAAATGGACCACCCTGTAGTCCATGTTGCCTGGGATGATGCCGAGGCCTATGCCCAATGGGCTGGGAAGCGGCTTCCGACAGAAGCAGAGTGGGAATGGGCTGCACGGGGGGCATTGGATAACCCAATCTATCCATGGGGTAATGTTTCTGTTTCTCAATCTGCTGGCAAGGCCAATTTCTGGCAAGGAATGTTTCCTTATGAGAACACTGTCAAAGATGGGCATTACGGTACCGCACCTGTAAAGTCTTACTTGCCTAATGGTTATGGACTTTACGATATGGCAGGAAACGTATGGGAATGGTGCAGCGATTTATATCATTTTCAATCATACGGTATTGCAGCCAAAAAAGGAGTCTCTTTTAACCCCCAAGGTCCTGCCAGTTCATTGGATCCAAATGAACCGCATATGCCGAAGCGTGTCATACGGGGCGGATCTTATTTATGCAATGATAGCTATTGCAGTGGGTATCGTGTTTCCAAACGGATGCGTTCCAGCCAGGATACAGGACTTAGTCATACCGGGTTTCGATGTGTAAAATCCATATAATAGAATGATAAGAATAATCATATTTCTTTTTCTCTTTACTTTGAATGAACAGGTTTTTGGAGCGGAAAGTAAAATGGAAAATTCAAATGATGAACGTATGGCATGGTGGCGGGAAGCCCGTTTTGGCATGTTTATTCATTGGGGACTTTATGCCATTCCTGCTGGAGAGTGGGAAGACAATACCAACCATGCCGAATGGATTCGTACAACCGCACAGATTCCATTAGAACAGTACGATAAATTCGTTGGCCAATTTAACCCGGTAAAATTCAACGCGGATGACTGGGTGCGTATGGCCAGGGATGCAGGTATGAAATATATTGTGATTACCAGTAAGCATCATGATGGTTTCAGCCTTTTTAATTCTAAGTATACAGATTATGACATCATGGCGACACCTTTTCAAAGGGACATCATGGATGAGCTGGCAAATTCCTGCCGTAAATACGGGTTAAGAATTTGCTGGTACCATTCCATTATGGACTGGCACCATCCGGATTATTTGCCCCGCCGCAGCTGGGAGAAGGGTCGAGGAATAGAAGGAGCTAATTTCGAGCGTTACATCGCTTATATGAAAAACCAGCTTAAAGAATTGGTAGAAAACTACGGTGATATCGGAGTTCTCTGGTTCGATGGCGAGTGGGAAGAAACCTGGACACATGAGTACGGACTGGATCTTTATGAGTATGTCCGCAGTCTGCAGCCAAACATTATCATAAACAACAGGGTTGATATAGGAAGATCAGGGATGCAGGGATTAACTCGGGATGGAGGTTACGTAGGTGATTTTGGTACTCCGGAACAGGAGATTCCTCCTATAGGGCTTCCGGGAGTAGACTGGGAGACTTGCATGACCATGAATGATCACTGGGGTTACAATAAAAACAACCATAACTGGAAATCGGCAACAGATCTTATTCAAAAACTTGCAGATATTGTTTCAAAAGGAGGCAACTTTTTGCTGAATGTGGGACCAACGGCTGAAGGACTTTTCCCCCAACCCAGCATTGATCGACTTGCGGCCATTGGCCGGTGGATGAAATTGAATGGGGAAGCAATTCATGGCACAATAGCCAGCCCATTTACAGATCTTTCCTGGGGTCGATGTACACAAAAAATAATAGATGGGGGGACACGGTTGTATCTCCATGTGTTTACGTGGCCGGGAGATGGTCGGTTGGTTGTGCCGGGGATATACAGTAATCCGGATCGGGCATACATATTATCTGATAGAGAGAATGAATTAGGTATTACCCGGGAAGAAGATTCGATTGTGGTCCAAGTTCCTGATGTGGCACCTGATCCCATGAACAGCGTTGTAGTCTTGGAATTTAAGGGCAAGCCAGATGTAAATAACCCGCCAAAGATTACTACTCAACATGATGTTTTTATTCATAACACCAATGTGTCTATTACATCGGAGCGGGAGAATATTATCATTCATTATACGCTGGATGGCAGTGAGCCTACTATAAAATCTCCTACTGTGACTGGGGCAATTCGTTTGACCAATTCAGCTCGCGTGTCCGCACGTTCTTTTCGGGATGGGCAGCCTGTCAGTAGGTTCGTACACGCTGATTATAAAAAAGTTAATCCTCGACCCGCTTTAACAAAAATAAAAAAAATGCCAGGAGTAAGGTATAATTATTTTGAGGGATCCTGGGATAGCCTACCAGATTTTCAGTCTATCGATATTAAGTCAAAGGGCATTGTTCCCAATTTTGATATTTCCATAAGAGAGCAAAATGATTATTTTGGGTTTATGTTTGAAGGGTTAATCTATATACAGGAAGAAGGGATATATTCATTTTATACAGACTCCGATGACGGCAGCCGCTTCTATATCGGAGACCGTCTGGTGGTTGAAAATGATGGATTACATGGAATGTCCGAAGCAGCCGGTTCTATTGCTTTATCCATGGGTTACCATCCATTTCGCGTAACCTATTTTGAAAAAGGAGGCGGAAATCAGTTAATTGTTTCTTATGAGGGGCCGGACATTGCAAAACAGGCTATACCAGCTGCGGTTCTATTTTACCAAAAGTGAGATTGGCATAAAAATAAGATCATCATCCTGGTTTTATTGCCTACTGTTGTTCCAGGTAATCGTGGTGTTTACTTCTTGCAACTCATTGTATGAACGCCCACCAAATATTATTATTATTTTCACCGATGACCAAGGTTATGCAGATGTGGGGAAATATGGAGCAAAAGGTTTTCAAACGCCCAATCTTGACCGTATGGCCGAAGAAGGTATTCGTTTTACTGACTTTCATGTATCACAGGCCGTTTGCAGTGCATCACGCGCATCTTTGCTAACCGGTTGCTACTCAGAACGTGTTAGTATTCAAGGTGCTTTGCATTCACGCACTCGCATCGGACTTAATCCTGATGAAGAGACTATCGCGGATGTTTTGAAGAAGAAAGGATATGCTACGGGCATTTTCGGTAAATGGCATTTGGGACATCATGAAAAATTTCTGCCATTGCAGCAAGGATTTGATGAATTCTTTGGGCTCCCTTATTCCAATGATATGTGGCCCGTAGGGTTTGATGGTAAACCACTCGATGGCAACGGTTCCATTAAAAGTTATTACCCTCAGCTTGCGTTAATAGAGGGCAATGAAAAAATCGAGGACGTCCGTACATTAGAAGATCAATCAAGATTGACCACGCGGTACACTGAACGAGCAGTGAACTTTATTAATAAAAATAAAGACAAACCATTTTTTCTTTATCTCCCCCATTCGATGCCCCACGTTCCTCTCGCCGTATCTGACAAATTCAAAGGCAAAAGCGAGCAAGGGCTTTATGGTGATGTGATCATGGAAATTGATTGGTCAGTTGGACAAATCCTAAGGGCTTTAAAGAATAATGGATTAGATGAAAATACATTGGTCATTTTTACAAGTGACAATGGACCATGGTTGAATTTTGGCAACCATGCAGGCTCAGCCTTTCCCCTGCGAGAAGGAAAAGGGACTATGTGGGAAGGTGGAGCTCGTGTTCCCTGTATCATGAGGTGGATCGGGACAATTCATCCTGGTACAGTGACAGATAAACTTGCAGCAACAATAGATATTTTACCTACCGTTGCCAGTATTGCATCAGCCCCCCTGCCAAAGAATAAGATTGATGGATTAGACATTCAGTCTATTTTATATGGATCAGACCAGAAAACTCCAAGAAATGAATATTATTATTATTATGGCGCCGAGCTCATTGCTGTACGGTCTGGCCAGTGGAAACTATGTTTCCCGCACACCTATCGTTCATATAAGGGCATGGAACCAGGACAAGATGGTTTCCCCGGGAAATATGGCAGGGACACTACCGAACTTGCTCTTTATGATCTACAAAATGATATAAGTGAAACAACGAATGTTATCAATCATCATCCTGAAATAGTTAATATATTAAAGGCTCTGGGGGAAAAAGCCCGGTCGGAACTTGGTGATCGATTAACTGAAAGCCAGGGAAGTGAGGTGCGCCCACCAGGTCGACTGACTCCAGCGAGAACCCTTCAGGTTGCCCATAAAGCAATAGGGAAAAAAGTTTCCCTTGCAACAACATTTCATCGCAAATATACCGGGGGTGGGACTCATGCTCTCACCAACGGAATAAAAGGATCTGAAGATTATACTGATGGCAACTGGCAGGGATTTGAAGGCAATGATTTTGAAGCCACAGTCGATTTGGGTAGTTCAATAAAACTGAAAGAAATAAAGGCATCATTTTTACAAGATCAAGTTGCCTGGATATTTTATCCTGTCTCTGTTGATATTTTAACATCAAGTGCCGGAGATGAGTATAACATAATTAAAAAATTCAATAATCAAACTAAGCAAAGTTTGGAACAAGAAATCAAAGTATTTGCCACAACCCTACCTGATGAAAAAATTCGATTTATTAAGATTAAAGCTAAAAGTCAAGGTGAATGTCCTTCCTGGCATCCTGGAGATGGCGGCCCGGCTTGGATATTTATAGACGAAATCGTAGTTCAATAATATTTCTTATAGATTATAACTGAAGTAAGGCAATGTATAACTGATATTTCATGGTGATTCGTTTAAGAGAATTAAATTATTTTTTCTTTTTGTTGCTATTTTCAATGGGCTTGTTTTCATGTATGAAAACAGAACAAAGACCTAATATTATTTATATACTCGCAGATGACCTAGGATATGGAGAATTGGGAGTTTATGGACAGGGAATCATCGAAACACCCCATATTGATGCCATGGCCAGTACAGGAATTCGTTTTACCCAACATTATTCAGGCTCTCCGGTTTGCGCCCCATCCCGTTCGGTGCTCATGACCGGATTGCACAGCGGG
Organism: Fidelibacterota bacterium UBA7303; assembly: GCA_002471805.1. GTDB lineage: Bacteria > Fidelibacterota > Marinisomatia > Marinisomatales > UBA1611 > UBA2134. The sequence continues at coordinate 1,250 of DKQR01000118.1, read as the reverse complement.
CATACACATATTCGGGGAAATGATGAATGGGGAGATCGTGGAGATGTGTGGAGTTATGAAGCCATGTTTAACAATCCTCTCTTGGAAGGGCAGCGACCCCTGCTGGACACTATTGTAACCGTTGCAGAAATTCTGAAGGAAGCAGGATACCAGACAGGTGCTGTAGGGAAATGGGGTTTGGGTGCTCCCAGTACAGAGGGTGTTCCTAACAAACAGGGCTTTGATTTCTTTTATGGATACAATTGCCAGAGGCAGGCTCATACATACTACCCTATGCACCTGTGGAGGAATGAGGAAAGAGAATTTTTACATAATAAAATGGTTCCGCCTCATACAAATTTAGCCGAAGGCGACGATCCCGATGATTCTACCAGCTATAATGACTTTATACTCAATGATTATGCACCGGAATTGATACACAATGAAGCAATGAGTTTTATTGAAAGAAATACTCATCGTCCCTTTTTCCTTTATTACGCTTCTCTTATTCCCCATTTGCCCCTTCAGGCTCCCCGGCACTGGGTGGATTATTACAGGAAGAAGTTAGGTGCAGAAGACCCTTACACCGGGAAGAACTATTATCCTAACCAGACACCAAGAGCAACCTATGCCGCTATGATATCCACCCTGGATGAACAAGTGGGAGAAATTGTAAAAAAACTGAAAGATCTGGGTTTGTATGAAAATACTCTGATTATTTTTACCAGTGATAACGGCCCTACATATACCGGAGGTGCCGATACGCGCTACTTTAAAAGTTCCACTCCTTTCAAGGCAGAACGGGGTTGGTCCAAGGGTTATTTGCATGAGGGCGGGATTCGGGTACCCATGATAGCCAGCTGGCCAGGCCGCATTGCAGCTGGCACTGTCTCAGACCATCTATCTGTTTTTTATGATGTAATGCCCACTTTATGTGAGATCGTAGGCCAACCCCTTCATTCTCAAACTGATGGTATCAGTTTTTTACCTGTTTTGTTAGATAAGGGCGAAATTAAAAAACACGAATATCTCTATTGGGAGTTTCCTGCCTACAATGGACAGCAAGCTGTCCGCATGGGCAGATGGAAAGGTATCCGTAAGGATATCTTTGATGATAATTTAGATATTGAGCTATTTGATTTAGATAAAGATAAACAGGAGCAGAACAATGTAGCTGCCAATTTTCCCGATGTGATCGAAAAGATAGAAACAATCATGGAACGGGAACATGTTCCAGCTACTTTAGATAGGTTCAAAATATCACAATTAGG
>DKQR01000018.1 GCA_002471805.1 Fidelibacterota bacterium UBA7303 | reverse complement strand
ATGCAGTAAACAATAAATTATTTAAAAAAGTAAATCAGCATGATCCTGAATTACTTTATACAGCAGAAAACACTATCCTGAATGTTTCTAGTTCAAGATACGGCAACCTAGTTGCTTTCGAAGTCTATGGTAGTAATATCATTATCATTGATAATCTTGAGATGGTAACCACTGATCTCAAAACGGGGAACGCTCCAAAGGTTTCGCCCAATGGTAAAATGATTACATTCATGGTTCTGGAAGATGATGGATACCAGATCACTTCAGGTGATGTTTACATCTGGGACATAATTACCAGAGAAATTAATGCAGTTGTTCATAATCCTGAGTTGATAGAAATGAACCCTGTTTGGGCCAGTGATGAATTGGTTTCCTATATCATCTATCCGGAAGGATTGATAGAAACAGTCAGTATAAAATAAGATCGATGAAATATATTCTTTTTTTCTCTCTGATTGTCAGTGCTGGCAAATCTCAGGTAACGGGACTTGAAGGCTGGGACCTATTTATAGATCCGGGACACAGTCGGGATGAGAATATGGGAATTAATGGGTACTCTGAAGCCAAAGAAGTCTTAAGAGTTGGTTTACATCTAATGGACATACTTGAAAATCAGAGTGATATAGACACTGTTTATATTTCCAGAACAAATGATAACCAAAGCGTATCCCTTTATCAGCGAACGAACTATGCAAACACGGTGGGAGCATCCTGGTATCATTCAATACACAGTGATGCCAGCTCGAATCCAAACTCAAACAAAACACTTTTATTGTGGGGGCAACTGAATAATGGAAACCCTGACCCACCGGTGGGCGGTGAAGAAATGAGCTCCTATATGATCGATATCTTAACGGATGGAATGAGAATTGCTACCACAGGATCCTGGGGGGATTGCAGTTTTTATACCTGGAGTGATTATTGTGCCAACTCTGGTGGCCCCTATCTCTATGTAAACCGAAATACCAATATGCCTTCAGAGTTGAGCGAAGAAGGTCACCACACCCACCCACATCAGAACCAGATGGCAATGAACGAAGAGTATAAGAGAATGTTGGCCTATCTATTTTTTTGGTCGATCTTAGAACACCATGAGATCGACAGACCATTTGTGGGACAATTGAGTGGGCAGATCATTGATATTGAATCACAATATCCCATCAATGGTGCGGTGACTCATGTGGGTGATTTTGAGTATACAACGGATACTTATGCTTCGTTGTTTCATAACTATTCGAATGATGAGCATGAGTTACGGAATGGGTTTTACTGGTTTGAGGGTTTGTCTGATTCAACGTATGAAGTCATTGTATCAGCACCAGGTTATTACAGTGATACAACTAATATTGCAATAGCAGATTCTTTTATTACTTTTCATGATGTTCAATTATTATCCAGTCAACCTCCGATCGTTGTTGGAACAGTTCCTGCAGAGGGAGAAACTCTTTTCCCGGCTTGGGAGAATATCGAAGTCAACTTCAGTCGGCCGATGAATACCGAAATTGTGGAAGTCAGTCTCCTATTGAATCCTGGGACAAACCATCAAATAATCTGGAGCGATGATAACCTTACCATGACTATTGAATCGGCAGACATGGATTACGAAACGGATTACAATTTAACCATCCTGGATAGCGCCCAGGATGTGTATGGCCATTATCTGGATGGTGACGCAGATGATACATCGGGAGGTGATTTTATTTTAACATTCAGGTCTGGCCCCGCTGATATGGAGCCACCGCTGATATTGGCAGTAGTACCACCCAATGTTACCCAAAATGTTGAATTGCGTCCGATCATTAATATTCAATTCGACGAAATTGTGGGACCGGAATCAATGTTAGAGTCAGCCTTTTTGTTGGAAAGATTTCAGGACCATACTGAAATCGAAGGTGAATTGGATCATTATACAGTGTATGGCCGAAGTTCTCTTTGTTTTTTTCCATCCAACTATATACTTCCGAATGAAGTTTATGTCACCAGGGTCTACTCTGGTCTCATGGATGAGTTTAACAATTCAATTTCAGTGAATCATTCCTATTCATTCCTCACCGGGAATGCGGATGTGGATGTAACCATGATCGATGCAATGGAACAAAACGTTGCGGAGAATTGGTGGGTACCACAAGTTTCCGGGAGTACCACGGGTATTGTTACGGATAGTACTTCAATGTTGATCAATTCTGAAATAATAAATGGTTTGTATGGTAGTACTCAAGCCATGGAAATCGATTACGGGTGGGATACAACTTCCGTTGATTGGCTTATAAGAGTCTATTTGAGCGGCGGCCTGCCAAAAAACGTCACTTTTGACGATTCCAAAACCCTGCAGGCTTATATTTTCGGGGATGGGTCTGGCAACAAGTTTAGATTTGCCGTAGATGATAATCTTCCCAATACTGGAGCGGATTATCATGAAGTGAGCCTGTGGTATCCGATTGATTGGATCGGTTGGAAATTGATTTCCTGGGACATGGATATGGATGAAACAGGTGACTGGATTGGCGACGGACAATTGAATGGTACAATGAGATTTGATAGTTTTCAATTAACTTATGCTGAGGGGCAACCAGCTTTTGGTAAAATCCTTATCGATGATTTTAGGTTAATAGCGGATGTTGATTTGGATATATCAGTAAATGGTTTACCCAATAAAATTACTTTGGACAATAATTATCCAAATCCATTTAATACATCCACCATGATTCCATTTATCGTTGATAAAACCAGACCAATTCGATTGACAGTCTATGACCTGGCTGGACATAAAATAAGGGAACTTGTAAATAAAAAATACCAACCTGGGAATTACCAGGTATTATGGCAAGGAAAAACAGATGAGGACATTATGGCCTCCTCTGGAATTTATATTTATATGTTGGTTTCAAATGAATTCTCCAAGTCTGGCAGAATGGTGTTATTGAAATAATTTAGTTCACAAATCAAGTTGATTTAAGGGAGTCAAAATATTCATTGGATTGACACTACTATAATTATTGGATTTTTAGCGGCATTGATATGTATTGGTGTACTGCAGAGTTGGTCCAATAAAACGTCAAAAGATTTTTTTCTCGGTAGGAAGAACCTACCCTGGATTGTGGCCATGTTTTCCATCGTCGCCACAGAAACGTCTGTTTTGACATTTATTAGTATTCCCGGGATTGCTTACAGGGGAAACTGGCTGTTTCTCCAGTTGGCAATAGGATACATCATTGGACGGATATTGGTAAGCGTATTTTTACTTCCCCAATATTTCAATTTGGGTGTGACATCCATATATGAAGTTCTTGGAAAGAAATTTGGCTCGGAGATCCAAAAAATAGCATCAGGCGTTTTTCTGATCACTCGAATTCTGGCAGATGGAATTCGTTTTCTGGCGACTGCTGTCATCGTGCAAGTTGTCACGGGATGGTCACTTCCCATGGCTGTTATTATTATTGGTATTGTAACATTGATTTACTCACTGCTCGGAGGGATCAGGACCATCGTCTGGATCGATAGTTTTCAATTTATATTATATTTATTCGGTGGTTTGATTACGATTTTCTTTATCCTCATCAATATGGATATTAGGGCTGGGGAACTCTTTTCAACTTTGTATAGTGCCAATAAATTTACTTTCTTGAATTTCACTGGCGATCTTTTCAGCGATCCATACCTATTTATTACTGCTGTTATTGGCGGAGCATTTCTATCATTTTCATCCCATGGTGCAGATTACATGATGGTTCAGCGGGTTCTGGGGACCCGAGATTTAGCTTCCGGCAGGAAAGCTATGATAGGCAGCGGGTTTTTCGTATTCTTGCAGTTTGCTGTTTTTCTACTGGCTGGTTCCTTGATCTATTCTTATATGGGCGGAGTTCCCATAGCCAAGGATCGAGAATTTTCAACCTTTATTGTGGAGCATTTACCCGTTGGATTAAAAGGATTATTGTTAGCCGGGATCCTGTCGGCAGCAATGTCAACGCTCAGTTCTTCCATTAATTCCTTGGCTTCATCTACCATTAACGATTGGTTTGGGGGAGAAGCGACACTTCGAAAATCCCAGGTAGTTAGTTTGATTTGGGCAGTGATCCTGATTGGAATTGCCTTAATATTTGATGAAGGAGATACGGCTATTGTTGTTATGGGCCTGCAGATTGCTTCCTTCACCTATGGAGGCCTGTTGGGCCTTTTTCTATTGAGTAAATTTGATCAATCATTTCACACCGCAAGTTTGATCGTAGGTCTTATTTCAAGCTTTTTAATTGTCTTTTATTTAAAGCAGATTGGTTTAGCTTGGACTTGGTTTATTTTGGTTTCTGTAACCGTTAATATCATGGTTACAATGACTTCAGATAGAGTTCTCCGATTATTGAAATAAAACTTTTTTATTGTAACGGGCGATAATTATTTAACATATAAAAGTTTTCTAGTTTCGAGTATTTTATTTCCTGATGTTAAGGAATAGAAATAGATCCCCGATGCCTGCTGTTTTCCTGATATATTTTTTCCATACCAAATTGTTGAATAATCCCCGGGAAATAATATATCATTGACTAACGTGTTGATTTCCTTTCCATCTACCGACCAGATTATCAATTTGATCCCCTGTAATTTTGAAACGGCAAATTTAACCGTTGTAAAGCCGTTAAATGGGTTAGGATAGTTTTGGAATAATACTACCTTTTTCGGTAATGGATCATTTGTGGAAAAGACTAGGTTTGAGGGAGATGATTCTGTCCAGAATCGATCCGCTGTTGTTGCGAAATAGAGAAATATTATTGCGGTATCCAATACAGATAATTCATCTATGACCGTTACAGGTTCAGAGGAAAACTGTATATCAATGATATCTGCGGTTTCAACTGAAGCAGACGGTTCCGGGGAACGGTAGGTGATAAGCCAGTTTTCTTTTTCCGTATCAAGCGGGTAAACGACCAATTCATTATGAAACTCATCAAGTGGATTTATGGTTAACACCGGCGGTTCAGGAACTGTGGATCCGCCCAATGAGTTTTGGTTTATTTTCATTTTGTTTTTGAAAAATGTTTGTCCGGTCGTACTGAAATAGGATCTGTCCCTCCAGGTCCCATAGCTGAAAAATTGGAAACCATCCACCCAGCCCAGTCCCCGGCAGGCGTTTACGATATCACCATGATTATTCCAGACATCATATTCATCCAGCACATAGGAACCTGGTCCGACTGTGAAAGGTCTGTTGGAAGCGATGCCCGGCTGGATAAATAATTTCCAGCATTGG
>DKQR01000126.1 GCA_002471805.1 Fidelibacterota bacterium UBA7303 | reverse complement strand
CACGTATCTAAAGCATTAGTTGAATATGATGAGCTGATGGAGAAGTTCAGAGAGGGGTGGGAGCTAAATGAATCAAATCGAAAGGATAAAAATAATGAAAGCACATTTAGGAAAACAATCGGAAATTGACATCCACGACGTTAAGTCAATCGAGTTTGACAAAATAACTGAATTCAGTGGTTTAAACTCGAAATTCTTCAGGACAATCAAAATAATATCCACGGACGGACAAGAGTATGAGATTAATCTGTACTCAAAGGACGGATGGGCTATCTACGTAAATGAAATTGATAAATAATTTTACCCCCGGGGCAGGTACCAGACTGGTTTTATTCATTCCCCAGTTTGGGCTCCTACAACTACGCACACCAAAATCCTGCCCCGACCTTTTTAATGTGGAGGAAGTATGTTAGACTTAATAAAAATCTATAACAACTGGCTAAGGAGCAAGAATGAGATGCACCGGCGTAAGCGGTATGAGGGGTATCAGGAATGGTTCCACGGCTCTGCATCAGGGATGTGTATGCGTAAGCATTATTTTCAGCATATAGCCGGTGTTACACCCAAGCCCGTTGGTGACGATACCCTAAGGCTGTTCCGCATGGGTGACTTGGTGCATGAGGATATGCAAAACGCCATAAGGGATTACGCAGAGAACAATGGGACAAGTATATTTATTGAAAGGGAGATACGCATACCGGAGGTAAACGTCAGGGGCTTTCTTGATGTTATTATCGTTCAGGATAAAACACTATACGACATCAAGACCTGTAACGCTTGGAAATGGAAGCAGTTATTTGGCAGAGCCCCTGACCCAAATCCGGCAGAGAACTACTTCCTTCAGCTTGGTACATATGGATGGTGGTATGAGATTGAATCTGGCGAACGCCTTGACAAGCTTGCTCTCCTTTATTATAAGAAAGACAACTCCGATATGAGGGAGAAAATAATATCAACATCCTATATTGATGGAGCTAAAAAATACTGGAGAGATGTACGAGAAAAATTTAAGAAAGGAAATCCGCCTATAGAACTTGGTGTAGCTCCCGTGTATTCATGGGAATGCAACCCCAAATACTGCAACTTCTGGGAAGTCTGCGGAGGCGGGTTAAAAGCAAAAGGAGACGAGCTATGAGTAATGGCAATCCCAACTGGGATAAAATAGCAGAAGGCAAGGTACGGCATGGATTTGCCATCGAGGCCTTCAAGAAAGAGATGCCCTTAAACAAAGAGACTATGGATGAGATAGACAGATGGGTTTATTTTGTCATGCATGGTATCGAAGGGCTGAAAAAGATCATCAGCGACTCTAAAAAGTCGCCTGATGAAGAGCTTGTTGATAAGGTGGTTGAGGCCACCAATGGTGAGAAGATCACAGATGAGAACCATGTTGAAAACAAGATCAAGGAAGCCGTTGAGGGATTGGGCAAGAGAAATGCCAACAAGGTGATGAAAGCCCTGAAAGAAGGCAAGATCACATTAGGCAACCTTGATACAAGCCTTGAGCGTATTCAGGAAATGAAACAAGCTCAGGGAAATGCCTGATATAGGAGATGCATATTATCCGGCTGGATTTGATTTAATTAAGAAGGGGGTACCGGAAGGCAGGTACACTGCATCCGTTGTATCCCTTGATATAATTGAAGATATGAAGTTTGGAAACTATATTGCCGACATATTCAAACCTGAATATATGGTTGATGTAGATGAACACCCTAAGGTGGAAGGCGAGAGGGTAAAAGATAATGGAATATTCCGGTATAAAAAAGTTGATGGACATCTCTATGAGCATAAAAAGAATTGGGGTTACGCAAAATTCCTATCCATGATGGGACTCCGCAACGATGAAGAGAAGGGTGGGCAACTGCCCTTCCTTTATCAAAGTGATGTAAAGGGGGCGAAGGTTTTAATTGATGTCTCCTTAAAAGAATTTACCAATGAAAATGAGAATTCTGTATCTTACCCTGTTGCAAGGGTTGTGCAGGTATTGAAAAAGGCACCGGTGCCGTTCTAATGGACTTAGATATTAATACAAAGAAAGGGCAGGAGTCTTTAAGGCATGAGAAAAAGATGCTTGAAAAAATTGAACACAGTTTTTCTGTACAACTGATTGAAACTCCTAAGAAGATGGACTCAAAGATAGATGGTATAATTGTGAAAGAGGATCAAATCTCAGGAATCTTTGAATCTAAGTGCCGGGACATGAGTTACATGGAACTGTTAGATTATAAATCTTGGCTGGTTACATTTAATAAAATAATGGATGGCAAGAAAATATCTGAGATGCTCAGAGTTCCCTTCTTTGGGTTTCTATATCTTATTCCGGATGAATTAGTTTTCTATTGGAAGATAACTGATGAGTTTGGAGAATTTAGATTCGGCTTTAACATTAAAAGAACACTAACACGCAAAACGATAAACGGCGGTACAGCAATACGGACTAATGCCTACTTGCCCGTAAAATACGCAAATGAGATAGCATGAATAAACCAAGGTGCATAGCAACAATAAGATATTCCAAGCAGGAGGTTGAAATTCATATCAATGCCCTGAAAACATTTATATCTGACGATAGAAACAGAATATACTCAGGCCCATATAAAAAACTATTGGGCGATATGGAAAGAATTAAAGAGCAGATGATTGATAAGGAGAATGAGGCGGTTATTAACCGGGATAGGTTACAGCCCACGGTAACGGGGACAGTATGCGAAGAATGAGAATGCTTAAAAAGACAAGGGTAATAAACGGATATGAGTTCCTTGAACACCTGTATGAATGCCCGGAATGTGATTATACAACTTGGGCAGGTTCTAAAAAACTATTTCAAACCTGCCCTAATTGCAGGAATAAAAAGAACCCGCCAAAGGTAAGGATAGCAATATGAAAAACCCTAAGAATGTAAGGCGGGGTAAAAGAAACCGACAGAGGGGTGCGGAACTGCAAAGGCAGGCTGTAAGGACTGCTAAAGAATTCGGGCTTGAAGCCTATAACAGAGATCGTGGAGGTGCACAGCATGAGAAAGGCGATATTGAGATTGAGGAACGCTACTATGGATGCAAGCGCAGAACCCGGATAGCCCAATGGCTTAAACCAGAGAAGGACGAAGATGGGGTAGTGATTCGTGAGGATCGTGGCAAACCATATATCGTACTTGAATACGAAAAATACATTATGTTACTATCTTTATTAAAGGAGTTTAAAAATGAGTGACATAACAAAAACGCCTAACATGAGCGTAAGTGCTTTAGCGTCTATGTACAGGCATCTTTTGGGAATCGGGCGAATCATGGAAAATGGTGCCGCTCACAGCCGACTGAAGTTTTTTGAGGAAATCCTTGAAAGGCGTTTAAGATGGCGCAAGATGAAAAATAAGATGCCCAAGATGCTAAAAATAACCTAACAACAAACAAAAGGAGGATTCAGTATGGCTGAATTCAAGCAAAAAGACCAGAGCTTCTCGCTTTGGAAGAACACCTTCAAAGAAGATGGTGATAACAAACCTGACTACACCGGTTCCGCAAAAGTGGACGGTCATACATATGACTGTGCCCTGTGGATCAATGAGGATAAGAATGGCAAACGCTATCTTTCCGGCAACTTTAAAGAGCCCAGAAAGAAAGACAGCCCTTTTTAAGAGCTTATCTTAACAAACAACCAATAGCGGGCCTTGGTGCCCGCTTATGGTTGTCTTATTTATAAGCATACTTGGTATCCAAAAAATCTTTTTATGCCCGTATACGCTAAACTAGGGGGTGTTTTTTACCCCATACTGACCCCAAACTTTAGAAAGGTGCTATATGTTTGAACTTTGCCCCAAAACTGACACTCACTGCTGTTTCTGCGGTAAATCACGGTTCAATCCAGCGATTGGGGAGTCTGATAATATTACCAGATTGTTCTGCGGGGTTGCCAAAGGATACGATGGCAGGGTTAATTCACTTCCGAAGTGCTGGTTCAAGATGAGCAAGAATGAAAAGGCCAAGTATGTAAAGATAAAGAATGTGGAATATGAAACAATGTTAAACTCAGGTAAAATTAAATAATGGACATATTAGATATCTTTCCAGAAAATGAAGAATGCCTTACAAGGGAAAAGGAAAATGAATTACGGCATTTGATTAACCTGCTCTCAAGTAAGAAAATAAGTCTTGAGAAATATTCTCAGGAATTAATTAAGTTCTGGAAATCAAATGGATTCCCAGATTTCTCAGAAAAAGACTTACCGTATAATATTTAGGGCTTGGCCCTTTTTTCTGCTTTAGTTTTTAATCTTTCATAAATAGCATCAATACCAATATCTTCAAGGTAAAAAGCCTTATGTGGATTAGCCCTGTTCCAAGCATCAACCAATTTAAAGGCCTCCTTGTCATTGCCACTAATAAGAGCGTCCAGTACCCTAGACCTGATTATACCACGTCTGTAGGTTGTATAAGTTTCCCTTTGTCCCCTTGTCTCTAGACGCTTGGCAAGCCTTCTGGGCACAGTTCCGAATATAGGGAGAAGGTATTTAGCCGCCCTCTTGCCAGCACCCATACCATAGTCTTCCATATCCTTATACATTCTTTGTAACGCATCTACAGCCTTCATCCCATCCTGAACAATTGCCGGTTTAAATAAAAATTCTAAAGCTCTGAACTTATTCTCGCTGGCGGTAATATCTGAAACAAAACCAAATGCTCCAACAGAACCAACATGGTCAAAGAAATCGCTCCAAGTATATTCAGACATATCTGTGTTTATATCGCCACCCATATCGTCTAATATTGTACCCTTTGGCAGGCCCGGTAAGAAGAGCCTGTTCTCATCATATACCTCCTCACCAGCTAAGAAATTATTTAATGCTTTCTTAGACCAAACTACAAACTGGGCACCAAATGCTCCGCCAACCCCTAATCTTAATATAGGTAATAGATTGCCTCTGGCAAATTCCTGTGAGAGATTTTCCCTGATCCAGTTAAATTGCTTATAACCAAATCTTTTAAATAAAATAAATGGTCTAAATCTAGGGTCATTAAAAAATAAAGGATCGTTTAAGACATTCCTCTGTAACTGTGAGTCCCTTGAGAATCTATACATTGATTCAAGGGTCTGCCTTTCTGTTAAGGTTTTTGTATTTGGATTAATATCAAGGTCACGTAAACTTTTCTCAGCCCAATTTCTCCTGAACCCTATAGAACTATCTTTAGCTTTCATTAAAGAAGCAACATACTCCTTACCTGCCGCCGCAGAAATATACTGGTTAGCTTTATTCATATGCTGAAAACCAGATATTGTTGTTGTGAAATTAGCAAATTTGCCCATAAGCGAACCTGATGGCTCTAAACCTGAAAGCATTTGAAATACAGACAGGTTGCTTATCCCTGACATCTTAACATCATTCCTATATTTTTTACCAGATTCAAGTGGATTAGCAAGCTTTATAACTCCCTTAAAAGTATTATAATAACCGGCTTTAACAGCGGTTGATATTAGTGTCTGAGTTACATTTGGTATAGTTGCATATCCAAGACCTATCTTAGTTCCAACTTCAAAATCAACAAGGTCTTTAAAGGCCTTCCTAGCTCTCGGGTCTCCCCAGTTCTTTGTGGGGTCTACCTCAATCTGGTTTGTGTGGGAATCATAAAGCTGATCCAAGAACTTCATCTCCTGAGAAAGGATTTGTTTTCTCTTTGGATCGCTTGTTTGCCCTCTTAATTTTTTTAGAGCAGTAAGCCTTTGCTCTATAACCTGACCCTTATCGCCAAAGAACTCCACTTGAGCTGTCCGCTTGGCAACATCAGTTACATATTTAGACAGGACAAGCCTTGCATCTCTCTCATAAAAAATCTCTGGCAACTTAGCCTTTCTTGATCTTTCCAGCTTTCCAACAATGGAATACCTCTGTTTATAAACGGTATTGCGTAATTCCATCCATGCCCGGGCCATAGCCTGATCCGGAGATGCCCCCTGCTTTTTAAACTCCTTAGACAGGTGATCCATAGCCTCTAGGGTCTCTTTTGAGAAATTGGATTTATCAGACTTCAGCAGGTTTTGAAGCTTTTTCATAGACATTGCATCCTGCCCCATTCTAGTCCCCGCAAAAGAAGCATCTTCATGTATAACCTTGAAAACATCCTGCCCGATCTTATCAAGGAATTCCTGTTTTACATGATTGGGAAAATAATTCTTCCTATACTCAGCTACGGGCACACCAGCTTTTTTAGCATTACTATAAACAGTATCCATCGTTTTTCTAATTGCCTTAACATCAAGGTCTCCCTGATGCCCTTCAAGACCCATCCGCCTACCTAAATCTTCATAATATTTCTTGGCTTGGTTTTCATTCCAGATACGTTTTGCAGGTTTACCTTTTTTAATTTGAACTTTAAATATATTGGGAGAATACTTTCCAAAAGCCTTGCTGAATATACCCCCCTTATATAAACCATTATTAGCTAAAGCCTGTAGGTATGTGCCGGTAAGGGTAATCCCTCTGGCATCAGCCCTGTTTATATCAAGAACCGTTTGCTGTCCAGCCTGAGTTTTGGCCCTGTTCTTTGCCTGCTTTAACCAATCTGGTATAGCCTTGCTTAATTTACGTCTCGGAATTAAATACTCTTCATAGCCTTCACTTTTAAATTCTTTAAATATCTTATCAGATAAGCTCTGTTTCCTTAAATTGTCTAAAAACTTAATCTGCTCTATTTGTGAGAGTTGGCTCCACCCGGTCTTATGTTTCTTAGGGTCTACTTTCTTGCCTGTAACACCTTCAACCTCGGCCCTGAATTCCTCATCGGATAATTTTAATTTCTTTTTCCTGCCAAAAGCCTCCCTCCTCCTGCCGGTTTCTATACCTTTTAAATCTAGGTGAGACCTGTCTCTTGCGAATCCCTGATTAATAAAATCAGAACCGCTCATAGTAATTTCCTTGCCTGTAACCTCCCCGTCAACTACAAGCTTTCCCTTTACCCTGTCAGTAGTTTCACCTTTTGACTCCCTCTTTTCAAACTTGACTTCTGATATTTGGGTACCGTCCTTAGAAGTAAATATCTGCTCTTTACGCTCCATCCCAAATTGGGCCTTACCAAGCTCACCGGTGTATTCCTTTGTAGTTAGTAATGGTTTTTCAGTACCAGTAAGTTTTTTAATATTTTTTGGGACAGCTTTTGCTATTGTTAGTCCGCCTATTACACCAGCCGCATGGGCAAAGTCTTCAGGCCTTGGAGCACGGCCCTCGTATAGCACAGGAGTAGCAACCCCAAACTCTGTAGTTTCAACAGCCTTAACAGCCATCGCCTTTGTTGTCTTATTTATATTAGAGCCAAGGATTTTATTCACAATAGGCTTGGCAGTAGCGGCAGGTAAAGCACCAAGTGCGGCACCCTTTGTTGCATCTTTTAAAACTGTGACTGCATTTATATCACCTTCTGAGACTTCCTGCCCCAGAGCTGACTGTAACCCGCTGTAGAAACCTAATCCCGTAGCACCCTGAGCAACCTCTGCATACATTTTATTACTTACTTTTTTAGTGGCATCAGCTATTACTTTCTCAGCAACATCTTTCTTAATATTGTTTTTCATTAAAAGCTGTGTTGCCTTTACAGCATTCTTTTCAACCAGCTTTTCAACAGTCTCCCTTGCTAAACCTTTCTTTATACCAGCTCCTAAGCCAGCTTTAACAACTCCGGTAGCCGCTGTTTTCAAACTAGCTTTAGCCGCTAAACCGCCTATCCCACCGCCAAAAGTCAAAGCCGCTATATCGGTTGGGGTCATAAAGGATATTATGGTAGAGCCTATATCCTCAAGAATGCCTTTGTTTGATTCATCATACCCCGATAGGTCATAGAACTGCCTACCAGTAGCTATCTGATAGCCAAGACCCTCTATACTGTTATTATACCCATCTTTAACCCAGTCACTTAACCAGTCACCCGGTATAAAACCGTATAAATCCGGGTCTTCTCTAGACCCCTGCACATCTGCCAAGGCCTGACCCTTGGCTTCCTGCTCATAATAACTATAATCCCTGTCCGGGGATTCGTTTGGCTGATTTATTTTATCTGAATAATATTGTAATGTGGGGATAGTATCAGCATAATCATCCTGATTTTCTACAGCATCATCTAATAGATTTGTGTAGTAATTATAAATATCTGACTGTTCGGGCATATCACCGTGTTCGTCTCTTCGACTGTTTTACTTTTCGTATTTTCTTCTTAGATGCAGTAAGTTGTTTTAGAATTTGATTAACGGTCATTTTTAAATTTCTATTTTTAGTATTATCCGGTAAGGCATCTATGGAAATAGAAAGCCTTCTTAGATCATCTTCTATTTTAGCCTGAGATTTTTTATCTGGACTGTCATCTTTAAAATACCCCTTTTCAACTCTTTCAACTTCCTTAACCATTGATGTCAGTTGTTTATTTAATTTTGGTAAATTATCAATATCTAGATTGCTACCCTTAGTGTCTTTAATCTCCAAAGACTTTATTCTTTCCGGACTTGACGGTACTGGTTTTTCTGGAAATAGTTCAGGCTGATCAAAATCTAGTTGTTCAAGGGGCTGATCGCCAACCATGCCCGGTGCTAAAGAAACATTCCCGGGGCCAATGGGTTTTGCCTGAACGGTCAATCCCTTTTTTTGAGCTAACTGGCTTAAGTATTCATTAAGCTTAGACTCATCTTCATATTCCTTTTGAATCTTTGCAAGTTCCTGATCTATCTCTTCAATCTCCTGATCAGCGAGTTCTTCATCACTCTTTACTACAGGTTTATCAGGTGGTGGTGCATCAGGAGCCGTATCCTCCATTTTAATATCTTTAGGTAAGTCGCTCTCAGGTATCCAAGTACCATCCTCACCCTCTTTTTCAACGAAATAATGCTTCTGGTTTCCAATTTCTTTTACATCATCAAAGCTTATTATAGCCTGTTTACCATCAATGGAAAACCTACCTATACCAGTCTTACCTTTAACCACATCAATAGCAGGTGGTTTTTCCCCGGTGTCAGCCTGAACAGACTCTTCCAGCTCTTTCAAATCTTTATCAAATTGTAAAAACTGGTTTGTCTCATCCTGTAATTTGTTAAATGCTCCAGCATCTTGATCTGAGTTAAGATAGTCAAGCATCATACCAGCGAGCTCAGGGTTTGTGTTTATATATTTTTCATTCTCATCTAACCATTCCTGCCTCTTATTAGCATCATCAGCTAGACGGGTAGTTTCTTCCTGTATCTCAGTATTTGTTCTAACTTCAGGGTAAATTAAATTATTTTGCTTAGTGAATTTTGCAAACTTATCATTATTTGCTTCATACCTGCCCTTAGCACTATTAAACGCACTAAGGGCTTGATGGAAACCCATCTTATGCGTTTTTTCATCAAGGTCTCTATGCCTATCAAAAGGGCGCATAGACCATTTACCATCTTTTGTAAGCGCACCATACTTAGAAAGTTCATCCATAGCATCGTTTAATGATTTTAAATTAACATTATTTGCCTTGTCTAATTTTCTATAATTCCTTAACTGAGTAGGTTGCATATCCTTCTCACTATATTCCTTACCGGACTTAGTTTCAAGCTCTTT
>DKQR01000079.1 GCA_002471805.1 Fidelibacterota bacterium UBA7303 | reverse complement strand
CGTTGGATGTTCATTCGTTGGATGCTCATTCGGCTTTGTCTCCTTAGCAGATTCTTTAACCGCTGGCTTTTCAGTTTTTTTGCCGCAATTCGCCAAACTTAGTGATAATGCCACGGTAACTACCGCCAGAATAAACAATTTCTTTATCCTATTCATTGTCATCTCTTTCCTTTCTCTGTTAAATGCCATAGCAATAACAGGTTATCTAAATTGTACGAGACTATTCATCATGATCCAAATCTAGCACTACCCACACAAACAAAAAACCCCACGAATGTGGGGCTACTCTTCTTCTTCGCTTGAAGTCTGATTATCTATTTTGTTTTCACTAACAGGATGTTTGAATGCCACAATTCCAAATAATATTGCAAAAATTGAATAAATAATTGCGATTGACCAAATTACGTATGAGAGACTTGGATTAGCCAAAACTCCTTTAATTAAGGCAAGTCCAGCAATGACAAAATGTGTCCAATTAGCCATAGCTATCGGACGATTATAAATTCCACCGATAATACTTCCTTTAGACATCCAATTAAGCATTGCAAAAGCAAAGTAGAAAGATCCAATAATTTGCATTAATAATTCAAGAGTGTCTGATACACTCAATTCAAAATAATCTAATATTTCTTTTGGCAAAAATATTAGGCTAATTCCTATCAGAGCTAATATTATCGCGCTTAAGGTCATTAATGATTTTGTATTCATTTATTCTATATAATTATTATGTTTTATATCGTTTCCATGGAACTCATATCCAAATCTATCCATCATACCACAAACAAAAAACCCCGGGTGACCGGGGCTTGATGTTGTAGAATAAAATATAATTACATACCAAAGTTTTTAAGGATCCGATAATCACAAAAACTAACAGACCACCATGAGCATTAATCCATGGTTAATTCATCGGTCAATGGAAGCATTTCACTTGATTTTATTTTCTTACTATCCTCATATTCACGAATTAGTGAAGCAAACAGCATTACACCGATTACATACAAGATTGCCGTTATCAGAAAGATCTCATAATAGCGATAATCTAGAAGCCTGAGCCACTCAAACAACTTTGCACTGATAAACCAAGAAGCACTCCAAAGGCTGGAACTCAATGCACTAATCAGTTCCTGGTTTTTCTTACCAACATAGTTCATCATTAATTCATTGGAAGCTGGATGGGCCATATGCATCAGTGGTTGACGGAATATGAAGGCGATAACGGCAATCACTAATGCAAAAGAATAGTCAACATAAAGTTCCATCACCGCCATAACCACCAGACAACATATGGCCAGTGACTGCACAACAACGATGGTCAGCCAATAACCATATTTCTTTCGCAGATATGGTACCAATAAAGAAAAAATAAATACCAGAAATGCGGTAACGCTTCCCAGAAGACTGAAATCGCTGGATCCAAATCCAAATACAGAATTAAAAAACAGGTTTACAAATGGTATCGTCAAACCGGCGCCAACAGAGATCAATATCAAAGGTGAGATCGCTTTAAAAATCAGCGACCAATCATATGATTTATGTATCGAAAATAAATCATCATTTCTTTCAGGGTGTTGTTGGTTACTTTCTTTAATCATTAGAGCAAAAAATATGGAGCATCCACCCAAAATTGTAATAAACCAGAGCGTGCTGTATTCATTCATGATAAATGTCCATTCCCCTATTTTGAAATATGCAATCCAATCCAGGCCGCTGATAATAACACCAGAGAATATCGTCGCCAGAGACCAGGTTGCGGCACTCAGAGATAGAGCCTCTGTGCTGTTATCTGGAGTGGTATTGCGTATGATAAATGGCAGTGCGCATACCCTCATCAGCATCATTCCAAAACCCCAGGATAAAAATGCCACCTGAATCATTGGAACTATCTGGTGATGGACAGACTGAATTATTAGGCCACTTGTCAGTGGTACAATCAGTGCAGATAAAATAAATAATGGTTTGAGTTTCTTCCCCCTTATATAAATACCCAGCGGTAATGCGAACGCCAGAGCACCGATAAAGCGCAGCGAATTAAATGATGCAATTTCTGGGTCACTAAATCCTTGCTTGCGTAAAAAGATATTTAAAATAAGTATAAAAGCAACATGGATGAGACTAAGAGTGAATTCCATAAGAATGAGCAGATGGATATCCCGGGGGAGATTCCGGTAACTACGAAATATTTTATTTAGCATAAATATTGGATTGGAATATTAACAAAAGCATTTTGAATTACATTTCAAATTGCCTATGCTTATTTTCGAATGATTACATGGCAGGGACTACCCATCTTCTCATAAACAAAAATCCGCGCATAGAATCAATAAAGCTCCGATTAGGTTATGAGTGTGAGGAAAGTAATGCAAGTTTATTAATCTGGAATAGGGGACGTTAGCAGTAATTGTCAATTGTTTTGCACTATCCTGAATCCAAAATGGTCATTCCCTTTAAATTGCTCATCTTCCGCCCTTGCTGATGATTTAAGCGTAGCCTGGTGGTAATTCCAGGAACCGCCCCGCCTGACCTTAAACCCCGTATCCGTTGTATTAACAGGGTCTGTTGCACCATCGGTAGTGATGTAAAAGTCAGATGAATACCAATCCTCAATCCATTCCCATACATTGCCGGCCATATTATATAAACCAAAAGGGTTTGGTTCATTTAGCTGAACATCCAGCACATGGCCGCGGGCTGGATGCTCTTCTAAATAATTCCAGTTGGCACTCGTACCATCGCCATGGACATTTCCATCTGCAGTAGCGTATATATACCCTGTTCCGCCCTGCGCGGCGTACTCCCACTGCGCCTCTGTAGGTAGATCGATACCATCATAAAAAAGCGTAAATGCTTTTGCACCAAACCATTTAATGAAGGTCGCAGGCCAATGGCTGA
Source organism: Fidelibacterota bacterium UBA7303 (assembly GCA_002471805.1). GTDB lineage: Bacteria > Fidelibacterota > Marinisomatia > Marinisomatales > UBA1611 > UBA2134. The sequence goes on along the minus strand of DKQR01000079.1, from coordinate 15,033 downwards.
CTTCCGATAATGTTGGCAGATTATTTGGATAATCTGCCAATTCTTCCCAATTATTATAATCGTTCAACAGAATGGACATGTCTTCCTGGTGAGATACATTAGTATAATTATAATAATTTGTTAATTCCTGCCAATCGAAGTCTTCGGGATCTGCAGGATTCTTCACATAAAACCATTCATTTGCTTCATCCAATTCATCATAACCTATATAAGCGATATTTAATGGATTTTCCGGCTCTATCTCACCAGTAAACGGATCACTATCCCCATCGGCATTATCATGATCCTTCATGACCCGAGATCCGCTTAAATTATAGATGGCCATGCCTCCGTATTCATCAGGAGCTGCACTTGTACCATATACCAGGATATCACCCATATTTGGTCCTGGATTTGTCTCAAGCTGAACTTCCACCAACCCGTTATAATAGGCTCCGTTTAAAAAATGAGCATATTGTTCATTGTTGATCTCAGTTTCACTCATTTGAAAAGAACTTAAGACAACCGTATGGATGTAAGCATCATAACTGCCCGGAGGTCCCTGGTAGTTTGTTTCAGCCTCACCCATGGTAAAAGTGCCTGCTGGTATATCTTTAAAAACAATGCTGCTGTGCAGAACAGATAAATCTTCTCCCTGCCAGCAGTTGCTTATCATGCAGTCTACTGTTGCACAAATATCAAATATATCTAAATATCCATCGCCATTGAAGTCACACTGCGATTCATCAAAACAACCCTCTAGAATACAATTTAATTCACCTTCAATATCCAAGGAGTCCAATTGTCCATCACTGTTAAAGTCACATTGCCCCCAGACAATGCTTGCAATTATAAATAAAGCTGATAGAATTATTACCTTATTTTTCAATATAAAATTTATATTAATATCCTTTGCTTTTCACTGGGGCCAAAAACAATAACTGGGTAACCGTCTTAAAAGATTCAATCCTGCGGCTTTCGAGGGATGAAGCCGGACTGAAGTTGTTCCATTTAACTCGCTTAAATACGGGAACTATTTTGTCCCGAATAAGCGGTCCCCTGCGTCGCCCAGTCCCGGAATGATATATTTATTATCATCTAATTTTTCATCCAGGCTTGCTGTATAAACTTCAATGTCCGGGTGGGTTTCACAAAATGCTTCCCTACCTTCAGGAGCTGCAATCAAACACATGAATTTGATACGGGTCGCTCCAAGATCTTTCAGACTATTCGCAGTAGCAATGGCTGTTCCGCCTGTGGCAAGCATGGGGTCCAGAATAATAAAACTCCGGTTTTCCGGCTGCTTTGGAACCTTAAAATAATAATGAACTGGTTTGTGGGTTTCTTCGTCCCGCTCCATACCTACATAACCAACTCTTGCGTTTGGAATCAATTGAATCAGTCCGTCCACCATTCCCAGCCCGGCCCGCAAAATAGGAACAAGAACCACATCCTTCCCAGAAACAGTATTACCGGTTGTTGCCATCATTGGCGTTACAATTTCTGTAGGTATTGTAGCAAGATCTCTGGTGAGTTCGAAAGCCACAAGGGTGGCCACTTCCGTCACCAATTCACGGAAAATCTTATGACCAGTCGTTTTTTCCCGAATCAAAGTGAGTTTGTGCTGAATGAGTGGATGGTCAACAATATGGAAATTTTCATATTGTTTCATAGCAGGTTCCCTGGTTTTTCATTTGGCCATTCTATTACCAAAACACGGGTCATTTCCAGGATTATCTTCATTGTAAGAAATATTTTTAATCTGAATATCACCAATGCCCCGGCATATCATTAAACTGTAAATACATTAATACCTCTGCACCCTGGCTTTTCGTTAATTGTTCTATAGGGACACCATAACATTCTTTTATAAAACTTTCTGTATTAACACCTGTTTCTGCTCCCCAGCTTTTCATGGCATCGAGCTGCCAAAGTGTAGCTAAAGGTTCTGCAAATGAAGGACCATCATTATTATTTAAATTACTCATAACTGTTCTTTCTTCACCTAACGTATCCTGCGGTTCTTCTCTGATTATTTCCAAGGCGACTTCCCTCATTCCTGAGGCAAAAAGGCTGTCATTATCCTCATCAGACCTATAACGGATTGACCTTACAATTTCCCCTGTCTCTGCATCAATCATTATGGCAGAAATTGTATAGGTAAGGCTTATTCTACCAATGCTGCCGCACACCACATTTGTAGCACCGAGTAATTTCCCAACTTCAATTGCACACTTCCCAAAACAGCTGTTTGTTTGAATTTTCTGTTCTTTGAGTATATCATTGATTCTATGTCTCTCTACAACGATAAAATCACTTACTTGAGCGATATCTGTTCGCAATCTATCCATAAGTGTAGAAACTTCATTGGATGATAAACTATCATTTTGAAAATCAAAGACAGCAACAGTTTTAGTCTGGCTCCAGGCTAAACCGGTAAACAGCAACAAATGCATCATGCGGCTAATCATTTTCTATATGTATATCCGTCCCTGTAAAGAAATCCCTTGTCGGTACTTGCTCATGAACAGGCACAGGTCACCCGCAACAGGTATGGAATTTATATTTTAATTCCATAATGATGTAAAACCGTTACCATTAGCCAATAGCACCCAATAGTGACCGCAATAGAAATTGTAATACTGATATAAAAGTTTAAACCCTGTTTTAATAAAAGCGGCAGCGAAATAAATAAGGCCAAAGATGGTAAAACAAGCCAAAATATACCGTTTACTAGATTTATAACCTTGGTTACATCTTTGGTATCAATGTATAACCATGCAATGGCAAGTACCGATATCAAAGGTATAGATGCCAACACTGCGCCGGCAAAAGAACTGTGTTTGGCTATTTCGGAAATAGCCACAATCAACAATGTTGTAATAATGATTTTTATCAGATAATATACCAATTTCCCACTCTCCGTTTATACCTAAAACCAGTTGATTCTTTCGTTTATAATAATCGCCATAGTGAAATGTAAGGATTATTAAAGAAAATATGGCACTCCATTAACATCAAGTCCCGCTTAGATGTGAGATTTGATATCAAGTAGGTTTTCTTATAGAGTCACGTGGTGTTTATTTTTATTAGAAATATTGACTATAAACAGTGTCTGATTATTCACAATCTATATTCTGAAATACAGATTTAAGTTATGTTAATATTACCGTTATCTAAGTCTGATTTGAGAATGAAGGATTGTAATTATAAATGGCCTTCGATTAAGTGACCTAAAAATCATATAATCAAAGGAGTTTGCAGTTGTGTATATAGAGAGATGAATTCAGCAGCCAAATGAGTCGCCAATCCCGCAGACAAAGAACACCGTGTTTGCCAACGGAGTTAACCGTATTCGCAAGGGCAGATATTTATTTTTATGGTTTTATTATTGTTGACGCCGATCTATCTCTAACCGACGATTGCTCTTTCTACGGTTTCCAAAGGTTATGGGGACAACATTAGCTCTCCTGTCGGACCCTCTGCGGTCCGATTTCCTTTTTACTTCTGGTGTCATAATGTTTTCCTTTTAGCTGGGCCTGATGGGTCAGCCGTGCATTCATTGTAAGGGCTCATAAATGTTATGGGGATATTAACAACAGATATTAGAACAAGGACTACCGCAAAAATACTCATTGTGCCATAATGTCGGTGAGACTGAAATGCACGATAACAATTTCTTTCGGAACAGGGTGAAAACTGTTTTCGGGTCTATTAAATACTGAATACAAAAGAGTTAAGATTCACTTTTCCAGCTTTGATTTAATAGGTATATTGTGATATAAGAGGATTTCTAAAATATTGATTATGGAGAAATAACAGTGCAAAAAGGAAAAATAAAATTCTATAATAAATCAAGAAAATTTGGTTTCATAACGGGAGATGATGGCAATGACTATTTTTTCCATGAAACTGGATTGTCTCACGAGATTTATGTCAAGGACGGTGACAAAGTTGAATTCAAGGTTGTGCAGGGCGATCGAGGAGATAAAGCGGTAGATATATCACTTATTGATTAAACAGAAATCAAATTCCGCCCACTGGTGCAGCGCTTGCCTGCCCGCTGGCATTCGATAGAACGAAACTTAATCTGCCAGTTTAAAATTTACTGGGCTACTTGTCCACACGCCGAACTCCCGGTCCTGCTTTTTCGCCGGGTATAATCTTGTTTTCCTGACGGCCTCCGCTGCTGCTTCATCCAGGCCACTGTTGGGAATTCCTTGTAATACGATTATTTACATCACACTGCCTATTTTATCTATAAATGCCTGGAAGATCACAATTCCTTCCACCCCGGCTAAAATCTATGACTATTATCTATCTAATGAGATGTGGTAATTTTTATATAAGCATTACTAATAGCATGAAAGGATCAAGATTATATATCGATTTATTTAAGGTATTTCGTGATGTGGCGGAAACAAGAAACTTTTCCAAGGCAGCCGAACGAAACTACATCACCCAGTCAGCTGTCAGTCAGCAGGTGGCATTCCTGGAAAGATACTTTGATAAGCAGTTAATCATTCGCGGAAAAGGAAAATTTTCCTTGACCCAGGAAGGCAGGATTTTTCTAAAGGGGTGTGAAAATATACTCCAGGCCTATCAGGAAACTATGGATATCCTACAGGATAATTTGGGTGAGGTTGCCCAAACTGTGAATATCGAATCGGTATACTCCATAGGATTTTACCATCTGCCTCCTCTGATTAAATCCTTTATGAAGAAGTATAAAAAAATCAATCTCCATATTGAATATAATCGTTCAGATAGAATCTACACGGATGTGATCCAGGGGGTTTGCGATTTTGGAATTATTGCTTATCCTTGGCAGCATCCAATGGTGGATATTCAATACGGGGAACGGGAAGAACTGATATTTGTTTGCAACCCTGATAATAAATTGTCCAAAGCAAAGAAAATTAGACTGAAAAATCTGAACAACATTGACTTCATCAGTTTCATTAAAGAAATACCAACGCGCAACGCGGTTGATGCCATTCTCAAGAATCATGGAGTATCTGTTCATGTTGTCCATGAATTTGATAATGTGGAAACTTTAAAAAGGTCTGTGGAACTGGGACAGGGTGTCTCACTCCTGCCAAAAAATGCTATCCAGCAGGAAGTAAAAAAGGAAACCCTTGTTTCCATTGAAATTACAGAAGGACCATTTTACCGGGACATTGGTATCATCACCAGGAAAGAACGTCCACTTTCTAAAGCAACCCAAGAAGCAATTCTATGGATGACCGGTAAGGGATAATATATTCATAGTCTATTTCTACTATATCTTATTCCCTAATTCAATTATATACTCGCCCCATCTAATTCTTTCTGCGTCTCTGGACAAAAGCAACAATATCCAATTTCATCACATCTTATTCTCATCTCTTCCCATTGGGTATCTGCCGTGATACTCTGCAATGCTATGGGGTATAATATATTGTTCTCCTTATCAATATGCTGACGGAGCATGCTGCACAGTTCCGATATCAATTGGGATACTTTCTCTACTCGAACTGACCAGTCTCCATCAGCATTTCCAGTTTGACTTTTTAAGTCATGTTTCATTTCCCGCATCATTTCATGTTCCATGCGCATAACCTGGGTGGGGCCAGAAATTCCTAATTCTTCAAGCGTCGAAAAAAGGACTAGTTCTTCCCGCTGATGATGGGGTTCTGCACCGATAATCTTATCAGCCAATTCATTGGCGCGATTCATGGACGCCATGCCGTTATTCCGGTCATTATCTGAAAGCTGAAGAGAAATATCCTGTAGCTCATCTAGCATCGCCAAAATATGCTCATGTTCCGTAACCATGGTTTTAATCATGTGTCCTTCTGGTAATTGTTCAAACATAGTTCCTCATTATTTTTATTGTTAGGAAAAGATTTTTTATTTATTTATTTATATTTGGTATATTGACGTCCAATTAGCTGAACAATTCAATTTTGAGTAAATTGAATTGTTTTTGGAGTATAAAATTTCGGTTGTTCCATTCGAAGAAATTCCCATAAAAATCTTCCCGCCAATGAATAAAATTCACCATCAACATGTTTATATAAATTTTCAGCAAACATTTCCGTCCAATCAAAAAAATGGTCACTGTAGAAATCAGTGAATGCTTTTTCACATACTTCTTTTTCTTCAACCAAATCATTTGTCATGGCCAACAATTCTTTTAAGAGCAACAAAGAGAGAAATTCTGTTTGTGTCGAAATATGGTCCGCCCTTTCAATGGATTCGACTTCCATGCCAAATGCTTTATAAAACCCATTCAGGTCTGCCAGCTTTTGAGTCCGAAAAAACACATCTGAATTTTTCAAATGTTCCAACGCATACGGTGCGATTTGTTTTGAAAGCGTATGCCCAAATACGTCAACAAATTCATCCCTGATTTTTGACTTTTTGGAATTTTCCAAATCGACCATCAGTTTTTGGAATAAACTCGATAAAGTGGTTTTATTTCGATCCTTCTTTTCTTCCAATTCAAAGCAGGCATCCAAAACGCAACCCTGGATTTTGGGTGTGAACAACATGGCAAATTTTTCACTTTCGGGATCTGAAAATAGTGCAGACACTGCACCATACAGTGTTGAACGAACTTCTAACAGATGGTTTTGTTTAGTTAGGGAATCCATCATCAAATCGAATTAAAGTGAATGCCGGGACGCTCGTACATGGGTTCTTCCACCGTTGTCCTAACACATTCTTTCCCCTTTTCATTATAACCGATCACTGTGTCGTTATAAATGTCCAAGTTTTTCTTGGAGCCGTCCGACAAAGTCACCTTTTTTTCATAGATCTTTGGTCCCTTTTTAATATGATATTTATAGATCACTTCCCGCTGAGCTCTGAACAATTGTAGAATGGCCATCAATTCACGGGAAGGCGCAGTATATCTGTCGATGGCTTGCTCCACTCCAGGACCAAACATTTGGGTTAAATATGCTCTTGGTGCCCACCTTGGGGGAATGTAAAATATATTCGGTTCAGTCCCAAACTGGGGATATAAAGGTAGAGCCACTTTTTCCTTTTGGATCATCCAATACAAGGGATTTTCTTCATCTTGTGCCCACAATCCTTCCTGATTCATTTTTACCAGTCCCTGCAAGCGGATTTTTCCAACACAGGATGACATGCACCTTGTTTCAACGGAAACACCATCGGGCGTAATATGTCCATCCTGGCCTTCCAAACGGGGATAGCAGGCAATGCATTTTTCTGATATTTTGGTCTGACCGTTATACATGGCCTTTTTATAAGGGCAGGCTTCCACACATTTCCGATACCCTCGGCACCGTTCCTGATCAATAAGAACCACACCATCTTCATCACGTTTATAAATTGCCTTCCGTGGACAGGCCGCTAAACATGCAGGGTAACTGCAATGATTGCAAAGCCTCTGTAGATAGAAAAAGAAACTCTTATGTTCTGGCAATCTAACAGGTTCGCTAACGAAACCCATTTTATCTTTTTTGAGTGTTGTCTGCGGAGACGCATCTTCGCCAATATTTGGTTTGGTCCACTCTTTGTCATCTGGAAGGTAGCCCAATACTCGAGATTGCCCATTTCCCGTTTTTTCTTTTTCTGCTGCCTCAAAAACGGTCATACCATCATATGTATCCTCTGTGTTCCAAGTCATGGCCTTCTCCTGTCGCTCATGGGCATTTTGCATAAGCTTGAGCAACTTCACATCCCAAAAATTAGGATAGCCTCCATAGGGTTTGGTTTCTACATTATTCCACCACATCAGTTCCTGCCCCTTGGAAAATGTCCAGGTGCTTTTGCAGGCCATGGTGCAAGTCTGGCAGGCTATACAGCGATTGATATTGAAGACAGCTGCAAATTGTCTTTCAGGGTATTTCCCTTCATAGGGATAGCTCATGTCTCGGTTGATTTGCCAATTATATACTTTTGCCATTTAGGACTCCTGACCGTTTATCACACGTATATTTCCATAAGCCTGGTCAACGATGCTCTCTACGGCATCAACTCCCAATTGAGTATAGACCATGTGTAATCCGCCATAAAAAGGATCTGCAAATATTTTTATTAATTCGTCCTGTGGCATTCCCATATCTCGATATTCCTCTGCCATGACTTGTGCCTGTTGTATAATATTTCCTCCGGGAATTTCCATTGCTTTCATTTCAAACGGATCATCCTTATCGTACTCTTTTACCATTCATCTTCTCCCATCGTCGTCAGGTTTCCGGCTAAATAGTTCTCCATGAGTTCATTCTCATTTGCAGGGGTAAAACCAGTTTTGACGACATCTAATTTCCCTTTCCCTTTCAAACCGCCTTTTTCGGCAAAAGTGATCTTCACTAAAGTTTCCTTAGGAACAGTATTTATGGCATGATTGTCCGCTTCGTATCCAAATAAAAATCCCATCTTGGCTTTTCCCTTATGAAAAAGACTATCCAGCTGCATCATGGGCATCTGCCAGCCATAAGTCACTGATTGATGGGATCCGTACCGATAGCTTGCCTGATACCCCGTATCCTTAGATTGCGCCCGACCATCCGGCCGCGATTCATGAGCCAAGACGGATTTTTCTGTCGACATCCAGGCACCATGTTTTATCATGATAACATGGTATGGATAGGAAGGATTGTAGCGACAGCGCACTTTTAATCGCGCCACTTTATAAAAAGAATCATTTACGTTAAAATTCCGATAGGGCCGGTTTTGCGGATCTGCATCCACAAATACGTAATCACCATCTTCAATGCCCAGATCTTTGGCAGCATCGGAGTTCATATACATGGTATGCTCACCTGCACCAGGTTGACGTTTGTCCAAACGGTAAGGATCTCCAAATGGATTACTCCAGATAAAATGCCAATCTGTTGTCGCCCAGCTCGAATGGGTTGTATGGCGTGATTTTGGCGTCAAACAGTAAAAAGAGAACCCATCTTCCCATAAAAAGTTTTTAGTCTTTTTTACTTTCTTCCAGGGCATTTTCACATTTCTGACTTGCCGTTCTTCAGCCGATGTTGCATCCAATGGAATTCCATAATCTTCTGGACGAATGAGTGGATTATTGGATACGATTACATTGGGCAAATAAGGAGTTGCTTCCGGGCCTTCCCGATGAACGATAAAGTTTTCTCCATATTCGATGACTTCTGGTTCATCGTTATAAGCCTGCAGCCTCCCCGTGGGCGTGTAGAATGGCGTACTTTCCTTAATCTGTTCGTAGAAAGGAATTCGTGGGTAAGTCCTGAAAAGCATGAGTGCCGAACCGGGTTCGCCATATTTCCCATCCATGATATCTTTGGTTGTATAACCTTTGGTGGTATTGCTGCCATTCAGCAATCGATCTATATAGATATCCGTTTTCCCTTCCAGTACAAATTTCCAGTATTCTTCAAATCGTTTGTCCTTAAGGATTTTTCCCAATTGCTTGGCCACACTGGCCCATATGAGTACGTCATCTTTGGAATCAAAAACCGGCTTCAACCCCCCATTCCAGATTTGCAGAAATGGATTGGAACAGGATGCGGTCAATTCATAATTCTGCTGTTCCGCCCAACTGTTGGCCGGCAAAACAATATCCGCATATTCGCAGGTTGCCGTCATTTCAATATCCTGACTGATGATCATTTCGATCCCAGGATTGGTGTTTTTCACCATTTCATAATGATATTTTGCGTTGTTCAAAAGGTTTACGTTGTTGTGCCAGATGGCTTTGGTGGGGGTGGGCATGTGCGTTTCACCAGTGAAGGATTTTTTACCATATTTGGGTGTGTCCACCAGTAGGGGGAAATCGCCCACATTCCAATAAGATGGTTCTTCTCCCCGGGCATAACCCTTGATGTTTAAATCCTTCGCCTTTGCCTTTGGATTCAAATTTGGGGCAAATGGATCTTCCGCTACCCAGCCTTTAAATCCGGGACCGACTTCCTTTGATCCCTGGAAAAGCCCTGCTTTATAATTCCCTGCCCATGTTTGACATCCGGCGCCACGCTTGCCAATATTACCGGTGAGAATCACAGGCAGATAACAGGCACGATTATTCTCTACAGCATGAAACCAGTGATTCAACCCTTCACCAATGTGGATCGCCGCCGGTTTTATGGTGGCAAGATCTTTGGCCAATTGCTGAATCAATTCTTTATTGGAATGGGTAATTTCAACAACGGAATCGATGTCATAATCTTTAAGATGAATATGCTTATATGCCCAGAAAATGGTGCATATTTCAATTTCATTTCCATTAACGTCTTCCACTCTTCCATCCCAATCCAAAGCGGGATCAATTTTTTTCTTTTTCAGGAATTCACCGATATCCTCCCGGGTAAGCGGCTGTACGGTTTTTGATGTTTTATCATAAATAGTAAAATCACCAATTTTATCATATTGCTCTTTTTTCATTCCATGGATTTTAAAACTGGGACCTTTTTCGGATAATTGATTTTCATATTTAGAAATAAAATCTTCAGGCTTCAATCGCTTCAGTGTATCTTTTCGTATGAGCAGGGGAAAATCGGAAAATTCCTTCAAGAACTTTTTATCGTGCCAGTTATTATCTATGATGATCTTCGCAATCCCAAGCAATAAGGCTGTATCTGTATTGGGACGAATGGTGAGCCAATAGTCTGCTTTAGAAGAGGAAGCGCCGTACTCTGGTGAAATGTTCACCAATTTACCGCCCCGTTCCATAATTTCTGCTGCAAAGTGATTATCCGCCCGTTTGTTTTCCACCAGGTTTTTCCCTATTGATACCATCAGTTTGCTGTAGCGCATTTCATTCATATCCACATCGGATGCCTGCAAACCATGGACAAATGGAAAACCCGGGGCCTGGTCGCCATGCCAGGTATAATTAGACCAGTTCCGGCCCCCTTTTGCATCCTTTGGCTTCACTCCTCGAACATGATGATCTACCAAAGCCAGGGTATTGCTAAACCTATAAGCGCCATACTTCCCAATAACTCCTAAAAGACCCATACCACCACGCAGTTTAATGGTGCGGGTTCCAGCACCGTCCCAATGGGTAAGCATTTCTTCAGGATATCCCTGCTCCAACAAACGTTTTTTTCCAATATCACCACTGTATGTTTTAGAAATATTGATAAGCCCGTTGGCAATGTAATTTTCAATCTTATCCCAGGATATTTTCACCAATGTGTCGGTCCCACGGGAATTGAATTTGTATTTATCACGGTTTGAGGGTGTGAGATAGGGAAAACCATCATCTGCCCACTGCTTCCAACCCTTTCTGACCAGTGGATATTTCAAACGGTAACTGCCATAAATACGGCGATGAAAAGTAAATCCATTGGAACAGCCACGGGGATTCCAGGCATGTGTACATTGATTTCCATATAGATCTTTAATCTTGTGAGAATCATAATTTTGTTCGGTCCGGATCATAACTCCATTTCGATTAAAACCCTGCATCCGGCATTCGTGGGTACAGTTGGGGGAACAGATGAAAGTGAATGTGTCGTCAAATTTATATTGATCACGGTAGATTTTTTCCCAGCCCCGGTTCGGATAATGGAACAGTGGATTGTCAATTTCAGGAATATCCTTCAGAAAAAACATGCTCCCAGGCATAGACCACAGCAGACCTGCACTCCCCAAACCCGCCGTACCAACCTTTAAAAAATCCCGACGGCTAATTCTGTTTTTTTGGTTTTGTTTTTCAGGCCTGACATTACCGTTTTTATTATGATTTTTATTCATATCTAATCCTTTAGCTCAAGATCGTACCAGGTTGATACCATTTTTTGTCCATTCCGGTCCTTTTCGCTGCCGTTCCAAATAGCTAAAGCAATGGGAATGGATCCACCTTTTTCAAACTTTACTTTTCGTTTAGAATCTGATTTTAATTGTCGAACAAACACTACCTGCCACTTTTTTCCATTCCAAGTTCCATTGCCCATGACTTTTTGTTCATTATTAGAAAGGGGCGTTACCGTTTGAGGGCCTACTGCAGTCACATTTTCAACTGATGATGTTTTTCCAGCTTCAGAATTAATATTTCCAGCATCTCTCCCGGATAGATAGGAAACGTCATTCATCAAAGTGGGATAAGTATCCACATCGGAATCACTGACTCGATCAGCATAGGCCAGTACAATATCAGAATCCGTATTTTCGTTTGCACGCATTTGCCATTCCGCTTTCCAGAACCAGATATCCGTGGGGTGGTCTTTCGATCCCATCCCATGGAATCCTTTGGTCCCATCTATTGAAAATTGAATGGCAGCCCCATCTTGAAAATCCTGGACTCGATATAATCCTTGATCCTGCGAATGATCTTCCCATTCCAATTTGATAGCAATATATCTTGAGTTATAAACTGCCTGCACATTCACCATCTGGTAATTAACATTGTCGCTTTGCCATAGGCGTGAGATGGGAATGGAATAGATCTGTGCATTATTCCATAAACTGGCTGCAGCATCTATAAATTCTTCTGGTTTAGTGGAGCGTTTTGTTTTATTAGCGACTAATTTTTCGTTTACCGGTGGTTTAATGGATTCATCAAACTTTTTTACTTCCAAACTTTTTACATAATGAACCAGAGCCCAGGCCAGTTTATTTTCTTCTTCTTTTGGTTTTCCCAATACTTCAGCCAGATTCCCATAGGATGGCATGGGCGTCCCATCCATTCCACTTACAAATCGCAAGTATAAATCCCGATTTTCTCCTCCGCCTAGATAAATGCCACGTGTAAAATCTTTTGGAATAATAGGATACCCTTGGGAGTCTGTTAATTTTTTAGATGACGGACCATCACCTTTACCTGTATTTCCATGACACATATTGCAGCCCACTTCTGTGTAAATGGATTTACCCAATGCAATTAAGTCATCCGTAGAGGGCAGTTCTTTGGGAATATTAATTGGCTTAACATCATGGTTATCCATCGTACTGAATTCTTTTACAATGTCAACGAGTTGAATTATTTCATTATCTTTTAAAAAACTGAATGAGGGCATTGCCGTTCCGGGCATTCCATTCTTAATGGTTTTGATAATATCATTATCAGTAGGAGGGAAACCGGGGGAGGGTGATTTTATTTTAAATTTTCCATTGGTAAAATCTCTCGGTTTTGGATATACTAAATAAGCTAATTCACCATTACCATTACCAGAAATACCATGACATGAAGCACAATATTCTTGATATAATTTTTCACCGGAATCTTCATTTCCATTAATCGAAAAAGCGTGAAGGATCATAAATATTATAAATAATGCTGATGCAGTAAATATCAGATGGATTGATTTATTTTTCATAACTCACTCGTTTTTTTCCCCCTTTAACATCTAATACCACATACTATTGGTAAAAAAGCCTGTAAGACTTCCTCTGATTTGATGGTGCAACCTGGAATAAAATAGATGCGAATACGAATTGGTAGGTTTTATTACTAACAAATACAAATTTTTCTCCATATTGTCTATATTCGGACCCGTTTGTCCTATTGGAATTTTAAACAAAATTTATAATTTATCTAATAAGAAATAGTAAACTTGACTATTAGCGTTGCTTATAGTCTAAATAATTCAATAATATTTGTTATTTTATTTAAAGTAGTACGTGATTTGGCGTAATAATGAAAATCAGATGTGATCTTTTAGTGTATTTATTTGTTCTAATGGTAATTCTGTTGACGGATATCTGACATTCCTATACCCACCAGCAGAAATTAGGAACCTTACCAATTATTTGGTTTCTTCGTTTTATTGGAAAGTGAATCCTTTGGGAATATCTGATTCATCGGTTCCTTCCGGTACCCACGATAGATCCAGGATAGTATAGCTGGGCTTGCTGGTATTGAAAATAGGAACCACTTTCATGCCGATCTCCGGTTCGCCCACAGATAAATATCCCATTAGTATCGTGGGCACACCTTCGAATTCTACATTTACAAAGCGTATCGGTTTCGGCAATGTGTTGAAGGCGCCAGTGCGTTCGGTGATCATGAAGGTATGGACCGTGGCTCCTTTCCGCGCAGTGTCGGTCATATCCACAATATTGTTTTTCACCGGGCAGTGGATACGGAAAGGAATAAAGATGGATCCGTTTGCTCCACAGTCGGAATTATCGCAGCGGGTGCCCAGCAGTTTGCCCTGGCTAAGGGCTTCGAAGAACGGTGCCTCACCGCCATACATATGTACGTGGGTTAAATCCCGGGGATTGGTAACGCCCATGAGTTCACCGTGTTCATTGCGGATAGAATCGTTGGGATAGGGAAAATGGAACTGTCCGTCCAGGCGATAGCGCCCCTTTTCTACGCGGACTTTACCTCGTTTGGCTGTACTCATGATTTATTCCTTGAGTTCAGCCGGTGTTTTACCGATGAATTCTGCTGCTTCCACAAAAGAATCTATGACCAGTTCTTCTGTCCGTTTTTCCGGCATGGCGCGGCCAAATTTTGACATGCCGCCGGTGACCAGGAATACGGGCCGTTGCATTTGGGGGATCTTGAGTTGTTTTTCACTGAATTTGATCATAATACGTCCGATTTAGAGTGTGAAAGATTGATATAAGATAGATATCTTGGGTGACTTTATTGGTAAAATTGATATATAGAATTACAAATGAGATATAACACAGATAAACAAGAATGAAGATCAATAGAGAAAAATGAAGCAAATTGGATTTATACTTTATCTTAATGGTTTTTTATTTGCTGCAACCGGACATTTAAGTGGCCTCATTCGCGATGCCTCTACCCACCAGCCGCTGATTGGGGTAAATGTGATCATCAGAGATACGGAAATAGGCGCTGCCACCGATATAGATGGCTATTTCAAGATAGACAATGTCCCCGTAGGCAGTTATAATATCAACGTATCCATGATCGGTTACGAAGCGGTATCACGGGCTAATGTGCACATCGTTCCCCAGCGGACATCCACCGCAAATTTTGACCTGCATCCCGCTGTGTTGAAAGGCGAAGGTGTTACCGTTACAGCAAAATTTTTTGAACAAACCCGAGATGCTATCACCAGCAGCAGGACGATTGATATTGAGGAAATTCGTTCCGACCCGGTTGGCGCTTACGATATCATGGCCATGATGCAG
>DKQR01000073.1:24921-26181 GCA_002471805.1 Fidelibacterota bacterium UBA7303 | reverse complement strand
TTTAGACACAAGTCAACACACCTATAGGTTTTTTGAAAAGTTTGGCTTTATAGTTAAACAAATATCAAAAAATGGATATGGAGAAGGACTCGATAAGTATGATATGATTCTAAAATGAGATTCATAGAAGATAGCCCCACATTAGTGGGGTTTTTTGTTTGTGGAGACCTTTCTAATCGAAGGTTATATATGGTTTTTCATTCCAATTGTTACCGTAATTCAAATAAACCGTACCAGTTTGTGTATCAAGCAACACAATTTCACTATTTCCTTTAATTTCAAATTGATATTTACCAGCTGGATTTTTTCCTGCTGCACCCATAAATACCATGATTGCGAAAACTAAAGCACCGCCTGTTATCATTCCCTGTAAATATGATTTCATAATTATCTCCTTTTTATTTCAGATAATTTAATTAACAACATAAAAAGAGCCCAGTCTGCTTATAGTATAAAATCCTCAATCTCAGATGAATGAAAGTACTTTAAGCAAGCCCCGGTCACCCGGGGTTTTTTGTTTGTACTTTGGGGTGCCGGCGTGTATCAAGCAATCTGGATTCCGGATAATTCAATGTGAATTTCTGGAATGACAAACAATACTTATTGCTTAAATACACCATCCCTTTTATTTTTTATCGCACAATTAACCCGAACAACACCAACCAATGAGAGGAACAAAATGAGAACCTTTACATCAATAAGTTTAACACTAATACTAATAACAGGTGCAGTCGCCCAAGATTTAAAGACCAACACCATTGGTACCGACCTTGGTGCCCTGGCTATCGGTGGTTTTGCCCTTGAATACAAAAAATTAATCAATGATGGTAAAAACGAAATTGGTGTCGGTGGCGGGATGTTTAATATGTCTGATGATGCCACCTGGACCGGCGGATGGGCATGGTACCGTATCTACAAAAATGGTAATGGAGAAGGCCTGTTTTATACTGTGGGCTTTGGTGCTGGCCCAGTTTCATGGGACTATACACCTGATGGAGGTACAAAAGAGACTATAGAAGAAATGTTAATTTGGCCACAAGCTACTATTGGCAAAAGATGGAATATGAGCAGCGGCCTTACAGTTTCACCATTTATTGGTGTTGGATATATGCTGGGGGAAGTAAAAGCTGATGACGGCACATATTTAGAACTTCCTGATGGGTCGAAAGCCGATGGCGGGCTCGGGCCCAGTTTTGGTATTGAAGTCGGATTCATGTTTTAAACATTTTATAGGATAATTACATCAAGCCCCACATTCGT
>DKQR01000073.1:0-24604 GCA_002471805.1 Fidelibacterota bacterium UBA7303 | reverse complement strand
GTGGGGTTTTTTGTTTGTGGGAAGATGGGTAGATTAATATGACATGAAATTGTTGATTATTACTCTACTATTACCAATTTTTATTTCAGCACAAAGCTGGAAAGATATAAAAAAAGCCGCTGGTAAAGTAAATAATGAAATAAAAAACGCTACGAATAAAGTAAAAACGTTCACTGAAGAAGAAGCCGCATCGGCACTGAAACAAACTCTCAATAAAGGTGTCGAGAATGGTGTAAATATCTTATCTGTATCTGATGGTTTTTATAAAAATGAAAAAGTCAAAATCCCATTTCCGCCTGAAGCTGAAAATATTAAAAAACAACTAAAAAAAATTGGCATGGGAAAGGAAATAGACAAAGTAATATTAAGTATCAATAGAGCAGCAGAAGATGCCATTGTTTCAGCAGGCCCCATTTTTTCTAATGCAATTAATAAAATGACGCTTGTTGATGCAATTAGTATTGTTAAGGGGCACAATACAGCTGGTACTGACTATCTATATACACATACGAACTCTGCTCTTATAAATGAATTTAAACCTATTATAAAATCATCATTACAAAAAGTAAATGCTACAAAGTATTGGAAAAGTGTTATGAAGATTTATAATAAAATACCATTTGTTAAAAAAATAAATCCGGATTTAGAATTGTATGTAACACAAAAAACGATTGAAGGGTTATTTAGTGTACTTGCAGAAGAGGAAATTGAAATAAGAAAAAATCCAATAAAAAGGACTACTGATTTACTCAAAAAAGTTTTTGGTATCTAGTTTATCTGTGTAGCAACTTATAATCAGCCCCGGTCACCCGGGGTTATTTGTCGTTGAGATGATAGTTAGGTTTGGATACTTCTGAAGAGATTACATCTAAGTAAATAATGCATATGATAAAAAAACATTTTCTTGAAATATTAAGATGGGGACTGAGGCTTCATGGCATAAGCCATTTTATTGAAGTATTATCAGCAATAGCTGAGGATGCTTACGTAACAGCATCAATCGCCCTTTTTTTCATATTCATTGAAATATTAGCCAGTTTTTATATACCAAAAGAGCATATCCATTTAAAACCATTAAAATCTGAAATACATGATGATTGTGATGATGTATAGGCTAACCCCACATTCGTGGGGTTTTTTGTTTGTGGGAGGATGGGTAGATTTGGAGATGAGATTGAAAATCGAAAAATATTTATGAAATACCTTACTACCCTATTATTGACTCTGGTGCTTTTTCCCGTTTTTTCTGGTGCCCAAGAACCGTTGGTCGTTAAAAATTTAACCGTTATTAAAGAAAAGAATCGCTTTGCGGGGTGGCCTGCTAACCATGGTATTTGGTCATGGGGCAATGAGATTGTCGTCGGGTTTTCATTTGGTTTCCACGATGACGAAAAAGATGAAGGTCATCCGATAAAAGGACCCACCTCAAATCTCCAGGCCCGCAGCCTGAACGGTGGTGAAACTTGGGCTGTTGAGGAGCTTTCATTTCTGGATGCAAATGAGAATGAAAAAGGTCCAGCAGACTGTTCCGGCGGTATTGACTTCACACAACCTAATTTTGCATTCAAGTTCCAGCCTGGAAGTGCCATCTTTTATTACAGTACGGACCGTTGCAAGACCTGGGTTGGACCTTTTAGCTTTCCCACTTTCGGGCGGGAACAAGTTCTGGCACGAACAGACTACATAGTGAATGGAAAACATGATATGTTTGTTTTTTTAACCTCTCCAAAAGAAAATGGCAAAGAAGGCTGGCCTTTCTGTGCGCGTACGCGGGATGGAGGAGGTACTTGGGAACATATAGGCTGGATTGGTCAACAACCGCCAGTAGACATTTATGGTTATGCCATCATGCCCTCAACAGTCAAATTAAAAAGTGGAGCATTTCTCAGCATAATTCGCCGAGGTGGTCTTTTTGATGGAAAGGCGCGCTGGTGGTTGGAAGGCTTCTTGTCGCCGAACGGAGGACATAGTTGGTATCTGCTTGATCAGCCGTATATTAACAATCATGGAAATCCACCACACATGATTCGGCTACAGGATGGTCGTATCGCATTAACTTATGGGTGGAGGGAAAAACCATATTATGGTATTCGCGCACGAATTAGCGCGGACGAAGGTGTAACTTGGGATGAAGAATTTATTTTACGTGGCGATGGAGATGTCTGGGATCTGGGATACCCGCGTACGGTTCAGCGACTAGATGGAATGTGTGTAACTATTTACTATTTCAAAGATAATACGAGTAAAGAGCGCTACATCGCGGCAACAATCTGGAATCCTGGTATGCGTGAGAATTGATATCGTTGAATAGTTTAATCGAATAATATAGGAATACCAATGAATACATTCATTTCTAAAAAACTTATTTTAATTTCATTAATCTTTACATTATGTCCTATTTCTGCCCAGGTGAAAAATACTGGAATCGAGAAAAATTGGGGTCCGCGCCATAACCGAGCGACCATCAGCCCATCTCTAGTACATTTAGAACTCAGTGAAAAACAAGGATTCAAGACTGTAATGGTGGCTACACGCCTAATGGCAGCAGACGTACCGAAGGAAACAAATTGGGCTGTTAATGACATCCCAGGCGGTAACCCTACAATTGGTATCATTGATAAAAATGGCGTTTACACTGCACCAACATCAATTCCTTCACCGCGAGAGATCCACATTTGCGCTGAAGTCCCTGAGGCTGTGAACCGATTTTTGTTTGCCACGGTTATCATTGGTGAAGAAGAACCCAAGTATAAGCCGATTCATATTTGGTCCGAAAAAAAAGATGACCCGGATGCGCGCATGTCCGGTCCGCATGGAATCGGTCTGGATCAAGAAGGCAATATACTAATTGCAGACAGAGGATCATCAAGCGTGTTGCGTTATTCAACAACAGGCGATTTCATTGATCGTATTGATGATGGGTCTGGTAGTAAGCCCGGAGAAGTGAATGAACCACGAGAAGTAACCAGCGATGTGGAAGGTCGCATTTTTGTTACTGACAGCAAAGGAGACAGACCGCGTGTACAGGTATGGAACCACAAAGGTGAGTTCCAAAAGATTTTTGCTGAAAAAGGGCGCTGGCAAGGCATGTTACTACGTGCACACGGTATGGACTTTGATCATCTCCGTCGTTTATTTGTTGTAGATGTGGATAACATGGCTGTGAAAGTCTATGATAAAAATGGGACTTCACTTTTTGACTGGGGAGAAGAAGGTTTAGCAAAGGGTCAATTTAATGCACCACATGGTCTTTTTGTAGATCGTGCCGGAGATGTGTTTGTAACCGGGTATTATGGACCCACCCAAAAATTCAGTCCTGAGGGCGATTTTATTACGGACTTTGGTTATGGGGATCCACCGGATGGTGCAGTGTATTTCCACAGTGTAAGCGGTGATAAGTGGGGTAATGCATACTTATCTGTGCGAAGCAAAGGTGGCTATGATGGTGCTATGGAAGGGTTAGGCGAAGGCAAACATTTAAGTATAATGAAATTCAACAACAACGGTAGCTTTATTACTTCTTGGGCTTACTCCGCAATTGAACACAGTGAATCCGAAGTGGCCATAACAGACGACGGCATCGTCTATGGATTATTTATAGGACCAAATGACGTTGGTGTAGAAACCTTTGTCCAAGAGTAAATTTAGATGAATTAATCATAGCGTGTGGCTGTGACGGACATGGGTGAAGGGACGACGTGTTGGTATAGGTAGATTTAGGCTTACCATGGAAAAAATACTATCACTAATAATCCTTACTATTTTAGGATTTAGGCAAAAAGCCTTGACTGAGGTTAATTTATCAATATATAAACAAATTACTGCTAGGAATGAAAAGGGAACATTCAAAAGAAATTTTACTGGAAATAGGTTTTACTTAAGCCGAAATAAAAAAATTATTTGGCCTAGGCATTATCGGTTAAATGGGTAATATAATAAAAGCAACCCCTAAACTTGGGTTGAAGTATGGATTTAGTTCATCATGTTTGAACTTGAAATCGTTCCATTATCAATTTCGATTCAAACGGTTATTATTATACCCACTCCTTTTTTCATTTTTATTGTATTCACGTGAAACAAAACAAAATGGGTTGACCAATTCAGGTTTTATCGATTTAACTTACGCGACTATCGTCACTCGGGATGGGGAACTATCTTTAATCGAACAATCATCCGTTAACATCTTGATAGAAGAAGTGGAAAAAAGAACAGGAATTAAATGGAATATTGTAACAGAAAGACCAAAGAGTGGATTTATAATAACTATACTCAATCTGAAACCAGAATTTTCTAATATAACTCCGTTATCTATTAAACTTCGCTCATATAATGACGAAAGCTACGGGATAATAACTAAAAATAATGAAATAGGCATTGGTGGATACGGATCGAAAGGTATTTTGAATGGAATTGGAAAATTTCTACGAACCTTAGAGATGGTACCTGGGAAAATCATTTTACGAGATCCCTTAAATATTGCGTCATCCCCTTACCATAAAATCCGCGGGCATCAACTGGGTTACCGCCCTTTATCCAATTCCTATGACGCATGGACACCGGAAGTGTATGATCAGTATATCCGGGAATTGGCCATCTTTGGTGTAAATGCTATTGAAAACATTCCCCTATCTGGTGGAGACAATGATATAATGCCCATTTCAAGGATGGAAATGAATCGTGCTTTGAGTAACATCTGCTCAAAATACGGTATGGAGTATTGGGTCTGGACGCCTGCTACGGTTGATCTAAGCAATCCGGAGAAGCGGGCAGCTCATTTGCTGGAGCATGAAACCTTTTATAAAGAGTCTCCAAAACTGGATGCAGTCTTTTTCCCCGGGGGAGACCCCGGCGATAATCATCCAAGATATGTAATGCCCTTTTTGGCAGACTTGTCAGTTATTTTGAAAATATATCATCCATCTGCAAAGATTTGGATGTCACTTCAAGGATTTAATGAAAAAGAAATCAATTATTTTTTTGACTGGATTGTGGAACATAAGCCGGAATGGTTTGGCGGCGCTGTGGGCGGACCTGCAAGTCCACCATTGCCCTACATACGGGGACGATTACCTGGAAAATATAAACTTCGAGATTATCCTGATATTACACATACCGTCCGAAGTCAGTATCCCACTCCCTGGCTTGATCCCGCCATTGCATTCACGTCTGGCCGAGAAGGTACAAATCCAGAACCGGTGTATTACAGTACAATTTTTCGACATAATCAAGAATTCATTGATGGTTTTATCACATATTCCGATGGAATCCATGATGATGTAAATAAAATTGTGTACAGTATGTTGGGATGGGACAAAGATTTGCAACCATACTCAATTATATTAGATTACGTTCGATTCTTTTTTGGAGTGGATGCATCAATTAATATTGCAAATAGTATTTTCAATCTTGAAAAAAATTGGGACGGACCTCTACAAAATAATCCAAACGTATTCACAACATTTCAAACTTTTGAAGCATTTGGCAAATCAAAACCAGAACTTCAAAACAACTGGAGGTGGCAATTATTACAACTCAAAGCACATTACGATGCTTACATAAAAGTACGGCTGGATTATGAACAAGGACTGGAAAAAGAAGTAAATGAAATTCTTGGTGAAGCGGAAATAATAGGTGCTAAAAAAGCGATGGACAAAGCTAGAGTTATCTTTTCCCAAGCAGATGAAAAGAAAATTTATCCATATCTAAGAGAAAAAATTATTGAATTGTGCGAGCAGTTGAACCAGGGCATTGGATATCAAAGCAGTATCCTGAAATACGGTGCACACAATCCGGAACGCAGTGCTGTGTTAGACTATATTGATTATCCCCTCAATAACCGTTGGTGGGTAGAAGACCAGTTTGTTGAAATTCAAAAATTAGATTCAGAAGAAGATAAAATCGCCCGATTGGATATTATCCGCAAATGGGAAAATCCTGGTCCCGGTAGTTTTTATGATGATATCGGGAATGTGGCAAAATCAGACCAAGTTTTGCGAGGAAAACCATTATCAGAAGATCCACTAATGCAAACTAATCCGAATCCGGATTTTATGTGGTGGGATAATGGCATGGCACGTGTACGGCAGGCCTGGGTAAGTAAAATGGACTGGCCAATTGGACTCCAGTATGATCATTTGGACAAATCCGCAACTTATATTTTACGCACGACCGGGTATGGTCAGTGCTTAGTAAGAGTTAATAGCGAACGTATTTACCCTACCATTGATGAAAAAGGCATTGGCGAGATCAAGGAATTTTTCATTCCGAAATCACTCTATAATAATGGTTCCATCACGCTGACTTTTGATATTCCTCATGAGCCGGAAATCAACTGGCGTCAGCAATCCAGGTTAAGTGAAGTTTGGTTGATTAAAAAGTAAAAAAACCTCGCTATTAATATAATGCTGGGCTACTTAATAAAAATCATCGGTTGAATTTTTTTTAATTTTTTTCCTTCGAGTACTGTAATATAAATACCTGATGATAGTATTTGACCAAATTTGTCTTGGGAATCCCATGATGTATGATGTGTACCGGCTGTTTGTTTTGCGTTAACCAGTGTTATTACTTCTCTTCCAGTAATATCATATATTTTTAATGAAATTGTTTCAATGTGTGGCAAATAATAACTAATTGTTGTTGCAGAGTTAAATGGATTAGGATAATTTGGATTCAAAGTAAGTTGTGTTGGTTGGCTCAAATTTTCTGATATACTCATTGGGTTTCCAGTAACAAAATAATGAAATGGTTCAGCCGTATCCGAACCCCAGACAGAATGGCTTCCCGGAGTGTATCCGGCATTAGCAGCAGATTCTGATAATTCACCACTGCCTTCCAGAGATGCAGAAATATCGATATATTGACCCACATCAATAATCCTGTCACCATCTGGAGTATTAAGGAATCCCCACATAGGTGCTTTTATTTCTGCTTCATGCCCGTCTTCTGAAACAGCAATTGTGATGATTCCCTGATACACAGGTCCTCGATCCTCAACTACTACATAGCTTGAATCTTCAAATGTAACCCATTGGGTATAATAGTCATAAGAGCCGGGAGCTAGATTGACTATGCCATTCTCCAGATCTATCAGTCCTTGAGTTTGGGCTTCTTCTTCACTGGTAAATTCATGATTGATATAATGACCCGTATTAAAACCTCCGTTATAGAATTCGACTTCCATATTCATATCATAACCGCGGCTGTCAGGATAGTATCCTCCATCTTTGAGTTGATACCCTGTTGTGTCGTTATCATCCACATCAATCGTGAAAATAAAATAATAGCGGCCCTTCTTTTCATGTCCAAGTGTATCAGATGATGTTCGGCCTATTTTACCCGTTGCTTTTATATATCCATATAAATTTTCTGCATCATTCGTAAATTTCACTTCAATGATATCAACGTCGGAATATTCTACATATGATGGCGAACCTCCCTCCGGATATCCATCAGTATCATGCACATCATCGGCCGAATCGATCACTGCACTAGAAATAGCGGACCAGTCATCAAATTGACCATCGATCATGATACCGTTTTGTGCACAAACGATTACTGGTAATAGTGAGATGTTTAATATTACTATCCTTATAAGCATTTATAATCTCCTTTTAAAATGAAAATGATTGCAAATCCATCATCAATATGGGTATCTCTTTTATAGAACTTTTTCATATCAATTAGAGAACTAGTTAATAATTCCATGGTAACGCGCCATATAATATGGCAGTAAATAAATCGTTCCTTCATGCTCTGAATAACCGTTTCCCTCTGTTGCATCCAATGCAAAACCATCACGGTCGAGACGCACATGACAGCGTTCGTCAATTGGTAAAGCACTGCCATTTACATGCCAGCCGACTTTCAATCGATAATCTTCAGCTTTTTCAAAAACATTTTGAGGGCGTACGGGATTCACCGGACGCCAGCCTTCGTTAACCACCTGACCCGGTGTTGGATCAAATACAATATCCAATCGGTGCCGGTTATCCATCCTGTATCC
Source organism: Fidelibacterota bacterium UBA7303 (assembly GCA_002471805.1). Classification (GTDB taxonomy): domain Bacteria; phylum Fidelibacterota; class Marinisomatia; order Marinisomatales; family UBA1611; genus UBA2134. Next base: position 16,599 of record DKQR01000073.1, on the reverse strand, counting down.
AATCAAATCCAAAGGTACTTTTTGCAGCGTTTCGATGATGTCATCGTGCTTGTAATCAGTTTTATAAAACTCATCTGCTGTAAAGTGTGCATAGTTGCCCGCAGCAGGAAAATACTTACCTGAATCATATATTCCAGAATCAACCATTTTATTGAATCGCGTAGACAGTGCAGCATAGAGCGTATTCCAAAAGGCACTTTTTTGTTTACTGATGTGCAGCCATGAATTTTCCAGACTCTCCCGGTACATCATTATAAGTTCTGGGTCTTTTTCATAATTCATCAGACCGTAAATACTCATCAAGCATAAATTATTATCCCAGGGTACTACATCATCGGGCGGGAAAAACATTTTGGATTGCATCGCATTGATGTGATAAGCATATTTATTGCGCAGCATTTCTGCAGTTTCTAAATATTTTTTATCACCTGTAACATGATGAGCAACATTGAGGAATGACAATAACATCATCGAATTCAAACCGCGCTGATCCCAGCCCCAGATAGAGTTATGAAATTCTGGAGAAAAGTTAGCCCAACGGGTTGGTTTTCCATCGTGATCACGCAGTAAAAATCCGTGGCGGATCAAATGATCTGTTATATCGCGAACCACTTCTCTTACCAATTTTTTTTCCTCTTCAGTATCGGCAACCAAATCATAATAAATACCATAGAAAAAATAATGCCCGGATAATTCATCTGAACTTGTATCACACTTCCAAAGGTATTTTCCATCTTTGCTTTTAACAAATCTTGGAACAATATTTTTCCAAAAAGGATCTTCTTTCTGTTTTCTTATATTATATTCTTGATCATATTGTTTATTTACTGGCTCAGGCCAATCGATTGGGATTATAACTCTTGCAGGAAACCCTTTTTCATGAGTGATATCAACCAACCATTTACAGGCATTAAAACTCCTTTTGGCCAACTTCTTTGCTTCTATATTTCCAGTAACAGCATAGCGAAATGCTTGGGCAGCGCCATACATAGCTGTATATGTTCCATCATTATCTGAAATGGCAGGCTCCCACGAGTTTTTATCATAACGTATCTTTAATCGATTCTGTGCTATAAAACCCATTCTATTATGATAAGATTCAACCTGTTCTGTAAATAGATTTGCTTTTTCTTCCAGAGTCATTGACTGAAAAATGATCCGACTTACCCCATTATTTGTTGCTATCCAGATGGTACCGTCTTTCTCTACCAGTATATCATTCACATAATCATCTGGTAACCATCTTCTACTAAAACGATAATGAAAATTTTTCCCATCTGTTCTGATTGCCCCTTTCTTAGTACCAAACCAAATTTCTCCATCCGGGGCACCCGCTATACATGTAAAATATTTAAATGGCAATCCTTCCTTTCCTGTAAAGAGTTTCCATTGACCCTTGTAATAATATCCTACTCCTTCATCTGAGCCAAACCATAAACGATCTTTGAAGTCTACATGCAAAACATTAACATTGGACAATTTCCAAGAATAATTCCTATCTCTCGGAAAAATTTCAATCAATTCATCTTCAACCTCATTTAAAATAAATAATCCATTCTTCTTTCCAATGTAAATCTGATTCAGGTATTTAATTTTGGATAAAATATTTTCATGAGAGTTGTTTTTCTGTTCCGTTAATCTAGATGATGATTTCGTAACATTCTTCCACTTGTCAACATCAAAAATAAATTCCCCCTCATCAGAAACGGCTACAATATTTTTTGGTTCATCAAGTCGTATCTCCGAAAATACTGTTTCAGGAAGTCCATCATCTAATGTAAAAACAGTAACGGTTTCCTGTAAGAATTGACCATTGCTGCTTACTTGTGCAAATGAAAAAGAAAAGATAACAAAAACAATTTTAAGCAACATCTTAAACTCCTTAAAAGATTAAATAGTGGTTGAATACCACCCATGAAACATATCTTTTTAAAATGATATCCATTGCATATCGACTGTTGGTACGGCAACCTCTCCTGTGAAACTTTTTCGTACAAACAAGGATGTTTGAATATCTTTATAACTATCAGCAAGTTTCAGCGTATCAAGTAGGTCATTGTTAATCCGGACAGGATACCTGTTTTTTAAATCTGATAATTTCTTGGCAAGAGTCTCCTGATGTTTTTCGAATAGTATCGCGTTATAAATATCCTTTTCATATTTATAAAACCTGGTGGTGTCTACATCAGCCAAATCAAGCTCTCTCCAACTCGTTTTAAAATATGTTAACATTTCTTCGTGAGTAACATCTAATTCTTTCACAATAGTATAACGGTAACTATCGTAGGTCCATTTATTAGTCCATAATTTGATATCATTTAATATTTTATCCGAATTGCCAAGGTTGTCTCGTTTTGCAATATTGGTATAAGTATCATTTTTCACCATTCGTCCTATTTCTGTTATTAGGGCGATCCGAAATGTTTCAATTGATTGAATATTTTCCTTCAGTATTCTGCGATAATAATTCATATACTTTAAATAATCTCTAACATTCTTTTTCCATTGGTTGCTGGAAACAAGTGTTTTATTCAGCAATTTATTTATTTGGATCAAATACGGTTTTGAAGTGCTAGAAATATTTTCTACATGAGAAATAATTGTACCTTTGTTTGGCAACCCATCGTTATACCATTGAAATAATGCATCGGTAAAATCTTCCAATACATCGCCCTTTACTCTGACATCAAATGGTGTTAAGACTGAATCCATTAAGGCGCTTGATATACTGTCGGCCTGGATATTGTGTAGCCTAGCCTTGATACGTTTTCGTCGAGGACCAAATTTTAATTCATTTGTCAATACACCTTCACGATGTATATCCAGTATTTGAAACAATGCATATCCTTCACCATAAGGAACAGGCTTTGATACTTTCCCAATTTCTAAATCAGAAATTGTTTTCAAATACATTGGGTGTATATCCAGGTAGTCAAGCCAGTCTGTTTCAAAATCCTCGATACTTTCTATTTTAAATTCACTCTTTGCAAGTTGTACAGAAACATATTCTACCAGTGTTGATTGACGAGCTGCATTATAGGATTTTTCGCAAGATACTAGGGATGGGGTGGGCCAGATCAACATCCTCCATTTAACAGACGATTTCTGGATCGCATTTTGAATATCTTCTTCAGATATTCTTACTTTCCCATGGACATTGGCCATATAAAATGCTTCCAACAAGTTTGAATAATTCCTCTGCGTCACTCTTTTTTGTACATACGGGTTCAGATTATAACCCAAACGAGTTCCCTCCAGTGAGAGCAATGTTTCATTAATCATATGGTTCAGATAGGCCCTCCGGGGATTATTCCCCATTTTCAATTGCGAAAAACCCAGCTCAAAACTCGTTTTAAATTCGTTGACGGTAATATTATAATCACCAACTATTGCAATTATATTGTCTTTTGATGATCCAAAATGCGTTTGTTTTCTACAGGATATCTTTAAGAATAATATGGCCCCTAAAATAGAAAAATATACAACATTCTTCATGAACGTATTTAGGTGATTATAAATAATAGTCTATTGAGGCCCTTGGATAGTTTCCATCTGCTCTATTTAATAACGGCAAACTTTCCCCTTTTTACCCCTATGCCTTTTGCTTCAACGACAAAGAAATACATACCAAATGCAATTTCAGGTCCATCTTCAGACGTAAGATTCCATTCGTGCCTACCATATTCTTCATTCGTATCATGTTTTATTTTTTTTACCAGTTTACCGCTGGCGGTAAAGATGCTTATTTCGCACCGGGGGGGCAGATTCACAAATTCAACCTTTCGTGCTGACCTGCCGCCAAAATCATAAATAGATTCAAAACCGCTGGCAACAACATAGGGGTCTGGTACAACATATATATTTTTCATCTCTTCTACCGCCTGTTCCTGAATCCATTCTCCGCCTTCAACAGTGAATTGATAGACATCTCCTCGACTGGGGTTTCTTATTGTTTTAAATCTGTAAATGTCACCGGGGACCGGTGGAATAACTGCATTTAATGAATCAAAAGGGTTTTTAAAAAATCGCAACGACCAGGAAAGATTATAACTTTCATTTTCATCATTAGATGGAAAGGTAATAATGACTCGAGTACTATCCCATAATTGTCCAATAATCTCAGGATTATTTTCAAGTGTCGTATAATGTACATCATAGTGAAATTGCACTTTCATTTGCTGCGGATTATCTGGATCGGTCACATTCCAGGTTGTGAAATTCAATGGATAAATAGGAATCAGCGGAGGAAAGGGGCTGATGGATGTATCAATACCAGCTTCATCTTCTACTCTTATTTCAAAATCAAAGGGCAAAGGGATATAATTCACCGGCAGTTCTATTCGATCAACCCTTAAATTTGATTCAGTATCGGTTGCCCACTTTTTCCACTCGTGGGTGGTACGACCTTTGTCATTCCATTTTATAATGTCTATACCTCGGGTTCTATCATTCCAAGAACTTGGAAGAGGCCACCTGAAATCAAAATGAAGACCCTGATAAACCGTACGTTCAATAATGGGAAGAGCATTCAAAATAAAATCTCTATAATCCTCTTCAAAAAAGTTAAAAAGTGTGTCTCCAGTTGTGACATTCATACACCTTATTCCATTTACGGTTCCGAACTCATAAGGGCTGTATAAATCCTCTAACCATTCATTATCAGAAAAAGTCAGTTCATATTCATTGCCGATCTTTACATTATTTCGGTTGTAAACCTGTATTTTATTCATATTTCTGACACCCCTGCCAAAGCCGGATACATGTCCTATACGGGTAGAATCAACTATTGGATCTGAATAACCTGCCGACGTTTCTACTGGCACTACAACAGCTGTATTGCGATCCCGAAAAACAATTTTTCCAAGTGGGTTAACCGTAATATTAAATGGGGACTCACTTGGCATTGCTTGCATTGGATAGTATTCAGATACCAGGCCCCTATCATAAAAATCATAATCATTCCCGGCATCTATTGATGTAACAGCATAATAATAGAGCCTTCCATTATCAACTAGTGTATCTACATACGAGTGTTTCAGGCCTTCGTCTTTCCCCATATCATAATGCACACCCAAAGATGGAAATGGAATAGGATGGGGCCCTTTAAGACCGTCAATTTTATCATATATTGCTAGAGGTTTCATTAGTATTACATTCCCGAATGCATCAGAAATCGTCTTAATATCCAAAAATTTGGGGTTTGTACTTTTATAAACACGATACCCTTCAAAATCATATCCAAAGTAGGGGTCTTTAGAAAATTCCGCTTCCGTATCCCAATATAAAACAACTTTTTTATCAAAGGCTGTCGAAATGACGGTCGGGCGAATAGGGGGGGTTAGGAATCGATAATTGTTATTATATATTTTCTGCATCGTTGATTTATTTCGGACTATATCATCATTATCCTCTCCCATAAGCAATGCAATTGTAAATCGTTTCCACTCATCTTTTCCAAGTTTGATATTTCGGGCACCAAAAGTAAACGATATATTATCATCGGTTTCTTCGATATCAATTCCTTCCTGATTCAGATACCTGACCCAGAATAGGTTATCACTCTTTAGGTCTTTGTTCCATTCATACACATAAACGTGTTTTAAACCTGCTTGGTCTTGTTCATCTATATCTGTCCGATCAAAGTTGGACTCACCATCATTCATCTCACCATTGCATTCAGTGCCATCTGGGTCTGGCCCGGTCCACCCATACTCACTTGGTCCAATACCATCAGATCCAACATCATTTCCTTCCGGCTCATAGTCGAGGCGGTCATTTTCATTAACATCTTCCCCGGTGTCAAGTGCACCATTTAGATTTATATCTTCAGTATCCCATTGACCATTATTTTCGGTACCATCTTCATCCGGGCCGCTGTAATCCTCATCATCTGGGCCAACCCGATCGAGTCCGACATCTGCGAAAGGGAACCAGTCGCCATCATTATCAATGCCGTCTGCCATGGATTCATCAATTAGACCGTCTGCATCATCATCGATATTATTATATGCTACACCAGGGCTTTCAAGGAATCCGAATCCAAATACACCAATTTTTTGATATGTATCTAATTGTTCCGGGAATGCATACCATTGATACATAATATCAAATTCTAAACGTCCACCTTCACCTTCATGATCAAATGTTGCTACAATATAATCAGTTCGATTATAATCCCCCTGTCCAGCAACATTTGCATCAGCAAATGTACCCGCAATTAACCTGGGCAGTTCATAGTCGCTATAGTTGTGGATTTTATAAACAGAAACCAACAAATCCTCTGCCAGAGGATGAAACCACGCATATGTACGGGCTTCAATTTCTAGTCCTGCACCAGCAATTCCTCCATCTTCCCAAGGTGTTGTATTCGGGGTTCCATCCGGGTTTTTTAAAGGCCAATATTTTTCAGTTTTATAGTCATTCCAGTGGTCATTTTCATGATCATCCATCATATAATATGATTCCTGATCGGCAATCGTTTTTGCACCATATTCACCATTCCACAAACCAGCACGAAGCCCAGCATTTTCTGTTCGGGGAGGGCGCCCAAAATGAGACCTTGTATCACCAGCATATGTGCCCCCTGGCCAGTATTCTGGCCAGGTACGGCTATCTGTACTCATGGCCAGGCTCTTTATGATGCTTTCCGGAGGCTCAAGATGATAATCCAGTTTCCCATTAAAATTTATATCTTCAGAAGGAGCTAACTCTCCATCACGGTTGGTATCTTCATTTATACCCCAAATAAATCCATTTATACCATCATTATAAAAACCGGGTATAGGGGACCAAATCTGCTGATGTGTACGGTCTGATGATAATTGAGCTACTGAATGCTGGCTCACATGAGGTAAAAACGCATCACTTAAAATAGGAAATTGTTCTCCATCCCACTGTTCCGGTATTACTTGTCCTTCAAATTGAGACATATCTGTAACGAGTGTACCCACATAAAAATTAAAGTAATTTCCATATGACAACCCTTCACTTCCGGGCCATCTCATTGTTTGATTAGGTTCCACATGGGAATCGGTAATATTTCCGATATTCCACACAGGCGTATAAATTAAGTTTCGATCAAAGATGCCACGCGCCCAAAACCTTGCCCAGTGCATAGGGTGGGTGTCGTATTGTGTATCATCAAGCCCCTGCGAAAATAATGTACCAGACACACTCAGGATTATTACAAGATAAAAAACATACCAGCTATTATATGGCTTCAGTTTTAAAATCGTCATAATCAATTTGCGCTGATGCCGATTGTTAGTCGACTAACCGATGAAAGGATGGTCCAGTCAGACCATGAATAGTCAACGGTAAGCATCATTGAATGAAACAATTTATATTTTAAGCCGCCGCCCAATGTAAGCCCGTCTGCAGCATAATCAGCGCCAAGGGAATGGTAACCTGCCCGTAAAAAATATGTATTAAAAAATTTTGCTTCAAAACCTACATCGACTGTTTCGACATTATTGCTGGGGTGGTTAAAGTTCATGGCTGTCTGCAAAGAATTCTTTTCCCCAAACTCGAGTTCATATGCTAAGCCAAATCGAAATAAAACTGGCAGGGGGTACTTTTCTGTTTTCAATTGAATTGGGACATTATCGATATTGAAATAATCATCCTTTCTTCCATCAATATCCATACTTCTGGTCAAATCCCGTCCATCAAGTTTGAATTCAGGCCCCAGGTTACTTATTGTACCCGCAAGACGGAATCCTTTTAATGGTGTGTTGAAAAAGATTGAAACATCAGCTACAATTGCAGATCCTGATTCGTGCCAGATCCGCTGATTAAAATATTTTGCTCCAAGCCCAGTAGATATATTGGGAGTAATAAAATATGCCCAATAAATCCCAGTGCATAAATCCATTGCCGAATAATATTCTCCTGTCCCCTTGGGTCTGAAAACAGTTCGTACAGGGTTTTCACCATAATCCAGGGACGCAATATGAAGACCTAGGGTCGAGCGGGATGAGGGGATGGGAATCACCAAATCAATAACATTAAAGTATGTATCAATAAACCAATTTGTTTTGGTAATCTGCAGAGAAAGAGATTTTATTTTAGTTATACCGGCTGGGTTCCAATATAATGCTGATGGGTCTTCAGCGATTGCCACGAATGCACCACCCAGAGCTTCTGCCCTTGCTCCAACACCAATTTCCAACATAGCCCCAGCAGTAGATCCTCTTCTACTAACATCAGTTTCATATGCGATATCTCCCGGATCAAACTGAGCATTTAGAATACTGATCACATTTATTGCAACAATGGAAATAAAAATTAAATGGTTGCGTATGCTATACATTTTTTTGAAACATCAAAATTGAAACATGATTCCTAATTGAATTAATCTAGGGCGGGAATAATCTGTAGGATTATAATTGGCTTCGTCTAAGGTGAATTCACCTATCTTTAAGATTCGATTATTTCTTTTCCTGTCAATTTCAGGAGGATATGCATTTGGTCCAGCCCGGCCGGTTATACTTCTTACATTATTTTCATTCAAATGGTTGAAGAGATTAAACACATTCAATATTATACTGTTTTTATAACCGAATATTGTAGAATTCCTTACTAGTTTTAAGTCGGTACCCCAGCGCACAGGTTTTCTTCCAGCATTATCCCACTCTCCTCCTGGCAATGATATAGATGGATCTAATGTTGAAGGGCTATAGGGTAAACCAGATCCCAACTGGCTTACTAAACCGATGTTCCACTTATTATTAGGTCTATAGGAAATTGTAGTATTCAATGAATGACGCTGATCCCAGTCTAAATAGTTTATTTTTCTAACCGCAATAGTATAAGATCCCATACCTGGACCGGATAAAATACTGATATCCCGCAACATTTCCGGACTGGATGCACTACCCTTTGCCAGCATGTAGGTGTAATCAATACCAGTAACAAATTTTCTGTCAGGTGCAGTATAATTAAATGCAAGGGTAACACCCGATGAATTTCCATATTCTTTGTTTATATATCTGTAAAAGGTGGAAGCATTGCTCAGGGTTAGTATTTCTATACCCAGCAAGTCCTTGATATCTTTGTGGAAGACCGACAATTCCATGGCCAAACTGCTTGTTAGCTCCTGCTGATATCCGACCTCATATTGGACAGTGTTTTCCGGTTTCAGGTTAGGATTTCCTATCCGACTACCAATAATACTAAATTGATTATAATGGGGGAGAACCGGATTTTGATACATTTTTTCATAACTTGGTATCTGGAAAAAATGACCGTAGGATAATCTTAGTGCTCCTGTTGTTGAGATGGGGAAAGAGAGACCGAAGCGCGGACTGAATTTGTATTTTCTTTTTGCCTGTTCATAGTAATCGTCTGCCCCGACAAATTCTGGGTATACAAGTGAATAATCTGGTGCCCAGCGATCATTGGGCCAAAAATAATCCAGTCTTATGCCAGCATTGAGGATAACCTTGCCCAGTTCAAGGGTTGTCTGGACAAATCCGGACGCTTCCATGGGCTCCCGGGTGTAATCTGTGTAAAACAGGTGATCTGATAAACTATCTGGGTGGGTTTCCCGTAAACGCAGGTTGCCAAATTCATATTTTGCTGTGGAGTCCCGAAACATTACATATGGAATCTCAAAATCAAATATTTCAGACCTTGACCATGGAAACTGCATAGTTTCATAGCCTAATACTTCACGCATGGGGGCATTCAAATAGTGCAGGGTATATGTTTTTGCTTCAAAACCGCCCTTTATCTCGATAATATTATTTATTTGCCAGGTAATATCACCATTGGTTAAATGGATAAACTGCTCATCTGATCTTCTGTCCCAACTGTAGATTCCTCCGTAATCATAACCGGATAATTTCCCGGGGTCCCAAGCGTTAACTGCTGTGATTTGATAACGGGGATCATCTGCATTTTCAAACGCATATCGTTTGGACGCAGACTTTTGAAATGAATATCTCAAATTGTAAAACAAATTTTCAAAAGGACTGTGAGTAATAATAAGCATGGAGGACATGCTCTGATCTACCCATGAGGCATTACCATCCGGGCAAAACCTCCAAGATGAACTGTATCCTTTGCCATATGAATCATTATAAAATGAATTAATAGAAAAGGTCAGTTTTGGTGATGGCTGGTAAACAAGTTTAAAGTTCAAACTCACCATTTTTTCCCAGTCCATAGGTACAATATTCCCATCACCCGTATGGAGTGAGTCTGGCAGGGGGATGATTAGCGGATCTTTTGGATCATAGGTCGCGGAATACCACTCCCGGTAAACCTCAATTTCCCACCCGTCTTCCGGCATGTATCGGCGCTGACCATTTAACCATCCATTTGAATCTACAAAACGACCATTTAGAAAAAATCCTACCTTACCTGATTTTTTCAAGTTTAATAATGGACCTGAAATTGAAACCTTCATTTCTTTTTCTGAGGTAGGTTGGAAAGTGCTCAAACCGATATATTGAGGACGTCCCGGAGAATAAAAACTTCCTAATAACTGTTCAATGGAACCTTCATATCTTAACCCGGGAATTTTAGTAACAACGTTCACGATCCCAGATTGAGCAGACCCATACTCAGCGTTAAACGTTCCAGTTATTACTTGTAGTTCTTTGATAAAATTATTTTCAATACTGACCATGGAACCACCAGACTGACTATAAGTGTCGGTGACTGGAACACCATCAACCATATAAGCGATTTCACGGGATCGACCGCCCCTGATATGCAGATTCCCCCCAGCATCAGAAACAATACCAGCCTGCAGCTGTAATATATCATCCACGGTAGAAACAGGTAAGCTCTCTATCTCTTCACGATTAATGTACGAAGCAGTATTTGTACGGTCGAGTTCCACGTTTTTTCGTTTTGCTATAACAGTCACTTCTTCACCCGCAATTACTGTTTCGCTTAATTCTATTTCTATTCTGGTTGTTCGATCAACTGAAACAATCACATTTGTGACATTATGTTTTTTATATCCGATCATTGTAGCGTTTATAGAATATGAACCTGGGGGAACATTGATAATCATATAACTGCCATCGAGCCCGGAAGCAGCTCCAATTCCGGTTCCGGTTACAATTACATTGACACCCGCTAATGGCTTTCCTGTTTTATTATCCACTATTCTCCCGCCAATTTTTCCTGTTGACCCGGAAAAAACTAAACTAAAAATAAATAATAGAAATATTATATATTTTACAATACTTCTAAACATATGACTATTTTGATACCATTTCCATATTTTGCAGTTTCTTTTTTCTTAATGCAATTTGAAGAGCATTTTCCATTTGATGATCAATGATCTCTAATTTGAATTTCTCCTTCATTTCGGCTTCAAGTAATTGGCGAAAATCTTTCTCTATATCTAAATGTAATCGTCTTAATTCGAATCGTGATAATTGTTTTATTTCTTCATCAGAAATTAATTCAATTTTATTATCTGCTTTTATTTTTACTTCCTGATGATAAAGTTCATTTCTCAAATGAGAATCATATATATTTTGCAATTCATCTATTACTTCATTTTCTTTATGGATATCCAATTCTCGTGCATGAAGTGCAAACAGTTTTTCTTGAGCCAATGCATTTAATCTCAATCTAAAGTCAAACTTATCCGTTGGTCTTTTCTTCTTATCTGCGTATATATCTCTAATGTATAAAGTGTCTTCTGTAGAAGTTGCTACTGGTTCATTTAAAACATCAATCGATAAATTTTCATATTTGAAAGGATCCCGTTTTGGTTGGTTTTTAAGCTCATTTGAAATTTTTTTTATGGTTATTTCATGAACATTATAATTGTAATGATATGACAATTGATCAAATCTTAATTTTGCTTTTTCTTTTATATAGTGCCGTCTTGTCCTGTAAAGAGTTTGCCAGATCCTGTCTTTTACATCTTTAAAAAGGGGAATATTTACTTCGCGTTTTTCTCCTTTATATAATATATAGTACCCGGCAACACCCAGAAACGGCGCTGAATAAGAATAATCAGACAGTGTATCCATTACACTGCGAATGATTCCATCTCCTATTGATTCTTTTACCAGGAAACCTAAATCACCACCCTTTTTATTGGAAGCCATGTCTTGCGAATATCTTTTTGCAAGCTCTGCAAATGAATATCCATTTTGCAACATCTCATAAATGAAATCAATCGTATCTTTTTGTGATTGTATAAATTCCTGTTTTGATTTTTCAATAAATGGTCTGAGAATATATTTCATATTATACTGGGGACTGTAATCAGAATAAAACCGCCTGACCAGACTGTCCGTAATAACAGCATTAATAATTTCCTGTCTCATATATCTATAAAACAGAATCTTTTTTTGACCGTGATTTAACTTTTTAAGGAAATTTGGACTATCAATTAATTCTCTGTTCTGAGCCTCCAGTATTGCGATTTTACTAATTGCTTTTTCTGATACTATATCAATCAAATTGTCTTCCGTAGGCATTTCATCGGGTTTACGTTTTGTGCTTAATAAATAATGATCAACATATTCATTTAATCGAACTTCACCTCCACGGTAGGTTGCCAGTACAAAATTTTCATTCGTGCTTGTAGAACAGTTTGACAACAGTGAAAAAAGAATAAGTATAAAGACCGATCGAAGGACTTTTAAGGTATTTTCCATATAATAAATAATGAAGCTAATGTTGATAAAATAAAATGGGCTTGCCACAACCAGACAAGCCCACTTTATTGATTTTATTTTTAACGGAACCCGTAATTACTTCATCAAAACCATGGTTTTCGTGATTGAACCTGCATCTGATTTCAAGGAATAAAAATAAATTCCACTGGAAACTTCATTGCTGTTTTGATCCAAACCATTCCATTTGACACTATGGTTTCCGGCGCGTGTATATCCATCTACTATTGTATAAACTTTCTGTCCCATAACATTATAGACAGTCAAATTTATGTTCCCATTATTAGGGACCGTAAATGAAATATTTGTTTCCGGATTGAATGGATTCGGGTAGTTGTTTTCCAACATAAACTGCTCTGGCAGGTTTGAGACATCATCTTCAACACTTAGGACAACAATTTCTCCGCGAGGTGTAAAATCCGTGCCCCAATCATCGACTGGCGTTTCAGTAAAACCCACAACGGCCATTGATGAATAATCATCTAGATCGGTAAAACCCATTGCTGACCAATAGTTCCGTAAAGTCCGCAGCGACATGCCTACTTCAAGGAAATTATCTCCCCAGCTACTGGCATACCAATCTGGAAAACCATCAATCAGATCAGCTTCCCCATCCTGGTCTACATCTAGATCAGAACTATTATTTAGCAGGGATCCATCAAAGGCCAGTGCATTTTCCAGGGTTGGAAATGTGATATCATAATTGAATATCTCATAATCGTCACCATCATCTGTTTGACCATCATACTCATGATAATCAGCAGCCCAATAACTGGTATATTTGTATTCTGTACTGTCAGGATCCAAATGCCACCGGGTATCGCTACCCCATTCAACCATGAATTCTGTACCGATAGCGTCTGTATCTGGTAGACCCGCGCTTGCCATATAACCGACGGGAGTGTAGTGACCTTCGTAATAGTGGCTATTCCAGCCCGTTGTAACATCATTATCAATATCAATAAGTAAATGATAATAACCTCTATTTCTGACCGAATCACCGTCGTTCACATATGCCGAGTTTGGCCAGCATGGGCCACCATGGAATTTGAGCATCCAGTATAGAGCATCCTCTTCCGTATTAACAAATGCTTTTACTTCGGCGATATCTACTATATCAGTAACAGCAGCACCGACTTCTGAAGGGTATGCTCCATCAAGATTATCAACAGCTGTTGCTAATACAGGTTGACCTGTCCAGTCACTGTCATCACCGTCGAAAGACATGCTGTTTGGGCGAGATGGTTGACCACTGATTGTAAAAGAACCTCCGGCGGATACATCAGTACCCCAATCATCTACAGGAGTTTCAGTCATACCAGCAAAACCAATGACATCATCTTCATTAAAATAATCTATGCCTAATGCAGACCAGTATTCCTTAAATGGAGCAATTTCAACAGCGAATTCAATAAAATTATTACCCCAGCCGTGCCCATTCCAGAAATAGCGGTCATCAGCGTTAAGGGTTTCACTATCAGTAGAGCCAATTTGTAGGGCACCTTCCCAGCCTAATGATGTTTCTACGTCTGTATCTTCAACACTCATATCGAAAATTTCATAATCGTCTCCATCATCCGTTGCACCATCGTAGCCGCTATAGTCAGCCGCCCAGTAACTAAAATATTTAATTTCAGTGCTGTCAGCATCTGCATCCCATCTGGAGTCGGCACCCCACTCCAGCATGATTTCAGCACCAATGGCGTCTGTATCTGCTAGACCTGCGCTTGCCATATAACCCACAGGAGTAAAGTGCCCTTCGTAATAGTGACTGTTCCAGCCTGTTGTAGCATCATTATCTGCATCAATAAGCAGTTTATAATAACCTCTATTTCTGACGGAATCGTTATCGTTCACATATGCCGAGTTTGGCCAGGCTGGGCCACCATGGAATTTGAGGTACACGTAAAGCACGTTACCATCAGTCGTTGCCTTCACTTCTGCAAGATCGACAATGTCAGTAACAGCAGCCCCCACTTCTGCAGGGTATGCCCCATCTAGGTTATCTACGGCTGTAACACCGGATATACCGGACCAGTCTGAATCATCTCCATCCATTACCATCTGAGCAGATAAAGATGTTAGACAGACCCATGATATTATTGAGAATAAAACAGTATTTATCGTGTTTTTCATAGTTTATCCTTTTTAATTGGGTTTTATGATGAGATTCACTTGAGAACCAAGTTTAATCAAAATCTACAAAAATAAATTATTTAAGTAAAAATCAAACAAACCAAGTTCCCCACACACATTGGCGAAGTTCGTAAATAAGTAAAACAAAAGCAACAGAATTACTTCCCAGTTTTGATAATTGTTTTACAGGCTAAAACCAAATTCTACTCATAATTTCTAATAGTCGAAAGATGAACCTGGGTTAATTATTCGTATTCTGCTGAATTAATTTGAAAATTGTATTTTGTTGCCTGTTTTTTTAGGATGATTAGATTCTAAAGATATTTTTCCGCGTATGGTATTTGATAACGGAGAAAATATTGACCTTATTTCTATAGGTATAATATTTGCGTAAAATTTAATTTGAAAACCTTTTAGGTTTGGTTTGAGTAATAAATTAAATGGTATTATAATAGATTAGGTAGTGGAGTGTAACATCGTATTTTTTACATAACCATTGTAAGAACCATTGCAACTAATCGAGGCTCACGATGATGAAAATCAATAAACATTTTGTAAACAGAATCTTTGGCGCGCTTTTATGTCTGTTTATTTTTACCTGTGCTTCTGTGGATTCAATAGCAGTTCCGGCTCCCACAAAATTTGACGTTGTTCCAGATTGGCCCAAACAGTTGCCGAACAACTGGATAATGGGTCAGGTGGCTGGGGTTGATGTCGATTCCAAGGACAACATCTGGATTGTACAGCGGCCCAATTCTCTGACACCGCAGGAAGCCGGCCTGGCCCAAGATCCACCTTTGGACGACTGCTGCTTACCTGCTCCATCGGTACTTGCTTTCGATCAGCAGGGAAACCTGCTGACCTGGTTTGGCGGAAAAAACTTCTCCGGTCAGTGGCCCCAGACCGAGCACGGACTATTTATCGATCATGAAGACAATATCTGGATTGCCGGTGCCGGAAATACGGATGACGTGGTGCTTAAGCTGAGTAACAAAGGAGAGTTATTATTGCAAGTTGGGGAATATGGTGTTTATGGTGGCAGTAATGATATACAACATCTGGGAAGACCAACAGATATAGCTGTGGATGCCGAAAATAATGAGGCCTATATTTCTGATGGTTATCGCAATCGCCGTATTATTGTCGTTGATGCTACCACCGGTGAATACAAACGTCATTGGGGGGCTTATGGTTCTGTTCCTCATGATAGACCTTTGCCTGATTATTCATCTTTGGCGCCACCGGACAGTTCCTTCCGCAGTCCAGTCCATGCAATACGTCTATCAAATGATGGACATGTTTATATTGCTGATCGTGTGAATAACCGCATCCAAGTTTTTCAAAAAGATGGGACTTTTATAAAAGAAGCATTTATAGCGCCAAAAACGCTGGATATGGGATCTGTCTGGGATATTGAATTATCCCGAGACCCACAACAAAGTATGCTTTATGTAGCCGATGGCATGAATAACAGGGTATGGATTCTTAACCGGCACAATTTGGTTGTCAGTGATTCACTAGGTCGGCCTGGACGATACGCCGGTCAATTTGGGTGGATTCACAATGTGGCCATGGATTCTAAAGGCAACCTGTATACCACTGAAGTTGAAACAGGGAAAAGAGTTCAGAAATTCCGTCCGCAATAATAATTGTACACAATTGCCATCGTTGTATTTAGAAATAAGAGATTTATATTTATTACAAACCAATCAGTTATAAAAAACCCCGCAACAGCGGGGCTTAAAAATGTGAGTGAACCCTTGGTTCAGGTGGTAATCCGAGGTAAGGGGGATGCGGAGTCCCACATTGA
>DKQR01000054.1:9008-10523 GCA_002471805.1 Fidelibacterota bacterium UBA7303 | reverse complement strand
ATCACGGTTGAAGCAGCAGTTAAATTGATCCCGTAACCCCCGGTTTGTGTATTACCGACCAAGAACCGCAAAGGCGATTCAAGGTCTTGGAACTGTTTAAGGTAGAGTGCCCTATTAAATTCATTTGTGTCGCCATAATAAGAACCTACGGCATTTGTGCCGTATGTTTCTTGGATAGTCTCTACGATACGTTTTATATCGTATCGGTAATTGGCCCAAATAATTGCTTTTCCTTCAATTTCTTCCAGAACATTCATCAGTTCTTCCAAACGTCTTGATTTAAGGGCGATGTTCTCTTTACTATCTACTGTGGTAAAACCGCAAGAAATCTGGTGCAATCGCAATAGTTTTGTCAGCACTGAAGTCACTGAAACCTGTTGCCTTTCTTTTTGTTCGTTATAAAGATCTGAAAGAGCATATTTTTTGATTTCATTGTAGGTTTTCTTTTGTTCTGGGGTCATTTCAATTTTTCTGGTGATGTAAACCTTGTCTGGAAGATCCAGGCAGTCTTTTTTTAAAACCCTGGAACTGAATGATTTAAGCAGCTCGTTTAATTCATCCAATCTCTTATAACCAATTACCTGTTTGAAGCTGCGACCCCCTGAGGTGCGATTGACCATTTCAGCGTATCTGGTCCTAAAACTATAATAACTGCTGTAACCCAATAGTTCTGGGTCCAAAAATTCACATTGAGTGTAGAGATCAAGAGGACTCCTGGTAACAGGTGCACCTGTTAGTATCCTTCGATACTCAGCATATTTGGATAAACGGACAATATTCTTGGTACGGTTAGCTTTAGGAGACTTAATCGTGGTGCTTTCATCTACAGCGAACATCGCTTTCTTATGGAATAAAAAATCAAAAGCAAATTTTGTGCCTTTTCGAGTGCTGAAAGCCTCTACATTCATGATTAAAAAAGTAAGATCAAATGTTTGTTTTAATGCTTGTTCTCGATATTTTTGGTTCTTTTTAGTTTCCAGAGGAGACCACTTTATAGTCTGGTGAGAAATATAATCAGGTAAATGCAGGGGTATTTCCCCAATTACCCAATTATCATAAACTCCTTTGGGAGCAACAATTAAGGCGCTATCTATTTTTCCTAGGCCATAAAGAATGGCAATGTTATCAAGTAGTATTTTACTCTTGCCACAGCCCATTTCCAAAAACAAAGCATGTTCCTTAAGGGACCAGGTGTCTTCTAGTATTGTTTTTTGATGTTTATAAGGTTTTGTTTTGTATACAAAATTTAGCATCTCTCTTATTTCTTCTTTATGTAATAAGTAAGTCTATAGTCGTCCCTGGCAAAAGTAAAGAAGATATTGGCACTGAGTTTGCCAATAGCCTGCCAATAGCCATCCGTAATAGCCACTTTTACTATATACATCAATACTTTACACAAAAAGCTATTGGCTTATTGGCTATTTTCCAAAATTAATGAAAAAAAATTTATTGTTTTTTTCTTCAGAGGCAATATAATAGCTTTATGGAAAAGCACTCGTCTACTATAGAGTAGTT
>DKQR01000054.1:6442-8696 GCA_002471805.1 Fidelibacterota bacterium UBA7303 | reverse complement strand
TACTATAGAGTAGTTTATCTTTGATACCCCTTCTTTGTTTCGGGTGCTTTTCTTTTTTATTAAGACAGGAGAAATAAGAGATGACCGTATATGTAGTCCAAGAACCCGACCCCAACAAAAATATTCTTTCTGCGTCCAAATATGGAGACCTGAAGATTATTCTTCCTGCCAGAGAAAACATGATGTTCAGTCCTGCTCCTACTGTGGCCCGGCTTAAAAATGCATTGAAAAACTTTAATGACAATGATTTTTTATTGCTAATCGGAGATCCGGCTGCAATAGGTTTTGCAATTCATTACGCTCTCCAGGCAAACAGACAACAAGTCAAGCTCTTAAAATGGGACAGGCGTGAAGTTATGTATTATCCAGTAGAGGTGAAGGCATGAAAAATGAAATTTTATTTGATGAGGCTGAACAGGTAAATGTAACCAATGAAGGAATACAAAGTATTTCTGTTTTAGCTGAATCACAAGTAGATCTTGAAGAACAGATAGAAGAAAAAGAAAACGAAATGAAGGTACTGAAAGAAAAGCACCGAAGAATTTCCCAAGACCTGCTCCCTGAAGCATTAATAGCTGCAGGTGTGTCTGAGTTCAAATTAAAAGACGGCACCAAAGTAAGCACACTTACCTATTACAGTGCCAGAATTACTCCAGACACAAGAGAAACCGCTTTTGATTGGCTCCGTGAAAACAATTTTGCGGATCTGATTAAAAATACAGTGTCGGTTAGTTTCGGAAGAGACGAAGACGATGCTGCACTAACTCTCCTTAACGAACTTGACGGCAAAGGGATGAATACTGCTCAAAAAGAGTGGGTAGAACCCATGACGCTTAAAGCCTTTGTGAGGGAGCAAGTGGAAAAAGGTACTGACCTGCCTTTGGACACTTTTAATGTTTATATAGGTCAGAAAAGTAAAATAACAAAGGTAAAATAAGAATGAATGAAGCTACAAAAAACACGAAAAAAGAAGTAACCACTATTTCGGCAGAAACTTTTGCAGAAGATGCAGGTGCTGGACTAGAAAACGTAACTCCGGATGATCTAATCATTCCTCAATTGAAGATTGCTCAAAAGACCAATAAAGAAGTTGATGAGAATGACGGTTCTTTCATTCCTGGACTACAAGTTGGCGATATTATGAATAATATCACTGGTGAGTATTGCCGGGGAGACCAAGGCGTTACAGTAGTACCCCTCGCTTACAAACGCGTCTATTTAGAGTTTGTTGATAGAGACGCAGGAGGCGGGTTTGTTGCTGTTCATGAGAACCCTGGAATTTTGAGTGAAACCACGAGAAATAACAAGGGACAAGATGAATTGCAAAACGGTAACTACATTCAAACCACTGCAAACCATTATGTTTTGTTGGTTCAAAATGGCAAAACCACACCGGTTATGATTGCCATGGCTTCCACGCAGTTGAAAAAATCAAGGCGTTGGTTAGCAAACATGAACTCACTTCGTATAACTAGAGGAAACGGGGAATCATTTACTCCAGCTTCCTATAGTCATCTTTACCATTTAACTACGGTGCCGGAGAAAAACAACAAAGGCACTTGGTATGGTTGGAAAATAGACGAAAGAGGGAAAATAACAGATGGAGCACTTTACAGTCAGGCAAAAGCCTTGGCTGTAACAGTAAATTCTCCTGAATTTGGTGAGCAAACCAAAGAGGACGTTCCTTTTTAGTGGGTGGTTTAAATGGGGGTGTAAAAGCCCCCATTTTTAAGGAGTAAGAATTGCAAACATTGGCAGTAAGGTTTTTTCGTTTATTTAGAGGCTCAACCAGGGCACATGGTATATTTCAAATAGAAACCTCACTGACACCCAAACAAAAAGGAAAAGCAAAAACAGTCAAAAGCGGTGGTGCTGAGACAAAACATTGGGAAAACCACCTCAATGGCGAAGATAGTCTAGGTATCATACCTATAACTGAAGATAATCAAGTATATTGGGGTTGTATAGACATTGATGTTTACCCTTTAGATATTCCCCATGTTGTCCATTTAATAGAATATCAAAAATTTCCCATGGTTGTCTGTCGCAGTAAAAGTGGCGGGGCACATGTTTTTTTATTTGTAAAAGAGGCTATTCCTGCTGGCGACATGCAAGATAAATTAAGAGAACTTTCTGCTGCCTTGGGTCACGGCGGAGTTGAAATATACCCTAAACAAAGAGAAATTTTGGTCCAAAGAAATGATGTAGGTTCCTGGCTAAATATGCCCTACTTTGGCGGCGATGACTCTACCCG
>DKQR01000054.1:683-6070 GCA_002471805.1 Fidelibacterota bacterium UBA7303 | reverse complement strand
TTTAGCAACGGCAAGAAAAATTTCCCATAAGGAACTCTTATCCATAAAAGTTCCTGAAACAAAAGACTTAAAGGAAGGACCGCCTTGTTTGAAAATTCTTTTGAAACAAGGGTTCCCGGAAGGAACCAGGAACAACGGGTTATTTAATGTCGGTGTTTATCTGAAAAAAGCAACCCCAGATACTTGGGATAAAAAAATAGAAGAATACAACAGGAAATATGTTACTCCCCCATTACCTGCACAGGAGGTTTTGGCCTTGATAAAGACCCTGCAAAAAAAAGACTATAATTACCGGTGCTCAACCGAACCCATTCGTTCCTACTGCAACAGAAATAAATGTTTAACTTTTCGTTATGGAGTGGGAGAGGATCACGGGATTCCAACCTTTTCCAGTCTGGCAAAACTAAACACGGACCCACCCCTGTGGTTCATTTCAATAAGTGATCGCAGAATCGAATTGACCACGGAACAATTACAAAATCAATTGCGTTTTCAAAGAGTGTGCATGGAACAATTAAACTTAATGCCTCCGAGAATGAATGAAAAAAGTTGGCAAAATTTAGTACAACACCTGATGGAAAACGGCATGGAGATCATAGAAGTCAGCAAAGATGTTTCTATTGAAGGACAATTCATGGAATTATTAGAATCCTTTTGCACAGACTTGGCACAAGCCTCTGTAAAAGATGAAATTCTCTTAGGGAAACCATGGACAAAAGAACATGTTACTTATTTTAGGTTAAAAGACCTTAAAAGTTATCTTGTTAAACAACGCTTTACAGAAATGGGGTCTAACAGAATTGCCTCAAAACTGAAAGACTTAGGCGCAGAACACCGTTTTTGGAGCATTAAAAAAAGAGGAATCAATGTTTGGGCGATCCCGGCTTTTGAATATGAAGAAGAAATACAACTGGATACACCGAACATGGATCAGGAAGGTTTTTAATGTGGAATATCGTTGTCGGGCCACCAGGCACCGGAAAAACTACTTTTTTATTGAATGAAGTGGAAAAATTTTTAGAAAAAGGCACAAGCCCAGGACGAATTGCTTATCTGGCTTTTACCAGAAAAGCAGCCAGGGAAGCCCTGGAACGTGCCACTACCAAATTTATTCTTGATTCACAGGATCTGCCTTATTTCAGGACCATACATTCTTTGTGTTATCGACAGCTCAATTTAAAAAAATCAGATGTTTTGAGTCAATCGGACTTGAAAGAATTTGGGGAAATAATAGGAGAAAGAATCACTGGCTCCTGGAGTTCCCTGGAAGGAACTCCGGTTGTTTTAACCAAAGCAGATAAAATGCTGTTCTTGGAAAACATTTCAAGAAACAAAAGAGTGCCTTACAAACAGGAATGGAACAACGGCTTTTCCGATTTCAATTGGGTTCATTTTGATTGGTTCTGTCGTTCTTATGAAAAATATAAAAATTCTCGTTTCTTAAATGACTACACGGACATGCTTGAACGCTTTCTGGAATCAACCAATATTCCCGATCTTGATGTTTTGTTTATAGACGAGGCTCAAGATTTATCTGCACTACAATGGAAATGTGTCAAAAAATTAGCAGAAAATGCAACAGAAATTTTTATAGCCGGGGACGATGACCAGGCTATTTATAACTGGGCCGGAGCTGATGTTCAGCAGTTCATTGATTTACGGGGCAAGGAAATACAATTGAAACAATCATACAGGGTGCCTAAAAAAATACACGAACTCGCCAATAAAATCATTACTCGCACCAAAAACAGACGCGAAAAAAAATGGCAGCCAAGAGAGAAAGAAGGTACGGTCAATTTTCATACTTCCTATGAACATATAGACATGTCTTCAGGGGAATGGCTTGTTTTGGCCCGAAACAATTATTCATTGAACGCTATTGAGGATTTTTTAAAAATTACCGGAGTTTTTTACCAAAGAAACGAGCGCTACTCTGTTAGAAAGTCTTTGTTAGATGCTATATATGCTTGGGAGGCACTTAGAAAAGATAACAAAGTATCTTTAAAACAGGTTAAAAAGGTCTATGCTTGCATGTCTGCCGGAAAAGGCATACAACGAGGCAAAAAGAACTTAAAAACAGCAGACGAGGATCTTTTATATGATCTGGACACTCTGGAAAAGGAACATGGACTGTTGGTCAATACAATTTGGCATGAAGCATTTGATAGAATAGGTATCCAGGAAAGAGAGTATTTGATTTCGTGCTTGAGAAAAGAAGAAAAAATAACCAAGCCCCGTGTTAAATTAAGCACGATTCACGGTGCAAAAGGAGGAGAAGCGGACAATGTTCTGGTGCTCACTGATATCGCCAATAGTTCCTGGGTTGAAATGGGTAAGAACCCCGAAGGAGAAAACAGGATTTTTTATGTGGCTGTTACCAGAACCAAAGAAAACCTGCATGTTATACAGCCCATGACAAATAAATATTTTCAAATAGCCTACTGAAATGATAAACCGTTGGTCACATAGTCGTTTAAGCACATACGAGAGCTGCCCTAAAAAAGCATTTTATCGCTATGTCAAAAAGCACCCTGAAGAATCCCACCCTGCTGCTGAACGCGGGCTTAAGATCCATAAGCTGGCTGAACAATATATTAAAAATGAATTAGAAGAAATGCCTAAACAATTGTATTTGTTTTATGAAGGCTTTGAACAATTAAGAGAAGACTACAAAAAAGGAGATGTCTGCGTTGAAGAAAAATGGGCGTTTAACCTGAGCTGGGAAAAAAGTGATTGGGACGGTGAAGATACCTGGGGTCGATACGTTGTTGATGCTTTTGTCCAGGACGGACCTCACGCCAAAGTTATTGATTTCAAAACAGGACGCTACAAAGAATACAACGAAGGCTACAAGAACCAATGTGCCCTTTATGCCTGTTGTGTGTTCAAGCGTTTTCCAGAACTTAAAACCATTCAGACCGAGTTGTGGTATCTGGACCACCACAAAATAACCAAATATTCATTCACCCGCGAGGAAGCAGCAGAAAAGCAAAAGGATTTTCATGCAAGGGGCCTAGCTCTAACCACAGACGAGGTTTTTGACACCACTCCTTCTGAATTTTCCTGTCGTTTTTGTGCTTTTACCAAGATTTGTAAAGATAATTTTTATGAAAGAAAAACTTAGTCGAACAAAATTAATGGCATTGAGCACTGCCGATGTCAATAAAATCATACGCTCGGAAGATTCTTACGGAAATTCCTGGAAAAAAAGGGGAGGCGTAGGGGCGTTTATGATGTTGGCCAGAAAATGGGACCGTATTGAAAACCAAGTCAAGAAACAGGGCTGGGATATTTTTAAAGCAATAAAAGAAGACCGCAGCCCCGAAGGGCTTATGGACGACATAAAAGATTTAAGGTGTTATCTGCTGTTAGTAGATGATTTTATTAATAATAGAGGAGAACAAAATGATTCATAAAATATTTTTACGTCTAAAACAACGGTGGCAAACCACATTACATTTAGAAAAATGGAAAGCCAATAAAGATCAGGTCTTGCCAACTGAGATCAAGAAAGGAATCACACTCAAAAAATTCCCCAACAAGGAACAAAAATGAAGGACCCAGTGCAAATACCCTTGGTTGGGCTAGATTCTTCCTGGACTCCACCTTCCACGTTTCCAAACCTAAAAGAAGCTGAGGAAATGGCGGTTGACCTTGAGACCAGAGACCCGAACATAAGAACCAATGGCCCCGGCTGGGCCACTAATGATGGTGAAGTGGTTGGTGTTTCTGTGGCAGTAAAGGACTGGTCTGGATATTTCCCCTTTAAACATGAGGGCGGTGGAAACCTGGACAAAACCCTTGTATTAAAGTGGTTACAAGACCAGCTAAATACTTCGAGCGATAAAATATTCCACAACGCCCAATACGATGTCGGCTGGTTAAAACGTGAAGGTGTTGAAATGCAAGGCAAGATCCAGGACACCATGATTGCAGCCCCCTTGATTGACGAGAACCGCAACCGTTATTCCCTGGACTCTTTGGGTTTTGAATATTGTGGTGAACGCAAGGACGAAACGCTGTTGAAAGAAGCTGCAAAGAGCTGGGGTGTTAACCCCAAAGCAGAAATGTGGAAACTGCCGTCCAAATATGTCGGAGCCTATGCCGAACAGGACGCAGCCCTGACCTTAAACCTGTGGCAACAATTCAAGCCGGTGCTAAAGGAGCAGAACCTTGAGGAAATTTATGCCCTGGAAAGCGGTATCTTACCGTTGTTAATCGAAATGCGCTGGCGCGGTCTGCTGGTCAACCAGGATCAAGCTGAACAAACAGCAAAATCTTTGCATAAAAAAGAAAAAGATCTGCTCAAATACATTGAAAAGAATTTTGGTGGCCCCATTGATCTTTGGGCTGCTGCCTCAATCGCCAGAGCCTTTGAAAAAAATTCCTTGACCTATCCGAGAACAGTGCAGACCAATGCACCAAGTTTCACGGCTCAATGGTTGGAAAGCCATTCACATGCACTGCCCCAGGCTATTGTAAAAGCCAGGAAACTGAACAAGTTAAGGACTACTTTCATTGAAAAAATGGTCTTTGGGCATTTGCACCAGGGACGAATCCATGCACAGATCAATCCTTTGCGTTCAGACAGTGGGGGCACCGTCAGTGGTCGGTTCAGCTATAGTAATCCTAACCTGCAACAGGTTCCGGCACGAGACCCGGAACTTGGGAAATTGGTTCGTGATCTATTCATTCCCGATGGTGAAGAATATTGGGGCGTGTTTGATTACAACCAACAAGAACCACGGATCACGGTTCATTATGCTTCCCTGACCAAACAGGGAGGCGCGGATCTGGCGGTAAGTGCATACCAAGAAGAAAAAGCTGACTTTCACCAAATTGTTGCTGACTTGGCAGGAATAGACCGCAAAAAAGCAAAAACAATCAACCTGGGGCTTTCCTATGGCATGGGAAGGCAAAGATTAACCCAGGCACTTGGCATATCAGAAAACGAAGCCGAAGAACTTTTCAATAAATATCATCGAAATGTTCCTTTTATCAAGGGCTTGTCTAATGCCTGTATGCGCAGAGCTTCCAACAAAGGCTACATTACCACTATCCTGGGAAGGCGCTGCCGATTCGACATGTATGAAACAACCAATGAAAACAGTATTCCATTGCCTTACAACCAGGCGGTTGAAAAATGGGGCAAGGAAGGTTTGATCCGAGCCTATACCTATAAGGCATTGAATCGTTTGATTCAAGGTTCTGCTGCCGACATGACCAAGAAGGCCATGCTTGATCTCTGGCAAGAAGGCTATGTTCCATATATCCAGATCCATGATGAATTGGATATTGGGGTTTCCAAACAGAAAGAAATGGAAAACATCAAAGAAATCATGGAAAACTGTGTCAAACTCCAGGTTCCCAATGTTGTCGATGTAGAG
>DKQR01000054.1:0-318 GCA_002471805.1 Fidelibacterota bacterium UBA7303 | reverse complement strand
AGCAATAGAAAAGCAATCTTCTACCGGGAAAGGAACCTCGGCATTTATGATGATTATTTAAACAGTTCCAGGACCCTGGAAGAAATAGCTGAGAGTTTTCATTTGACCAAGCAACGTGTTTGGCAGATCGTACGGCGTTGCCAGATCGGAGAGGGCGATTACTATGAAGGCTACTTCAGTTTCAAGAAGAAAAAGAAAAAGCTGCAAGGACAAGGGTTCAATGAAGAAGAAACTCACCGGTTATTGCGACAGTGGTTGGCGGAAAAACATAAAGTCAAAATTATCCGGCTGAAAGATGAAAGAGTATAACTTATGGTT
>DKQR01000013.1:7757-8741 GCA_002471805.1 Fidelibacterota bacterium UBA7303 | reverse complement strand
TGCTGAGGGAGCCAGATACTTTTATGCAGGAGACGGTGCAGAGCTGATTCTGGGCACCATAGGAGAAAATGGTCTTCTAACCAAAGAATGCCTTGCCCAGTACAGGGTAATTGAGAGGCAGCCGCTAAAAAGTAAGTTCCGAGGGAAAACCATTTATACCAATCCGGCACCCGCAATCGGCGGTACACTAATCACCTTTGCCCTGCAGCTTTTGGAACAATCAAAAACTGCTTCCGGTTTTGATTTCATAAATCTTGTAAAGGCAATGCAGGTTACCTCCATTGCCAGAAAAGAAATTTGCCTTGATCCGGAAGATGAATTCCAAATATCTCAGGTAATGGAACCAGGGATATTCAACCATTACCTGCAGTTATTCAATTCCGGCAATACTGCATTCCACAATGAACAAGATCCTGCTTCCCGGGGTGCCACCACACATGTGAGCATTCTGGACAAGCAGGGCAATGCCGCCAGCGTCACCACCACCAATGGTGAAGGCTGCGGATACGTCATCCCGGAAATGGGTGTCATGCTGAACAATATGCTTGGTGAGGAAGATTTGAATCCCCAAGGTTTTCACCAATGGCCACGGCAGCGGCGGCTACCAACCATGATATCCCCTACCCTGGTCATGGGAGAGAAAGGAGTTGAAATGGTATTGGGCAGCGGTGGAAGTAACCGGCTCCGGTCTGCGATTTCCCAGGTAATACTGAACTTCTTTGTCAAAAATATGGACCTTGAGTCCGCTGTCCACGCTGCCAGGATTCATCTGGAGGGAAGTGTGCTCCACTTTGAACCGGAAATGGTATTGGAGTCTTTGCCTGATCATATTCAACTTCATTCATGGAACGAGATTAATTTGTTTTTTGGTGGTGTTAACGCCGTGACTCCCACGTCAGCAGTAGGCGATCCGCGGCGGGGAGGCACCGGAATAATCTGCTAAAAGAATGCTTTTATTTATATAAAATGAGTCAGTTCCAATCC
>DKQR01000013.1:447-7379 GCA_002471805.1 Fidelibacterota bacterium UBA7303 | reverse complement strand
ACTCTTAATGAGCGAATAGATCACATCCCTTAGATCTTTCGGATGAATAATCCTTTCCGCATGGCCATGCTTTTTAAGCCAATCCACTGTTTGGAATCCTTTTGATGTTTTCTTTCCTGTATACTGTTCTATGACCCGTTTCCCGGAAAACCCGATATGTCCGGCATTAAACTCGAACAGCTGTTTTCCCCGGCTGGCCATACCAATCGCCACGCCGCCAAGAGTTGGATCTGTTATTAATGTGACCACAGGAAGCCCTGCATTTTCCACGCAGCTGATGGCCACATGTGCCTTAGGGATACTAACCATAGAAGAGCATCCTTCATGCATCCTTGCCCCGCCGCCAGCAGCTTGAAGGATCAGGGGAACCATACGATCAATCGCGATCTGAGCTGCACGCCAAACCTTTTCTCCTGTACTCATACAGAATGAGCCGCCAAGAAATCCAAAATCTGTGGCACAAAGCACAACATCTCTACCCAGAATGATCCCGTTACCAGTGATCATGGCACTAACCAGTCCCGTTTTTCTGCGGGTTTCCTTTAATTTTTCTACATAACCAGGAAATCCAAGGATGTCCTTATCAGCAATCAACTTGGTTTCATCGTGTTCTGAAAATGAATCATCATCCACGATCCAATTGATATAGTCCCAAGCAGATGGGCGGACATATCGGTGACCGCATACGCCACAAACGTAATTTGTTTTTTGAAGTTTCTTAATAGATACTGGATCATAATGGCGGTTCCCATCAGTGTCATAACACTTTACGTGCCGCTTGACGTAGCCGCTAGATTCGGGAACAGGAAGTCTGGTAACAGGATGATGAAAGGAAGTCAACTCAGATGGATCGATCTCTTCCCAATGTCCAATCTTTTTCCAGCGATCAACCCGTTTTTCAAAAATGGTTTTTGGATCGAAATCAGAATCATTCATAACATATTCCCGCAATACAGTTTTTACAGATGCCAGCGTTTGCTGTTTATTTCGATGGGCAGGACCATTTGGTTCCGGAATCAATTCATCCACGATTCCATGTATATATCCTTCTTTTGAAGTAATCTGGGATGCCTCTGCCGCTTCATTGGCCCGGGATCGTGTATGAAATAAAATGGATGAGCAGGCTTCCGGGGTGATCACCAGGTAAGTTGAATGTTCCATGGCCATAGTCACATCGGTTCCTGTCAAGGCAATGGCGCCTCCGGAACAGGCACGATTCATGATCAGGGAAATGGTGGGAACTTTCACATCTGCCAGGGCATGGATCGTATCTCCGATCCGCCAGGCGATGCCATTGGCTTCTGACTGTTCTGTGGGGTCAGCACCAGGTGTATCTACGAAAATGATTATGACCCGTTGCTCTTCTTCAGCAAGCTGAATGGCCTTTACCGCCCTTTCGTAAGAGGCGGGCACCGGCATGCCATGGTTCCAGGTACGAACTGTTTCAGGATCTTTCAAAGATTCAAGAAGGTCCGTATAATTGGAGGATGGTCCGCTTTGCTGGCCAATGAGCATGATCGGAATCCCTTCCAGTTCTGCCCGGTGGGTCTGGATCAGGCAGGCTCCGAATTCATCCGACTCAAGGCATGGTTCCACAACATCAAAAATAGATATATAATCAAGGTATTTAGGACGCTCAGGGTGAAAAGACAATTCATATTTTCCGTACTCAGAGAGGTTATCTATGGATTGGTATGAATAATTGAAATTAAGGTCTTGTTCGAAAGATAATTGGAATGTGTTATCCAAGACTTAGGCCTGATTTTCCGAAACCTTTTTCATCTGCACTACTTGAACCATCAAAGTGGAATCCGGCAATTGAGTTATAAATTAATCCATGTAGGGCCACCGCCACCTTCAGGGGGAACCCAGTCAATAATTTGATACGGGTCCATTATGTCACAAGTCTTACAATGTACACAGTTTGAAAAATTGATCTGAAGTCTTTGATTTTCACCATCCGGCACCATTTCATACACATCAGCTGGACAGAAATTTTCACAGGGATTCCCGTATTCTTCAGCACACTTCGTAATACATATGTCCGGTTCATTTACATGCAGATGTGGAATCTGGTCTTCTTCGTGAGAAGTCGCGGAGTGATAGATGTCTGTCACTTTATCAAATAAGTAAGTCCCATCAAATTGTAGATCTTTGTAACGGTCTTTTTTCAACCCTTTTTCCATTTGTAAATGGCCGGCTTCACTGGTAAGACGATCTTTAAATCCCCATCCGCGGCCAGCAGTCAAAAGTCCTATTCCTGCATTCGTTAAACCTCCAAACAGTCCGTGATCAAATCCCTGATGAAAATTTCGCACCTTCAACAATTCATCTTTGATCCAACTCGACTTCATACGATCTTCATAGTCTCCCAGTTTTATCTCAGTAAAATTATTCTCAGCCAACGCTATAGAAATTGTTTCAGCTGCTAGCATCCCAGATTTCATGGCTAAGTGGATACCTTTTAACCTTTGCCCATTCAAAAATCCAGCAGAATCACCAATTAGCATAGCACCGTTTACTGAGAGCTTTGGAATAGAATACCAACCGCCTTCAGGTAAAGATTTAGCTCCATAAGCAATGACTTTACCACCTTCTAATTTCGAACGTATCCAAGGATGAGTTTTCAAGTTCTGGAATTCGTGGTGAGAATCCACACCCGGATTCTTATAATCAAGGCCCACCACGAGACCCAGATTCCAGATATCATTCTTCATCCCATAAAGGAAGGCACCACCAAAAATATCATGACCCAAAGGGAAACCCATGGAATGAGCTACATAGCCACTCTGAACCGTGCCGGCCGGCATCTGCCATAATTCTTTAACACCAAGAGCCCAAACTTGCGAATTACGGCCATCCATAAGATTGTGTTTGTGTATAAGTTTTTTGGTCAGGCTCCCTCGTGTTCCTTCGCCTAAAACAACAATCTTGGCATAGATGTCTGCACCTGGCTCAAACTGAGGTTTTTGTGCTCCGTTCTTATCGATACCCCTATCACCAGTGCGAACGCCGATTATCCGATCCTCATCATAAATCAGTTCTGTTCCCGCAAAGCCACAGAAAATATCTATATCCTCATTTTCACAGATTTCACTTAACCAACGTGTAAGTTTCCCCAGTGATGCCACAAAACATCCATGGTGATTCATAGAAGGAGGAATAAACGGAAATGGAATTTTCTTATTATCTGTTAAATAATATAGATGTTCTTCAGAGACTTCTGCTTCAAAGGGAAAATCTTGATCATTTTTATCGAGAAAAAGTTCCCTAAGTGCACGGGGATCAACAATGGCCCCAGATAAAGAATGGGCTCCTACCTCGACTGCTTTTTCTAAAATGCCTATATTGGCATTTTGACCCGATTCTTGCAAAAGCCGTTTAAGATGAATCGCTCCAGCAAGACTTGCGGGGCCAGCACCTACAAAAAGAATATCCAGTTCCAGGGCTTCCCGTTCAATCATGAATTTTTTTCAGTCTGTAGTGCTTCTATTAGTTTAGGGATTATTTCTAAAAGATCTCCCACTACAGCATAATCACTTATTTCAAAAATTGGCGCATCAGGATCTTTATTGATAGACAGGATATTCTTGGACCCTTTCATTCCCACCACGTGCTGGATGGCACCGGAAATACCCAAGGAAAAATATAGTTTAGGAGCCACTGTCTGTCCCGAGCTGCCCACCTGGCGGAAAGACTCCATCCAGCCTGAATCCACCACTGGCCTGCTGGCAGATATTTCCGCACCCAGTGCGTTGGCCAAGTCAAAGACCATAGGTATATTTTCTTCCTTTTCGATTCCCCGGCCTATGGAAATAATGAGTTCTGCACTTTCCAGATCCACATCACCAGCATCTTCCTGAAAGGGCTCTTCCGTTTCTGAACGAACCATAGCGGTATCCAGGTTGACTTCAAAGGGTCGAGACGCGCAGGATCCCGGTACCAAATCTTCATCGCTGTATGCGGCGGACTGAAAACTCAAAATAACAGTGTCGGAGGAAGCGGAAACAGTGGCATTTAATTTCGAATTCAGGACAAGTTTTACATACGAGCCGTCTTCAGCGGAAATAACATCGGGAATGAAAGGAATATCACATTTCGCGCTGACACGGGGCATATAGTCCCGGGTCTGGTAGGTGTGCCCGGCAATGATCAGTTGCGGAGATTCTGCTTCAATGATCTGTCTAACCACTTCCGCATAGCCATCGGCATTGTATGATGAAACAAGTTCATGGCTGACGGTCAGCACTTCTGCCAGGTCTACCCCGGAAAGTTTATCTGCCAGCAGCGATGCATGCTGGCCAATAGCCAAGGCAGTTATGGACTCACCCAGTTGTTGAGCGCCGGCAATGGCTTCCCTGCTCATACGGTGCAGCGAACCGTGATTATCCTCTAAAACAACTAAAATGTCCATGGATTATAATACTTTCACATCGGATTTTAGAATTTCCAAAATACGTGCAGCTGCTGTATCTGCATTGCCTTCAATCACTTCTGTCTTTTTGGTTGTCTGTGGTACAAATACTTTTTTAATGGTTTGAGTTTTTTCAGCGGTTTGGTGTTCCGAGGCAGGAATAACCCTGATCTCCTTTTTCTTCGCCCCCATTATTCCTTTGAGGGATGGGTAGCGGGGTGTATTCAGTCCCGATTGAATGCTGATGGAAGCCGGCAGGGGCAATTTTACCCATTGAAACCAGCCTGATTCCAACTCACGTTTCACACGGATCTGTTCATCCTGGATATTTGTCTGGACGGCAAGCGTTGCTGTAGATAGCCCCAACAGTTCACCGATCAGTACTCCGGTTTGACCCATACCTGCATCATCCGATTGCAGACCGGTCAAAATCAGATCAAAATTCTCATCTTGTAAAACAGAAGCAAAACTCCTGGCAATGGATAAAGGATCAGTCTCAATCTGACTATTCTCTTCCAAATAAATTCCCCGATCTGCGCCCTTGGCCAGCCCTTCCCGGATCACTTTTTTAACCCGTTCCGGTCCTAAACTGACTGCAACCACTTCCCCATCCCCAACATTTTCCTTGATCAAGAGTGCTTCTTCCAGAGCATAATTATCCGGCGGATTCATGGTGTAGGTTACCTGCGGTTCATCTACCCAGGTTTGTGTGCTGTTCAGGGGCAGGGGTGATTCTGAACCAGGGACCTGTTTAATCAGCACAGCGATCTTCATAAAATATTCTGGTAAGGATTAAAAAAAGAAAAATGATTAATTTGGCGCGTGAATTTAATCCAACATAACATTAGGCAACAATTAAGATGAATGAAATAATTAAGGCTCTTATATTAAATGGCATATTTTTTTTTGGCAGTATCCTGACTTTATATTGTCTTTGGATCCTGTGGGGACGCAGGAGCATAAAAAAAAAGGATTGAGAAGAATTTTCAAAAAGTCTTTGATACATCCCGATCAACGTTATATCTTTCACCATTCAATACCCGGAAATGATAGGATTGAATCCTGTGAATAAGGGAATACTCAGTCTTAATAACCAAAAATGGAGGATATCTATGAGATTACTCGTTAATATTGTTATTACATCCGTACTTTTTGTCAGTACTGCTTTTTCTCAAAGCGTTCAAGGAAACTATGAACTGAACTATGTGACAGTTCATTATATCTATGAAGTACGAGAGATAGAAAGTGCCCAGGATAGTTTAGAGGCATCATATGCGGTCACCGCATCTTGGCCAAGTTCAGCTGCGCCTATATTCTCATACCCCCTATTGAAATATGAACCCGGGGATACACTTGGTGAAACCTTAATTCCATTAACAACGCCTGAAGCTCTGGCTGGATTTGGGTATTTGCTTACGGGCGACCCGACTGCACCTGGTGTTGCAATTAATATTGATCTCTACGATGGCGGGACTTTCACCATTAATGATGGCAGTACCTATCCAACAACAGAAACTGTCAATTGCATAACATCGGCTACCATTCCAGCTGTTTCTGAAAATGGCACATGGACTGGAACATCACCAATCACTGATCCAAATGATGCAACTGTATCTACAAGGGGCTGGGGGATCACACTATCATCAGTGTTTGCCCAGTTTGGCGCACCGGATTTAGCCACGATGGTAGAAGGAACAGATTATGGCGCGGGTACTGATATGGAAAACTGGGGAATATTAACTGTCAATTACACTGATGCTTCTCTTGCTACTCCAGTCTCTGCGGAAATATACTGGGAAGCTCATGATGGAACAGCCAGTACTTTGGGCGTAGATGATGATGGCTTTCTCAATGGCAGTGTTGGAATTGGGACTGTTGCATCCGACAGTGTAACCATTGCTGCGACAGCCGCGGCCGCGGCCGCGGCAGGCATTACAATTCATGTTCCGGCAACAAATGCAGTAGCCATCGGTGCATCAGGAGTGGATATTGACCAAAATGGTGCAATAGAAGGTGCTGAAGCACCATTTGAAGCCAACTTTGGATATCTGTTTGATCCCGCCGGATCCGATGGTGTACCATTCAGCGGTGACGAATTATTCCAGTTTACCGGGTATTATTTCACTTACAATCTGTTAGCTGCTGCCGGTCTTTTTCAAGCAGGAGCAGAGACTGTTCTTGACACTGCTGAAACTGATGTTGAAGGAGCTGCTTTGGCTGGTTTTCTTTATCTTGTGAATGTGATGAGCGGAGGCACTGTTGACAGCGCAACAGCTGCTACTTACGGTACACAATTAGCGGCGGATTTGGCAGCGGGTTTCACTCAATGTCTAATAAGTTCAGGTTTTGATACGGAAGGATGCTTTGAAGATGCTCTTTATACAGGTACTGTTGCTGCCTTGGGATTTCTTACAGCAAATGGAATTAATGTAAATGATTCAGATCATGATCTTGACCCAGCATGCCTCGCGGATGGTGACCCTTCAGATTGTAGTGGACGCTTGACTTTCGAGATCGA
>DKQR01000013.1:0-129 GCA_002471805.1 Fidelibacterota bacterium UBA7303 | reverse complement strand
AACGTTTGTATTCCAGATAATACAACCCAGCGGGTGAATCCGAAGTTCCTTTTCGCAGGTACTGTTTCTGTGGATAAGAATGCCCCTGTAGCGCAAACATTTGAATTGTTTGGGAATTATCCGAATCCG
>DKQR01000143.1 GCA_002471805.1 Fidelibacterota bacterium UBA7303 | reverse complement strand
GGGTACATGTGAGCAGTATCATTGAAGTCCAATCTATAAGGGTTCGGTACAATCCTGATTTGTTCTGACATCTGGTCGTATACAGGTGCAGATGGCTGAAATGGTGTTTCAGCAATCATATTTTTTTGTTCTGGTGCAGCAAAACCACTTTCAAGGGCAGGGACAGGCCCATGATCAACACCCTCATTGTCAACCCAATGACTATGTCCGCTATCATAGGTGCGAACATTATAGTAATAGTTATAGCCGGCAAAAGATTCTTCATCAACAAACGTGTATTTTTTTGCAGTGGGATCATAATATTTTTCATCTTTTAAAGGAATGTCTGTTACAAATTCCCAGGGGCCATAGTGCCAGTCAAACGATGGCGGCCATGAACGATAAACTCGGTACCCCCTGACATCTAGTGCTTCATCTCCGGAGTAATCAGGATCTCTTGCTGTATCCGCTTCATCGTTCCATGTGAGTATCATATATCCAGATTGGCTATTCTGGAAAGCAACTTCCACATCCGGGGGAGGATCCGGGATGTCAAATCCCATATTATAAGCAAATTGGGCTTTCTTAAAATTCCTGATTATTGAATGTTCTCCATCCTTTAATTCCAGTTTTGCATTCTGTTCCTGTGACCAGGTGATTTCATCTTTATTATGCCAGTCTGCGCCAGAACCGGCTGCAAAGGCAAAAACAATCTTTGCTTTTTCACCTGGATTTAAGGAATAAGGGCCAAAAACCATGGCATGAGTAACCAGCATGGATGAATCAGGGTTTTCAGAAATTGCACCCCCGGTTGTATCAGTAATCATTTTATACATTTCTCTATCTGTGTGTCTAGATTGCGTAGGTTCATCATAATCTTCTTGGTTGCTCTTGCCGCTTTTCCACCATTTTACCGCATAGGGCTGATTAGGTAACTCTGGCTCTACATAAGTTTCACCAGGATCGTTTTTGAATGGCGGCTGTAGATCGATCGGTCCAAAACCAATGTATTGATAACCCATCAGCTGGTTCTCTGACTGGCCCTGGTACTGGTTATAACCGTTTAGATTTGATAATAATGATACGAATGGCTGTCCGGTATCGTCGTAGGGGTAAATAATTCCATCATCATCCCGTTGATAACAAAATGCTAAATCGTTATAAACAGCTGTACTTTCGGGATTATCAGCCTCATAATTTGGCGCGCCAGTATACAAAAACCAGTCGTCCTGTGCTGGCTCATTGTTGTGTCTCCAGTCCCCCCAGCCCATACCGTAACCAACTGCCCATTGATGCCCGCCACTGGACACGCTAAAACTATTCATAAATGTAAAGTAAGTATCAGTAAGGTTCTTTGATCCGGTATTCTCAAAAATGATTTCCTGCAGTATAAAATCATCGTATTCCTGGTAACTCCAGGCATAAGCTTTGCGGGTCATGGTTAAGCCCATTTTATTTTCCCACTGGCTGATGATTATTTCCTCAGGAAATTCATCATTGGGAATATACTTTCCATGGACATAGTTGTGAATCTCTATGGGTTCATTACCCTGGATTGTATAATGATAAGGTGAATAGTTTGATCGCTCAATATTTGGCCAGGATGAGTCTCCCAGTGCTTCTTCCAGTGAACCGCTCATGGTATATCGTTTATAATTAATATCATCCGTAACATCACGAGGACCCGAATAAGATACCATTGTGTCACCGCCTGCTACAGATAAAACCCAAATTCCAATACCTCTGGCATTTTGCGGGTTGCACACTCGAGACACATCCAAGATATTTGGCGCACCTGAAACAACTGCTTCAATATCAAGCCAATATTCCATGAAGTCCTGTGCCCGTCCGGCGTTCCCGGGATATTCTAATGTGGTTTGATCATGGCTTTGATACCGGGGAGTATTTCCGCCTCCTTGAAGTCCATTGCTTCTGAAAGTTCCCCAAAGTTTTGATCTTGTTAAGAGTCTAGGAGCGTATCCAGTTACTGGATCCGCTTGAGCGATAATTTTAAAATTTGATCCCATGAAGACTATTGAAAAAATAATTAAGTGAAACAATTTACCCTTCATTATAAATACTTATATCATCAGAAAGCTGAACGAACCCCAATCTTAATTTCTCTTGGGGCACCATGATAGCGGGAATTGCCGTAAAAGTCACCATATTGTTGATACAGTTCATTATCCGGCCGTGGTGTCTGCATCCCCCAGCGGATGAACTCCGCACCATAAATAGAACTAAAACTGCCATCACCGCGGACATCCTTCTGATTAAACAAGTTGGATATCTGAATAAAAAAGGTTGTTCGGGATAATCCTTTTTTAAAAAATATTTTTTCAAAACTCAAATCAGTCCTGGTGGTGAGCGGGCCATTGCGCCATTCATTTGGTTTATTTGGGGGTGAATAATTAAAAGGTGTACCGGTAGACATCTTGTAAATCATATTGATTGTAATATCCCCCAGTAATCCCCGGGGACCAAATTTTTCCGGTGTAGATGCAAATAATTGAATTTTTCCATAACTACGGATATCTGCATCGGGTTTGGGTTCTTCTTCGGTGCCGCCCCAGAACTCAACAACCCACAATCCGGTTGAATCTAGTTGTTGCGGATCCAATCCCAATGTTTTGAGAGAATCAATAAATTTATTAGCCTTGTCGGCATATGAATTAACCAGAAAAAATGGGAATAATGGCCGGGCGCTTTCAGATCCATCTTCGTTACTGTCATACAAAGTCCAGAATTTTCCATCAACAACAAAAGCAGAATCCGGTATCCAGAATTGGCTTCCCATTCCTGCTTCACCCCGAACAGCCCACTGCAAGTTGTAGGCTGCAGTGAAACCGAAATATTTGTTGAAT
This sequence comes from Fidelibacterota bacterium UBA7303, assembly GCA_002471805.1. Classification (GTDB taxonomy): domain Bacteria; phylum Fidelibacterota; class Marinisomatia; order Marinisomatales; family UBA1611; genus UBA2134. The sequence continues at coordinate 17,394 of DKQR01000143.1, read as the reverse complement.
TTTTTCCTTAAACTCAGTTCAAACCCCTGTATATCCTCGTGGATGCCATTTCCGGCCATATGGGTGAATTGAAAATCGAACATTTGTTTTGCCGGATCCCACCATTGCAACTGCACAGCACCCGGGCTGGAAACTTGGTTATTAGAACTTTTATAAAAAGTTGACAATGCCAGTACATAATCGGAGTAAAAATTCCAGTCAAATCCCAACTCAAAGCTGATGGTTTTTTCATATTGCAGTCTTGGATTCCCAAAATTTCCTTCTCGCATCGCATTGTATTCTTCTGTTAGATCTGTGGTCCCATTTTCATTGATATCATAGTCATGCGTTCCGTCATTGGACCAGCGTTCACCAAACAAAGTATAAAAGCTGGCAAGTTGGTAAATATGACCGTAAAAAAAGTGAATCATAGATCGATCGGTAATAGGATGCGCTATACCAATCCTTGGACTCCAAGCTGTGATTGGCTCCACTTGTTTCAAAAGACCGAATGTTGCTAATGAATCATAATTAAAACGGGTAAATGTATTAAAAAAGTAATCAGATGCGCCCATAGCTGTGGTAACCGGATAATCAATATTCGGGTCAAAGTGGTCCATTCGAATTCCGGCATTCACAACTAATCCCTTGTATTCCATCTTGTCCTGGATATACCAGGCCAGTTGTTTAGGCCTTATGGGAGAAGCCACTTTGTGATTATTGCCAATATAAGATAAGGATCTATTATTTAATACGTCAGAGTAATTAAAAGCTGAAACATTGTAATCAGTATAGTCAAATCCTGTTTTCAGCAAATTATTTTGATTTATCTGAGTTGATAAATCAAATTTCATAGCAAATCGTTCCCGCACACCTTTATTGAATGCGTGAATATCTCGCTGCAGATAAAACCAATCATCTTTGTCTGTTCTGATCTCTGTCGTAGAATCGGGAGTGTCCTCATTTGTTTGCTTTGTGATAGAATTTGAAATACGCAATTCATAATATGTTTTTTCAGATAGCATATGTGTAAATGAAATGTAATTCATTTGATCAGTATTTACTGTTTTACCTGCTGCTGCCCGATCCATGGGCAGAAAAATATTTTTCCCTGTACCTCTGGAGTCGGCCGTGCCTCCGGAGTTGAACTCCCAACTTGTTGAATACAGGCCTCCAAGTTTGATTGCAATTTTTGGATGTAGATTAAAAGAAAGTTTCCAGGTCCCGTCAAAATTATCGGTGGAATGTGTAAGCGGACTGATCCCATTTACGGCACCATAATTTGATCTCCCTCCAAGGAAAAGTCCGACTCCTTTGATGAGGGGCCCCGAGATACTCCCTTGGACAGAATACCCCCAATTTTGCACATAATCGATTCTTTTGTGAATCCGTTCACCCGTTAAACTATCTATTTCATTTACCCATTCTTCTTCATTCCATTGCATATGGCCTCTGTGATCCGCTGACTGGAAATAATTTGGCCCCCAGTGATGCTTCCCTGATAATTCATTTGTGTATTCAAAATTACCGTGAAACGTATCCATTCCTTCCTTGGTTACAATATTAATTATCCCAGCTTGTGCATTTCCATATTCTGCGCTTAAGCCGCCAGTGATAATTGATATTGATTCAATATCATATTTTCCAACACCCGTGTAATTGTGTAGGCTTAATCCATCATTGCTGACCATTTTTACACCGTCAACATAGTACACAACATCGGCAGCAATAGAATTCATGTCACCACCGCGGATCATTCCCTGCCCGTTTACATCCATGCCAGGCTCTAAAGCAATTAATTCGCCGACACTTTTCACCATGACAGATCGTTCAATATCTTCAGAAGTGACAATATATTCACTGTATGTCCGGTCAACCTCCACTCTGGGTCTTTCGGCTTTAACAGTTACTTCTTCGCCTGCGATTGCTTCCTCAACAAGAACAAAATCAACTGATGAAGTTCTATCAGGGTTTACTATAATATCTGTAATAGTAACCGGTTTATACCCAATCATTTGTGCTGTTATGCTGTAAGTTCCGGGTGCGACATTTAAAATAAGGTAATATCCATTTTTATCTGCAGCGGCGCCACGATTGGTTTTTTCTAAAATTACATTTACACCTGCAAGCTGCTGGCCGTTTTGATTTTTTACACTGCCATTAATTTTACCGGTAATGCCGCCATGTAATATTGTAGGGTCCAGAGAGAGAAAAATTGTGAGTATAAATAATACTTTTTTCACAATTTTTAAAATTGGTTTAAGATTGAACAGAAGGAACCACCCCGCTAGCGGGGTGGTTCCTTTCAGTGATTATTTTATAAGTAACAGTTTTCTTGTTTGTGTGAAACTGCCTGCATCAAGGCGATAGAAATATACACCCGAAGGCATATTCCCCGCATCCCAGGTAGCTGTATGTGTGCCCGGTGTAACCACATTATTCACTAGTGTGCTCACTTTTTCTCCCAGTACATTAAATACAGCAAGTTTTACTGCCCCAGCTTGTGGAACAGTGTAACTGATATTTGTTATCGGGTTGAAGGGGTTGGGATAATTCTGACCCAGTTTGTAATTGGATGCAATCGGGTCATTATCGGAAATACCAGACGTAGGCGGTGTTTCGTTATACCAGATCTCATCGATGAGAACAGTTGACGAATCATCATCTGTTACTCCAGCAATGATCAAAGAAGGCATCCCAGTACCTATGGCGACGTTATCAGCTGTGTAACTATATGTTGCCGTATCTGCCGGGGCTCCGCCATCGGCATAGGCCCAGACAGATATTGATTGACCGTCCACAACTATTTTTTCCCACCACCATACATCATATGCAATAGCGGGATGGTTAACACCAACTGAAGCGTTTTCAGCAAAGTAAAACTGGCCAATTATGCCAACAGGTGAGGATACAATCGTATATACATTCAGGTTTGTTAAGAAACTAGGGTCTGTAGCTACGCAAATATGTATTTGATCTCCATCTGTAGGGGTACCAGTTGTGGTAAATTTTATTTTCAAATACATGGTTACAGATTCAGGTGTTATTTCCGCATTGGCGTCAATGGTTTGATCAGTTTGTATCCAGCTGGTAACATTGCCGAATGGATCATCAGCACCAACTAACATCATACTTCCATCTGCAACTGCGGCAGATCCCCATCCCCACCAGGCCCAAGTGATATCACTGGCGATCATTCCTTGTCCATCTGGAGTGGCAGCTGTTTCGAAGGTTTCAGTCCACCCAGCATAAATAATATTTATGCTTAGCATCAGGATCAATGAAGCTATTAACGTTCTCTTCATTTTGTACTCCTTGTTTGTTTTGTTATATTGATTTAAAACTTATATACAATCCCTAATTCCATTGTAAAAAACTGTAATGGCAATACTTCATATAAATCCCAATCTTCAAATGCACGTATATAACCAACTGCAACATGATAATTGAGGCCAAAGCGGAGATTCATGGCTTCATTGAATGAAGTATATCCGCCAATCCCCAGATTCCCACCCCAGGCAACACGCCTGTCCGTGATTGGGTCCATTAGGTAAGTTTCGTCAAGTGGCTGGGTATATTGGCCGGGATATATTAAACCTTTTACACGATGAGCATAATTATAAAATCCAATGCCATAAGAAAAGGAAGGTACAATCGTTTTTCCTGCAATTTGTGTTTGCTTGTTATTTAAATATTTTTGTGTCTTTAGAATAAAATCATTCCATATCATATGGGCATTTGATTTGCTGCTAGAGTAATAATTATAATCTATTATCCACTGAAATTGCCGATCTTCAATGGATCCATGATTATATTTCTGATAATGGAATTCAAAAATAATATCTGTTTTATCGTTACTTCTATAAGCATATTGAATTCCTAATATTGGGGTTGAACCATACCAGTCGTTTAAACCTAAAACGGGAATGCCTGCACCGGAATAAAAAGAGATACTTTGAGTTCTATCGGATGACTGGGCAACAGTAAATGAGGCGAATATTAATACTGCAATAATGCATGGAATTAACTGATTGGATGTGTTAGTTTGCTCTTGCAACATGCTTTTTAAATATACAGAATTTGGTGCAATGTACTTATTAAACCCAGTAAGTATCAATATTTTCTATTAAAAAATAAATCTAGACCTAGATAACTTAATATTTCTCAAGATGACTAATGCTTCTGCAAAAAATAGTGACCCTATTATGATTGCAATAAATGCTATTATTCGTAAAATTGTATTCATTAAATAGTTGGAAATACTTTGTGTATTATTTAAAAATAAAAACTTGTCCTATCCTATTTTTCTTTCATTTTATTATATTTTGTCAACAGCTTCCGGAGATTACTATTGGACCTTATATACAGAATGTGACCAGTAATTCTGCAGTGGTCTGCTGGGCAACAAAAATAAATAATCCGGTAGTTGTAGAAGCTTTTAGTTTGAAAAAAATTTTCGGTGCAAAAAAACTCCTGTCGTATTATGAACACCATGAAATGATATTGCCTAATCTTGAACCGAATACCTGGTATACCTATGATATTTCGGGCCAAAACAACCCAGAAAGCATGGGAAAGTTTTTGACATTTCCCGATGGTCTTGAACCATTTCAATTTGCTGTATTAGGAGATACGCGTTCCCGTCACGATGTCCATAGCAAAAATGTAGATAGAATTATTGAAAAAGAACCCTTATTTGTGTTGCACACGGGTGATATGGTTGCAAATGGATTAAATATTCAACATTGGGAAACATTTTTTGATGTGACAAAAGATTTAATGCGGTCAATACCTTATTTCCCCACTTTAGGTAATCATGAAAAGGATTCTAAATATTATTATGATTTTTTTCATCTACCGGGAAATGAGAGGTATTACAGTTTTAATGTTGGAGATGCCCTGTTCATTTGTCTTGATCTTGAAGGTATCCAGTATGAGACACCTGACTATATAAAGAAAGAAAATCGGGAATTTTTCTGGAATAACCATGAATTACCCTACTTTGAGGAACAAAAGAAATGGCTGGACCGCACTTTGACACTCTATAAAGATGCCGGGTTCATTTTTGTATTTTTTCACCAGCCCTTAATCAGTGTTAAAAAAAGTCGTGTAAAGGGTGCAAAAATGAGACGGAAGTTCTGGGGAGATATTTTTGAGCGACATCGTGTGCAAATTGTATTCAGCGGCCACGACCACCATTACCATCATGCCATGAGCGGCGGAACACATTATATTACAACCGCAGGTGGCGGTGCCAATTTATATGACATTGATGCTATTCAACCGGAAACCGTAAAAGCGATAAAAAAAGAGCATTTTATTTTGGCAGATGTAGGTGAAAATAAAGTTATATTAAATGTGATTGATATAAATGGAGACCAACTTGATGAGGTGACTGTTTCAAAGCGGAATTAGTTTCTACAAAATATGAATTCTGTTATGTCCTTTTCACACTCCAAGTCTAACTGAACAATAAATCAATATGATGATAAAAAAATGTACACTCCGGTTCGAAATCAAATAAACTATAATCAATTTCAACTATATGGCTTAATCTCCCTTCGTGTACTTATTGGATGGCATTTTTTGTATGAAGGCATTTCCAAAATCACGAATTCTTATTGGTCTTCGGCCGCATTTCTCATGGAATCAAAATGGATTTTTTCCGGTTGGACGCAAATAATATTAACCAATCCATCTGCGGTTGCCGCTGTGGATTTTTTAAATATGTGGGGATTGACAGCCATAGGACTTGGTCTTATTTGCGGATGTTTTGCCCGTTGGGCTGGAATCGCCGGAATAATACTTCTGGGCATATATTATCTTACCAATCCACCGTTCCTGGAGTTGGAATATTCCATGCCCACAGAAGGAAGTTATATGATTGTGAATAAAAATTTGATTGAAATGTGTGCACTGTATGTTTTAACGGTTTTCCCTACCAGTACTATTGTTGGGATAGATAGGCTCATTTTTAAAAATGAATCAAAACACTAACCCGGAGATTTAATTATGAGTGAAAATAAATCTGTTGAAAATGCAGGGAGAAGAGAAATCATAAAAGCCCTGGGGACAATTCCTGTTCTTGGGGTGTTTTTTTATAAGTTGTTTAAGAAACACGCTTTGGAAGAAATCCGCAATGCTTCGGTTATGGAGGAATTGGGAGAATTAAAAAAAGCGCCGGCAGTTATCACATCGAAAGAACCCGGGAAATTGCTTCGTCTTGGCATTATCGGTTATGGCGGACGCGGTCATGCTTTATTACGTGCGGCTGGATTTACCACACCGGAATGGACCGACGATGCAAAGCAGCGGGCTGAAGAAAATAAAATGGATAAGGGCTATGAAACATTTGTAGGCCAGACAGATTTGAATGTAGTCTTAAATGGAGTTTGCGATATTTATGATACTCGGGCAGAAGAGGGATTGGCTGCATCTACCAACGATGATAGACCGGGCTCAGGCACACGAAAACTAACTACGGCAAAAAGATACCGTCATTATCAGGATATATTAAATGCAAAAGATATTGATGCCGTCATTATTGCAACACCGGATCACTGGCATGCCCAAATGATCATCGATGCCGTTCAAGCCGGTAAACATGTATATTGTGAAAAATGTATGACTCGTACTACGAGTGAAGCATTGGACGTTTATGATGTGGTTAAGAATGGTAATGTTAAATTTCAATTGGGGCATCAGAATCGCCAGATTGAAACCCATTTGAAAGCAAAAACCATTGTTGAAAAAGGAATATTGGGACCCATTACACTCATAGAATCAACAACCAACCGCAATGATCCTGGAGGGGCCTGGCAATATGAAATTGAAAAGGAAGGCACGCCTAAAACGATTGATTGGAAACAGTTTCAAGCCAAAGCGCCTACCAAACTTCCCTTTAATGCTGAAAGATTTTTTCGATGGCGAAAATGGTTTGATTATGGGACTGGTCTTGCAGGAGACCTGCTGTCGCATGAGTACGATGCGGTGAATCAAATTATGGATCTGGGTATCCCCAAAACTGCTGTAGCCTCCGGTGGCATCTATTTCTACAAAGACGGCAGGGATGTGCCGGATGTATTCCAGGTAGTATATGAATATCCGGATCGCAACTTAACCTACATGTATAGTGCCACACTGGCCAGCGGGAAATCAAGAGGACGTGTTTTCATGGGCCACGATGCCCATATGGAAGTTGGCAGGGACCTAACTGTAAATCCGGACCCCCAATCAACCCGGTATAAAGATAAAATGGAAGAGGGCATGGTCAGTGCTTCCCTGCCGCTGTTTACCTATACCACGGGTTCGAAAGAAATTGATGGTATTACTTCTGCCACATCAAAATATTTTGCAAAAAAAGGTTTAGTATATACCTATCGTGAAGGAAAACGGTTTAACACGTCTCATCTTCATATGAAAGAATGGATCGATGCTATCCGCCACGGAACGGAAACAAGTTGTAATATCGAGCGGGGATTCGAAGAAGCGATTACCTGCCATATGGCTACTGAATCCTATCTGCAGAAAAAAGTTGTGGAATGGGATTCCGTGAATCGGAAATTTATTTAAATTGATCCGGTCATTGATTAGAGTAGTGAGAATTAAAAAGGAGTGAAAATGAATAGACAGCAGCAGTTTAGTATAATGATGTTTCTCCAGTACGCAATCTGGGGATCATGGACAACTGCCCTGGGTGCATATTTGAATAAGATTGGTTTTGCGGGCAGTGAAATTGCTGCCATTTACGGCTGTATGTGGTTAGGTTGTATTGTTGCCCCTTTTATAGGTGGGCAAATTGTTGACCGGCTTATGGAAACACAATTATTTTTGGGGATAGCCCATCTTGCCGGTGCAGTGTTCCTATATATGACTGCTATGCAGCAGGACTTCAGTTCCATGTGGACCTGGATGTTTATCTATTGTCTGTTTTATGCACCTACCCTGGCTCTGACCAATTCTATCTGTTTCCGTCATTTAACAAATGCAGAAGAAGAATTTGGCAAGATTCGTATGTGGGGCACAATTGGCTGGATTGCTGTAGGGTGGATGGTAACATTCATGCGCAGCAACTGGCAAACGGAAAGCTGGGCTGGTGGAAGTGACCTGCTTGTTTTTGCTGCAGTAGCGTCAGCGATAATGGGATTATTTTGTTTTTCGCTGCCAAAGACAAAACCTATTGACAGTAAACAAAATCCTTTGGCATTCCTGGAAGCACTCTCCCTGTTGAAGGACCGCAACTTCCTTATTTTTATGCTGGCGTCATTCGTGGTAACTACGGAATTACAGTTTTACTACATTCCTACGGCGCCCTTTCTAATGGATATGGGTGCTGAAGAAGCCTGGATTACGGCCATCAAAACAGTAGCTCAGATCGCCGAAGTTGCTGTTTTACTATTTTTGCTTCATGTATCCATTAAAAAACTTGGCGTTAGGATCACAATGGCCATTGGCATTCTGGCCTGGCCCATTCGTTATTTTCTTTTTATGGTACCCAGCCTGCCTGTGGTTATTTCATCGCTGACACTCCATGGATTTGGTTATGCCTTTTTCTTTGTAACATCCCAGATCTATGTAAATATGAAAGCCAAAGATGATATGCGTGCGTCGGCTCAGGCTATGTTGACCTTTTTCACATTAGGTGTTGGCAACTATCTTGGTACTTTATTCACAGGCTATATCTGGGATACCTTTAAAACACCGGCCGGGGATACAATCTGGTGGAAGTTTTTCCTTGTCCCTGCATTATTATGTACCGTGATGGCTTTTATTTTTCTTTTCTTCTTTAAAGATGATTCGAATACATCAGAAGTTGAATTAAAATCGATTTAGGAATAGAAATGACGCACAAAAGATTAGGCATCGGATTCATTGGCGGTGGTTTTATAACCCGTTTTCATATTCAATCATTAATTGCTGTACGCGATGTAGATGTAATGGGAGTCGTGTCCCGTACAAAAGCATCAGCCGAGGAATCTGCTGCCTTAGCACGGACTATTGGTGTTGGTAATGATGCAAAAGCATATGACTCGATTACAGAGATGATTGCAGATCCCAGCATTCAAGCGTTATGGGTATGCTCGCCAAACTTTGTCCGGATTGAAACATTTGAAGAGATCGCCAGCGCCATTTTATCTGGTAAAGGGGAGTTAGTTGGCGTTACCTGTGAAAAACCTTTGGGTCGTAATGTAGCGGAAGCAAAAAAGGTGATGGAATTGACCCAAAGTGTAGGTCTTTTGGATGGGTATTTAGAAAACCAGATTTTCTCCCCTTCAATTACCCGCGGCAAGGAAATTATCTGGGCTCGAGGTGCTGCAACGACAGGCCGTCCCTATTTAGCTCGGGCAGCTGAAGAGCATAGCGGTCCCCATATGCCCTGGTTCTGGGAAGGGGAATTGCAAGGTGGAGGGGTGTTGAATGATATGATGTGTCATTCCGTCGAAGAAGCCCGGTTTATGCTTACAGCTCCTGGTGCACCGCGTGAATCTCTTACACCAGTCAGCGTAAATGCTTATGCATCCTGTTTAAAATGGCAGGGACCAAAATATGCAGAAAAGTTAACTGAAAACAGCGGTGGGGAATTGGACTATCGAAATCGTCCTTCGGAAGATTTTGCCCGTTCCTTAATTGAATATCAAACGGAAGATGGGCAGAATCTTATTGTAGAGACGACGACATCTTGGTGTTTTGTAGGCGCTGGCCTGCGATTAAGCATGGAACTCTTTGGGCCGGAATATTCCATGTTTGTCAATACACTGGACACAGATCTAAAATTATTTTTCAGCCGGGAAGTAACAGGGAGCCAGGGTGAAGACCTGGTTGAAAAACAAAATGCTGAGTCAGGTGTAATGCCGGTAGTTAGTAATGAAGCAGAAGTCTACGGTTACACAGCTGAAAACCGCCATATGGTGGAATCGTTTCTGGCAAATAAAAGGCCGGATGAAAACTTCAGTGACGGTGTCAATGTAACCGAATTGCTTATGACAGCCTATATGAGTGCAGAGCAGGGGAAAACCATCCAGTTCCCACCGGAAAACCTAGATACGTTTATCCCAGCCGTTGCTCGGGGAGAGTGGAATCCAAAAAAGAAATTATAACTCAACAGGTATTGCAGTGAAAAAATACATTATTCTTATTTTAGTGGCAGTTCTATTCATTCTGCCGTCTGACGCAAAATCATCTTCACCAAAGAATAATTATTCTGACGCGCGCATTCAGGATTTGAAACTGGGCTCACAAGCATGGACCTTTAGAAAATTCTCGTTTTATGAAACATTGGATATGCTCCAGGAACTGGATCTTCATTATCTGGAAGCGTACCCGGGGCAGGTCCTGGATAAAAATAAACCGGATGTAAAATTCAATCATTATTTATCCAATAAGCATATAGCTCAAATAAAGAAAGCATTGAAAGATCGTAACATTACACTGATGAATTACGGTGTGGTGGGATTCGATAATAATGAAAAAAGTGCGAAAGTTGTATTTGAGTTTGCCAAGAAAATGGGTATCCAAACTATTGTAACAGAACCCAGTTATGATGATTATTCCATTATTGAAAAAATGGTGAAGAAATATGACGTTCAAGTGGCTATCCATAACCATCCCTATCCGTCAAAATATGCCTATCCACAAACGGTTTTAGATCATATCAAGGGCCTGGATGAACGAATTGGCGCCTGTGCAGATATAGGACACTGGCTCCGGACCGGTGTAGACGCTATTGAAGGCCTGAAATTGCTGGAAGGAAGAATATTAGCTATCCATTTAGAAGACTTGGATGCATTTGGCTCAAAAAAAGCAAATACAGTTCCCTTCGGAGAAGGGAAGGCAAATGTCCATGATGTCCTGGCTGAACTTACCCGCCAAAATTATTTTGGAATTTTAGCCACAGAACTGGAGCAGGAACAAATTGTATTGAATCCCATGCCTACAGTTGAAAAAGGGAAAAAATACATTGATAGTATTACTTATTATAAAGGCTGGAATGAAATTCTTTCCCAAGATAACAATGGCCGGTTTTCCAAACATGGCTGGAACCACTATGGTCCCGGTTATTTTGAGCTGGACCATATAACGGGCGTTTTAAAATCCAGATTAGGAATGGGTCTTTTCTGGTATTCGAAAAAAATGTATAAAGATTTTTCACTGGAACTGGAATTTATGGTAGATCAGAAGAAATCTAATTCTGGCATTTTCCTGCGCATACCTGGTGTCCCTTTTGACAATTATTATGTGGGCCATTCATTTGAAGTACAAATAAATCACGCCGGTAAGGGTATCCACCAAACAGGAGCTATTTATGATGCCGAACCTCCTATGACCGATACGACGAAAGGCCCCGGTGAATGGAATCACTATTCCATCACTTTTAAAGGTGATAAGATCACCGTAATTCTAAATGGTGTCAAAGTAATTGACTGGATTGCGGAACCTCGCGGTAAAATCAAGGATTTTGCCCAGGAGGGATTTATAGGCCTGCAGAATCATGATTGGGAGACAATGGTTTCATATCGGAATATTTTTATAAAAGAACTGGATTAACTAGAAAAATTAATGATAGCCAATAACTGGGACGAAGCAAAAGAACAGGTTAATGATTGGAAATTATCCGGGCAGAAAATTGTTTTTACCAATGGCTGTTTCGATATTCTTCATCGTGGTCACGTGGAATATTTAACTGAGGCTAAAGCTTGCGGTGATAAATTAGTAACAGCTTTGAACAGCGACTGTTCAGTTCGTATCCTGAAAGGGGATTCCCGTCCCATTCAAAGCCAGGAAGACCGGGCAGTAATTCTGGATGCATTAGAGTCGGTGGATTTGGTCGTTATTTTTGATCAGGAAACACCTGCAAAAATCATTAAATCATTATTACCCGATGTATTGACGAAAGGAGGGGATTATTCGGCGGAAACAATTGTTGGTGCTGATACCGTTACAGAGAACGGTGGAGAAATAAAAGTTATCCCGTTTCGGCCGGGACAAAGTACATCTAGTATTGTAGAAAAAATAATTAAGCTATAATTATCAAACTTAATCCCGATGAAGCCATTCCATATATTCATCTATACCTTCTTGAACTGTATTGAAGGATCCGTCATAACCCGTCGCCCGCAATTTAGTTAAATCCGCTTCCGTAAAACTCTGGTAACTTCCTTTAAGATGATTTGGGAATGGAATGTATTCAATCTCTCCTTTGCCATGATACTTTATGACGGACTCTGCAACTTCATTGAAGGTTTGGCTCTTCCCGGTACCAATATTGAAAATTCCCATAACCTCAGGGTGTTCCATCATCCATAGATTAATATTCACCGCATCACTCACATAAATAAAATCCCGTCTTTGCTCACCATCCCCATAGCCGCCGCTGCCTTCAAATAATTTAGGATTTTCTCCAGCTTGAATTTGATTATTTAAATGAAAAGCAACACTGGCCATGGATCCCTTATGCTGCTCTTGTGGTCCATAAACATTGAAATATCGAAAACCTACCACTTGGCTTTCAAAAGATGTTTTATTTTGGCGAACATATTGATCAAATAAATATTTTGAATATCCATATATATTGATGGGATTTTCATTTTTTGGTTTTTCTATAAATACACTTCCATCACCATAAATAGCCGCTGAAGATGCATAGAAAAAAGGAATTTTTCTTTCTAGGCAATAATGCAGAAGCATTTTCGAATATCCATAATTGTTTTCCATCATGTATTGGCCATCCCACTCTGTGGTAACAGAACAAGCGCCTTTATGGAAGACGGCTTCCACATTCTCAAACTCTTTTTTATTCCGGACTTTATCTAAAAAATCAATTTTATCAAAATAATCAGATATATTTAATTCTGTCAAATTCCAGAATTTTTGCCCGTCTTTTAGATTATCAACAACAATAATATCATTTTTCCCGCCATCATTCAGCCCTTTGATGATATTGCTTCCAATCATTCCAGCACCGCCTGTTACAATTATACTCATTTATTTCTGCACCTGCCCAAAATTAATCATTAATTAATAAATTTATCAGTTCTTCCTTCTGGGAAAAATCTGGAATTACATAATGAGCACCGGAGTGAATCAGACGTGTTCTTTTCTCCAGATTTAATCCTACGCCGCTATTTTCATTGCTGGCAATACCCACAGCGATTCCTCGAGCCCTCCGGCATTCCTTCATTTCAACTGGACCGTCGCCAAATGTGACCAATTCATCTCCGTGCAAATCATTCTTTTTGATGATAGTTTGGATAACTTTCCTTTTGGAATATTTTTTCACGTCTCCTATCGAACCAAAAATTCCGCCGTTAAATAAATCGGCATATCCCAGCAGAGTGGCTTCTTCGAATACGTCATCCTGATCCGTTCCGCTTGCTAAATACAGAGTGACACCTTTTTTATTTAAAACATGAAGAAATTCAACGGCGCCGTTTACCGTATAATCTGTCATGGACACTTCACCATTCTTTAGTTTTTTAACCCGTTTGTTTACCATGCCAATGAGAGCATCATTGTAAGATTTCTTATAGCCAAATTTGTCCATTACCTCATTTTTCGGCACTAGGTTGTACTCCCGAACCATTTCCACCAATCCTTCCATTTGCAGGACGGTCTGGATGCCGGTGGTTTTATCGATGAACTCCAGTACTCTTCTGCGGACATTCTCAATCAGTTTTTTATCAGCGGCACCCATTTTATTTCCAAGGATGGCTTTCACCATCATCGGTTCCATGACCGTTTCCCAGCCTTCTCTCAAGATACTGATTGTGCCATCATGATCAAACACAGCATGGGTGATCCTCCCTGTAGTTATTTCACTACTGCAAATTTCTATTTTTGTACCATTAACATAGTGTGCCTTTTGAATATTTTCAGCTAATTCTGGATTGTAAACGAAACTGGAATTCTTAGTGAGTTCAATAATTTCTTTACCTGAGGCCGTCCCTGTTTGAAAACGTTTTTGGGCAGTAACAACAGATGCATAATTAGCAAAATGGCCAGCTTCTTCCGGCGAAAATGATGCAGCCAAACAGCAGGCCAAAGCGCTTACCATGGTGTCGCCAGCACCCACAGGATCCGCTTGGCCCACAATATGGATTCCGGGAATTTCCACGGCACCATTCTCATCCACGCAAATTGATCCATGCTCACCGCGACTGATAAAGACCGGTTTTATATTTTTATGAAAAAGGGATTCGCCAAATCGAATGATTTCCTGCGCAGTAAATGAATCGTTAGTAGATGCATCAATTCCATTGAGTCGTGCCGATTCCACTTCATTCGTTTTAAGAATCACATGATGTATCTGATTTGAATAATCCCGTGAATCCAGAATAACAATTTTATGGTCATGCTTTTCTAAAAGAACGTTTAAATCGGAAATAAAATTGCTGCTATCCAAACTCCCTGGGACCTGCTGGTTTAAAATAACTGCGTCACTCGTCATTAGTGCTGCTTCGATAGAGGACAATAACTGCTTTGATGTTTTATCAGATAATTCATTAAGAAAACCGAAATCAATGCGCGGTTGTTCTTGAAGATTCAAATAACGTTTACAGAATACGATCGTATTAAATTGTTTGTCATTTTTCACAATGCCATCTATATTGATATTTATATCCTTGAATTGACGAAGCATTTCATACCCAAACATATCATCTCCTACAGCGCCGATTGCCTTTATTTCAGCGGGATTCAATGCTGCAAGATTTGCTATAATATTTGCCCCACCACCGAGGGTGTATTTTTGTTCTCGTACCGCCTGGGCCTTCAGCCCTGTTTCAACTGAAACTTCACTGCCGTCCGGATCCAAAATCCAATATGCATCTAAACATAAATCGCCAAATACGGCAATTTTTACTGTTTTTATTTTCTCTAGGATATTTTGGATATCAATTTTCATTCTGACTCAATTTAATGCGAGTTCCATTTGCTTAATGTTTTTCCTCAAATGGTTCAAATCATTATATTCCAAATCGCTGAAGTCAAATGAATTCACTCTGCAATCCGTAAGAATATCTAACCCTGATATTTGTAAGAATACCTTTCCATTCTGTAAATACTTATGATCTATAATCGGTTGGTTTTTGTTAAAAAAATCTTGCAATGCATTCACATAATTATTTTGATCATTATAATGTAGACACATCCATGAAAGAAGATTTGGAAAAAAATTTGTTGCAATCCCGCAATATCCTGCACCGCCATCATTCAAACTTTCCAACAGGAACCGGGCATCGGCATTAAGTATTTTAAGTAATGAATTTTGAGCAGCATGAACTTTTTGAGAAAATATTTTTGGATTTTCAGATGTTTCCTTCATCCATACAAAGCGACCTGTTTCTGCAGCCCATTTTGTTTCTTCGATCGATAACAAACGATGATAAGGCAAAGGACATTCGTACAATCCTAATTTGATATTATCAGTCTGTTTTAAAATATATTCGACGTTCATTTTCCAAGAATTAGAGGGGCCATTTTCTTTTGCGAATTGATTCACCAGGCAAATAACCGCCTCCGCCCCAAGACCATCCATTATTTTTATTAATTCAATTTGTTCATCCAATGAATCACCAAAAACTCCACTGACAATTACTGGCACCTTATTTGAGACAGATTTGAGTGTATAATCAGCGAGAGATATCCTTTCATCCACATTTAAGTCAAACATTTCACTGGAACCGCAAACAGCGAACAGCCCGGTGATGTCAGCAGCCAAATACCAGTCTATCAGTTGGTCCAACCCGGACCAATCGATAGAGTTATCTTTTGTGAAAGGAGTCAGCATGACCGGCCAAACACCTTCATTTTTATTTTTAACTGCCACGTTTATACTATTAGGAATTTTCTGTTAAAGATCAAATTAATAATAATACTTATACGGATATAAAATGGAATTATAATCTATTTCAAACTCTTTGCGATTCGGATGATAGGAATACCTTAATTCTTCTATTTGAACTTTTCTTGAAAATATTTGATTACAATCATTATTTTTCATTTTCCTGGGACATAACTTTAATATTTTATAATTGATTTCCTTAAGTGTCATGGAATTCTATAAGGTGAAGATCACGCCAGCGAACCTTTACACTGTCTCCAGAATGGATTTGAAGAGCAATGGAGCCAATACCTTTTCCTATATCCTTATCAAATAAATCTACCATTTTTATGCCATTTAACCAGGTTTGAACATGATCGTCAATCACCTTAACACGAAGTTTATTCCAACTTCCTTGAGCCAAAGCAGCTTCTTTACTATCGGGAATTTTTTCTAACCAGCCGCGGCCATAGGATTCGTAAATACCACCAGTATCTTGACCTTTCGGTGCTACTTCAACCTGCCAACCCTTCACTAGTGTGCCCTCGAAAGTTGACCGGAAAAAGACACCGCTATTCCCATCGGACTCCTGTTTGAAAAGTAAGGAAAGATCAAAATCTTTATACTGGTTGACGGTTGAGAGATATCCATACTCATGGTCTTGGCCGCTTTCGCAAACAAGTTCTCCGCCTTCCACATACCATTTTTCAGTTCCATGTATTTCCCAGCCAGAAAGGTCAATCCCATTAAATAAAATGGTTTTTTTCACTGATTCATCGGCCAACGGGGGAGAGCTGGCATATTCAGTATCTATGGCCGGTTTCACCGCACAGGCGGCCAGATACAGGATTAGGGAAAGGGCACCCGTGTGCAGGGCGGCAGTCATAGTATTCTTCATGATTTTTGCCTCTTTATCTATTTTAAGAACAGCGTTGACTAAAATGAATGTTCTTCTTCTGATCATTGATGTATGCCCCATTTTAATATTATTTGTCATTCAGCATTTCAAATTTCAGCCAATTTACAAACTCTAATTGACGAATATTATCCTTTAGAAGATCATCATCTATCCCTGCCATCCAGCGTAAATCTTTTCGGTTTGGCTCCTTTGCAATCGTTTCTAATATATTGATATAATTCATCATATCAACCTGGGAATTGAAATAGCCTTCACTGGTTAATTTATCTGCTCTGGCCACGATGAGTCGCGCCATTTCTTTTAAATCATATTCCGGGTGATACTGTGTTGCCCAAAAGGATCCATTCTTATACGCCACATCGACTGCTTGTATTGATGTGAAATAGTTAGAAGCCAAAATGGTTGCTCCTTTAGGCATTACTGTAATTTCATCATCATGGCTAATGAATCCATCAAATACAGGTGGTTTCCCTTCATACATGGGATGAGACTTCCCCGCATCCGTTAAATATATTTTTCGTGCCACACCCATTTCCCGCCCTTTAGGGTTTACGGCAACTTTTCCGCCGGCCACGTAAACAGCAATCTGTGCCGCCCAGCAACTTCCAAATTGAGGAATGCCTGCTTCAAAAGCTAGATCTACAATTTCAATCATCCGCTGAACACGTTCATCATCATC